>CAZWJX010000037.1:0-16386 GCA_964634695.1 uncultured Syntrophobacterales bacterium | reverse complement strand
TGCCAGACGGTAAATGAAGTCCCAATCTTCCAGCCGATCAAAAGTTTCATCGAAGCCACCTATTTCAAGAGCAATTTCTCTCTTAAAAAGAAGCCCGCACGTGGGAATGTAGTTGTTTATAAAGAGAGCCTCCCGTGAGAACTCCCTTCCGAAAAGACCAAGATGTCTGTTCGTTCCGTCAGGGAGGGGCTCTATCAGTTCGACCTGGCCATAAACAACAGAAGCCGTCCTTCCATACCACATAAGAACGGTTAAGGCATTGCTCTCAAAAAGGTCATCATCGTCAAGTAATCCCACCCATTCGCCGTGTGCAGCGCTAAGACCCACATTGGCGGCATGAGCTCGCCCTCTGGTCGTTTCATTCCGGATATAGACCACATGGGGAATTTTGCCTTCAAAACTTTTAACCAGAGCTTCTACGTCTTCGCCTCCATCGTTAACCACTACAGCCTCAACCCTGGGATAGGTCTGCCATGCAAGACTTTCGAGCGCTTCCTTAAGTAGATACGGGCGATCCTTTGTCCTGACGATTATGGAGACCAGGGGAAAATTCTCTATCGTTTCCAGTCCATCATAGTAGTGCCTCAGAGTTCTCAACACATCAAAGGGACTTTCATGAGGTTCCAGCGCATAGAATCCTTCGGCGAAGGTTGTATCGGTCGGCAGGCTGAAGGCTCTAGCTCTATTAAGAGCGATCACAATGTCCTCGTACGGCCGTTCCTTTAGCTGGCTTTCGTAAGCTCGGATCGCTTTCTTTTTGGTCTCTATAACAGGAGTAATATCTATCAGCCTGTTGATTTCGCCCTGCTTCACTATTTCATAAAGCCAGATTGCTCCATTGAAAACCTGTTCTTTCAGATTTTCCCAGATGAGCATTGTTGTAGCTCTATGATCCGGATGAGGTTCAAAGGGGGACGGCAGGAAAATGGTTCGGGGCCTCAGGGTGTTTAATACTGCGAAGAGTTCTCTGGTGATGGTTTTTCTCGATTTTTCCACCTGCCTGTCTTCGACGTCCCAGAATATAATCTTTTCTATTCCCAGGATGTTTCCCGCCGCCAGAGCCTCGGCACGTCTGGTATCCTTATCACCCCCCTGAGATCCTGTAGTTACAATCACAGTATAAACTTTAATCCCACAGCCAGCCGCAAGCGCAATTGTTCCTCCCATGCCGAAAGTTTCATCGTCAGGATGGGGAGCAAAAACCAGATAGGGTCCCTCTGGAAGGTCAGATGTCTTGTAAGGAATCAGTCTTTCTTCGATACTGAGCATCACAACTCCGCCAATTCTTTTGTAAATTAGGTGTTCAGTTGTGCATAAACCAACAAATGGCCCTTTTGCACAGAAATGGCAATATTATGTAGTCATTGCGTGGCCTCCGTAGGCAAATGTGTCATTGCGAGCCCGAGCGCAAGCGAAGGGTGAAGCAATCTCGCCATTGTCTTTTTCATGAGATTGCCACGGCCACTTCGTGGCCTCGCAATGACAGCCAAAAAGAGTCATGGCGAGGAACAAAGCGACAGATTGCTTCGTCGCTTCGCTCCTCGCAATGACAGGAAAAAGTCATCGTAATGACGAGATTGCTTCGCCGTCCACCACAAGTAGACTCATCGCAATGACACGAAAGTTTTGCTTCGCTCCTCGCAATGACCCAAAAAGTCATCGCAAAGCATATTTACAAAAATAGCTGCCTGTAATTTTAGCTTCTTAACATTCCTTCCCGGGGGGTTCCGCTCAAAACATTTTTCGATCTCACTCTTTCGATCCACCTCCATATTTCCCCGATCCACAGAACAACAGAAGAAAGAGCAACAATAAACGCCCAGTCTTTAATAGAAAGCGGAACGGTGCGGAAGAATTCTCCCCCAAACTGAACCACAACCAGTTGACCGATGAATATGACTGCAACAATTGCTACAAACCATTTGTTTTTCAGCATGCCGGAAAATACCGAACTGTTCAGACCAAAGCATCTGGCATTAAACAAATTCCAGAACTGTAACATGACAAACCATGTGAAAAACTTTGTCAGTTCATATGCGTCCACTTTGCCATCGCTCTGAATATATCTCAGGTACCACAAACAAAAAGCCAGAAAAGCAGAAGCCGTTATGAACATTCTGGTCACCATATCTTTCTTAAGTATGAAAGCTCTGGGATCTCGTGGAGGACGATACATCACTTCACGATGAGGAGGTTCTGTAGCAAGAGCCAGAGCAGCAAAAGTATCCATGATAAGATTTACCCAGAGCATCTGGGCTATAGTCAAAGGGATCTTGACCCCGATAAAAGGCCCAATCAGAGCGACAAATAGAGCAGTAACATTTATGGTGAGTTGAAATAAAATGAATTTCTGTATGTTCTGGTAAAGAGAACGCCCCCACATAACTGCGTTAGTGATACTATGGAATGAATCATCAAGAAGGATAATATCGCTTGCTTCTCTGGCAGCATGAGTTCCCGATTTTCCCATTGCAAGACCGACATGAGCCTGAAGTAACGCCGGAACATCGTTAACACCGTCGCCCGTAACGGCTACGATCTCTCCCCTTTTCTGTAGCAGATGAACCAGCCGGAACTTGTCCATTGGACGGGCTCTTGAAAGAATCTTCAGTCGAGGAACTATTTCCAGCGCTTCCTTTTCATCCATCTGGTTGAATTGCGCTCCTGTAAGATGGTAGGCCTCATCTTCTCCGTCATTCAACAGCCCGGCCTGAACAGCGATTTCCTTCGCAGTATAGGGATTATCCCCGGTTACTATCTTTATGTCTATCCCTGCCTGCCGACACAATTTTATAGATTCGGCCACATCTTTCCTTACCGGATCAATTATGGCAACATAACCAAGCCAGATCATATCGCTAGCGAGCTGACTTATTTCTTTCGCTTCCTGATTATCAGAAACATCCAGAAGGTCATAATGTCTGTAAGCAAACCCCAGAGTGCGCATGCCTCGCTTCTGATAGCCCTGAAGTTCTTCATCGATCGCTTTTCTGTAAGGAGACAGCGGTTCAATACCTTTGGAGGTAAGGATTTTTGTGCATCTATCAAGGATGATTTCAGGCGCCCCTTTTACATGTAACACCAGTTTGCCGTCAATCCACGATTTACCCAGAGTCGCCATATATTTTCGATCAGTGTTAAAGGGCCACTGGTAATAAACGGAAAACTTTTCCCGAAAATGGCTGTAATCCACGCCGTTCTCATGTAACCACAAAAGCAAAGCGCATTCCGTCGGGTTGCCCACGGGAGAAACTTCCGTTTCTGAAACCTTGCTGAGATTAGCCGTAGTATTTGCCGTGACTGCTTCGATAATGCGAGACCTAACCTTATCAGACTCATCCAGCAAAGCTTTTTCATCCATTACAGGGAAGATTGCCCTGTAAACTCGCATTTCGTTTATTGTCAGAGTGCCGGTTTTGTCCGTGCATATAACTGTTGTAGCTCCTATGGTTTCGCAGGCGTGCATACGGCGAACCAGCATTTTAGATTTCATCATCTCTCGCATGCTGTAAGCAAGGCTGAGAGTTACGCTCATGGGCAATCCTTCGGGAACGGATACTACAATGATTGTCACGGATATCATGAAGTATCGAAGAAATTCCTCCATAACAGGATATGGAAGCCAGTTTGCGGGCGATCCCTTTATCAATCCTGTAAGAAGACCGATGCCCAGCCCTGCAATTGATATTCCCAGTCCTGCAGCAATGGCCTTACCCCACCCTCTCAGTCCACCTTCTTCAGTGCGCCTGATGTTTTTGCCAAGCAGTTCCAGAGCATCATAAAAAATGGGAATCCATACTCTGGACAGCATTACCAGTATGCCAAGGATGAGAAATGAAACGAAAAACCACTGTCCTGCATCCAGAGACAGCTCTTTTGTAATAATGCCTCTCTTTACAAGAGCGGCAAACGTTAACGCTGCAACTGAAAAGCCGAATACGCCTATGACCTTGCTTAGCCTGCTTAGCTGGATATTCAAAGGAGTTTCCACAGACTCTTCAGACGGAGGCTTAGCAATTTTCCCGATCTCTGTAAAATCACCCACCTCAGTAACAACCATTTTCCCATATCCATCTTTAACCGTGGTCCCTCTGAGGACTTTATAAACCGGGTAGGTGCTCTCTTCTAAAGGCCTGTTTTCAGCCTCTGTGCGAGACATCTTCTTGACCGGCTTTGACTCACCCGTAAGAGATGATTCATCCACTCTGAAAGATACGGCTTCAACCAATTCGCCGTCAGCCGGCACTTCCTCACCAGTTTCCAAGATTACCAGATCGCCAACCACAAGATCTTTTTTAGGGACCGTTCCATACAGACCATCCCGCATGACCTTCACGGGAACGTCATCGTTAACCCTGTTCAAAATCTCGAATTCCTTCTTTGCCTGAAACTCGTTGTAAAAGGCCATTGTGGTTGCCAGGAGTATGGCAATGATAATCCCGACTCCCTCGGAATAGTTGCCTTCGAAAATCCCCACCCCCGTTGCGATAACAGCAGCGATGATAAGAATTCTAATTATGGGGTCGTTGAATTTTTCGAGATAAAGCTTCCACCACGGTTCGCCGGGGGGAGGGGTTAAAATGTTCGAGCCATATTTACGGCGACTTTCTTCAACTTCCGCAGAAGTAAGGCCTTTATACATTTTCCCAGAACGACCTTCTTCGATCACGTAATATTCCTCATTTTCCAGAACATGATTTTTCACCAAAACATCACCTCTAAAGGAATAACGTTCATCCCTCTTTCAAGTTTAGATGTTTACGTCTGTTATTTTCTTATGTCAAGAATGCCGGATCAGCTATTCATAGATGGTTTGACACATAGAGGCAAGATTTAAACGCTGGCGGGAAAAGTCAAAAAATGCTGGCTCTAATAGACCTGACGTGAGAAAGTATTATTTCCATTGCGTCTCCCGCCTTATTTCGGAAGCTTATATCAGCATTGCGAGTCAGAGGAGTTTCTTCAGGATTTATTTCTATAATAACACCGCCGTTACGCTTTACTATCAGCGGTAGTCCTGCGGCGGGATAAACTATGGCCGAGGTCCCTGCTACTATCATGACATCACTTAAAGAAGCTTCATAAAAAGCTTGTTGAAGGACATCTTCAGGAATAGCTTCACCAAACCATACCACGCCCGGCCTTACAATTCCTCCACATCCTTCGCATCGTGGAAGAGGAGGAACAACGGGGGGCTTTTCCAGAAAGTAAGACCTCTGACAGACCACACATCTAACCACTCTAAGACTCCCGTGCATGTGAAGGACTCTGGTGCTACCGGCCCTTTCATGAAGATCGTCCACATTTTGAGTAATGAGAGCCTTCAAAATTCCCAGGTCCTCCAGTTCTTTAAAGGCGATATGAGCCGGGTTTGGCTGTGCAGCCCATACACGTTCCATTCTCCAGGCATACCATCTCCACACGGTTTCGGGATCTCTTTCAAACGCCTCAGGCGTGGCAAGCTCTTCGGGACGATAACGATTCCACAGGCCGTCTTTCCCTCGAAAGGTGGGAATACCACTTTCAGCCGAAACACCAGCTCCCGTGAGAACCGTAAGATACCGAGCATTGATGATACATTCTGCAGTTTTTATAGCGAGCTCATCAGAACTTTTCACTCTTGTCTCCTGATATCATACAAGTGTGTTTATTATATTTTTGTACTTTTTGTGTCATTGCGAGCAAAGTGAAGCAATCTCTCTGTTGTGGTAAAAAGAGATTGCCACGGCCACTTCGTGGCCTCGCAATGACGTAAAGGAAAATGGTGGCCTCGCAATGACGTGAAGGAAAATGGCTGTCTCGCAATGACTTCCCTTTACCCGTCCAAGCTCTACATGAAATAACCTGTTGTCATCCATTAAATCAGTTTTTTCGAACGGGCTCATTCTTTGAAAGTCCATCTTTATGAACGAGTTTAAAGCATCTTTTAATCTTTCTGGAAAGCAAACATCGCTATTCTTTTGACCATAGTTTTATCTCTTTCCTGACAATCTCACCAAGTTTATCAAGACTCCGCCAGAAAAAGTGGTTTTCTCCTTCAATTATATGGTGCCGGGCCTTGTTGAGGGACGATTTTTCTTTGTTAATCCACGCTTCGAGCTGTCCCATTGGGCAAAATTCATCCCTGGATCCAGAAATGATAAGACAGGGAACAGTTGACGGGAGTTCTAATTCCCTGAAATCCATCACCCCCAAAGGGGGAGAAACTAGCACGAGACCTTTGAAATTTTCCCGATGATATCCTCTCAGCAAAATCCAGCTTCCAAAGGAATAGCCGGCTCCGAAAAGCTCACTAACGCCGTGATCCCTCATGAAACCACAGGCCGCCACCAGATCGTCCACTTCTCCAACTCCGTCGTCGTAACTTCCACCACTTGCACCTACACCACGAAAATTGAATCTCAGAGTGCTGAAGCCCTCACCGGCAAAAGCGCGCTGAATGGCGATAACAACGCCGTTATCCATATCGCCACCGTAGAGAGGATGAGGATGGCATATAACCACTCCCCTATTTGGGAGTAATCCCGATTCTGCTAAATAAAGTCGCCCTTCCAGCTTTATTTTTTCTCTGCCTTCCCCGACCTGAATCCAGACACTCTTTTCCATCATTGCTTTTATCCATCCCAGTTCCTGAATCCGTGAAAATGGTGAAGTGGTCCGTGCCCCTTTCCGACAGGCAAACCTTCCACCATGGCTTCAAAAACATACTGCTTTGCCTTTGCTACGGCTTCCTCCGTTTCAAGTCCTTTTGCCAGAAAGGCTGCGATTGCAGCAGAAAAGGTGCAACCGGTTCCGTGAGTATTTCTTGAGCGAATGCGGGGACTTTCAAAAGTCAGGAATCTTTTTCCATCGTACAACAGGTCAACCACTTTATCCCCGGCCATGTGGCCTCCTTTAATCACCACATACTTTGGCCCAAGCCGATGGATACGTTCCGCTGCCATTTTCATATCTTCCACAGAACCAATGACCACACCACCAAGAATTCTCTGCACCTCGGGCACGTTTGGGGTTACGGCATAAGCAAGAGGTAAAAGCTCACCGATGAGGGTATCTACAGCGTCGGATTTCAGGAGAAAATCTCCACTCTTTGCCACCATAACAGGATCAACCACCAGTTTTTCAATGCGCCATTTTTTTACCGATTCGGCAACTGCGTGGATAATTTCTTTTCTATCAAGCATTCCGGTTTTTGCCGCATCTGTTCCAATGTCTTCCATTATGGCATCAATCTGCTCGGTAACAAAGGATGGGTCGACAGGAAAGATGGATTTCACGGATACAGTGTTTTGAGCTGTGAGAGCCGTGATAACGGTTGTGGCGTAAACTCCAAGGGCCGAACAGGTTTTTAAATCCGCCTGAATACCGGCACCGCCACCAGAATCGGATCCTGCAATTGTCATTACTTTTGGTAGATGACGTGGATTGCTCATTTGTTCCCACCTTTACGGTTACTGAAACTGCATGAATGGTTTATTCCTGACGTGTCCTAACGAACCCTTTTCCACTCTGCCATTGGGAGCACGAGAGCTACCTTAATGTGTCATTGCGAGGAGCGAAGCGACGAAGCAATCTCGTTATTGCCCTTTTTCTACGTCATTGCGAGGAGTCCGCCTCTGGCGGACGACGAAGCAATCTCTCATTGTCTTCCTTAGTGAGATTGCCACGCCCGCCTTTGGCGGGCTCGCAATGACCGAGAGAGGGGATTGCCACGGCCACTTCGTGGCCTCGCAATGACAGCCAAAAAGAGTCATTGCGAGGAGCGAAGCGACGAAGCAATCTCGTCATTGTCCTTTTTCTACGTCATTGCGAGGAGTCCGCCTCTGGCGGACGACGAAGCAATCTCTCATTGTCTTCCTTAGTGAGATTGCCACGCCCGCCTTTGGCGGGCTCGCAATGACCGAGAGAGGGGATTGCCACGGCCACTTCGTGGCCTCGCAATGACAGCCAAAAAGAGTCATTGCGAGGAGCGAAGCGACGAAG
This sequence comes from uncultured Syntrophobacterales bacterium, assembly GCA_964634695.1. Taxonomy (GTDB): domain Bacteria; phylum Desulfobacterota; class Syntrophobacteria; order Syntrophobacterales; family Thermodesulforhabdaceae; genus JAOACS01. The sequence goes on along the minus strand of CAZWJX010000037.1, from coordinate 8,403 downwards.
CAATCTTTCATTTATAATGATCCCATCCGCTTCCTGAGGCAAAAACATCGGAAGGAACAAGCCTCCCGCTCTCATACCGCAGCAAAACCTTACCACTTCCCTTTTCGAAACGCCCGATGGCGTTAACAGGAACTATTTCCTTCCCCTCCCCGCTTATGGCGGTAATCCTGTTATTTTCATAGGACTGAATAAACTCGCCAGCTCGCTCTCCCGTGACTGCAAAAAGAAGCTCATAATCTTCGCCACCGGTAACAGCCCACACCAACGGATCCTGTTCCACAGCTTTTGCAACTTCGACGCAAACAGGATCGACGGGAATTTTTGTAAGATCCAGCACGGCATCAAGTCCGTTCTCTCTCGCCAGATGTCTAACATCCTGAAGAAGACCGTCACTTACATCTATCATGGCCGTCACAAAACCTGATCCGGCCAGCATCTGCCCTTCACGGAGTCTGGCTTGAGGGCGAAAGAAAAACTCCTTGGCTCGATCGAAAATTGCGTTCTCAAGTCGTCCAGTTTTCGAGACCTCTCCAAGGACAACCTCGAGGCCGGCTCGAGCCTTACCGAGACTTCCTGTAACAAAGATCACATCGCCAGGTGATGCTCCCCTTCTGGTAATAAGCGCTTTTCTGGGCACAGTGCCCATGAGAAAAAGGTCAATGACCATTTCTTCACGGGTTCTGGCACAGTTTCCTCCTACTAGACAGGCCCCCACGTGCGAAAGAGCATCACCAATGCCTGAATAAAACTCTTCAAGAAAATCCAGGGATGTTTGTGCTGAAACGTTAAGCCCGACCAGAGCCCACCTTGGCATACCGCCCATGGCAGCAATATCGCTTATGTTGACTTCAACTATACGCCAGCCCAGATCGTAGGGGGGTATGAGGTCTCGAGGGAAATGAACATCGGACACCTGAGAATCACAGGTAGCAAGAAGGTAATCACTTCCGCCTACATCCAGAACGGCCACATCGTCTCCAATTCCGATTACAACATCTGATGGGAGATTTTTGCCAAACCTGGAGCTAAGAATGTCCACAAAGCCGAATTCGCCGGTATCTGCCAGAGTCAGACCTTTTTTTGTTTCCATAACGAAATGAACCTTCGGGCTGCCTCTTCCGGGTTTTCCGATCCGAGGATGGCCGACACAACACAGACGCCATCTATGCCGGTTTTTAAGAGTTCTTCGAGATGATGTTCTTTGATACCGCCTATCGCCACACAGGGAAGTTCCGTTCTGGATGCAAGATAAGCCACACCGCCGATACCAAGCGGATCTCTGTGATCGGGCTTGGTCGTTGTCGCAAAAACGGGCGCAAATGAAACATAATCCACGGGCAGAGTTTCGGCTTCGGCAAGTTCTTCTTCGTTGTGAACCGTAAGGCCGATTATCTTATCAGAGCCCAGCAGTCGGCGGACTATTGACACAGGCATGTCATCCTGTCCCAGATGAACTCCGTCGGCGTCCACGGCAAGGGCAATGTCCAGACGGTCGTTAATGAGTAAGGGCACTCCGTAAGACCGGCAAAGATCCCGGAGAGCCCCGGCCTGTTCGACCATTGTACGAGTAGAAGCGTATTTTTCTCTATACTGCAGAACCGTCACGCCTCCTCTTAAAGCCCCTTCCACTGCTTCAAGAAGAGAACGCCCTCTAAGAATTTCTCTATCCGTGACAAGATAAAGGCTCAAATCTATTCGTGAAACGCTCATCTCAAGACTCGCTTGGAATAATCGACATCAATCTGAAGGCCTTCAATATCTGTCGTCTTTTCACCACGGGCTGCTTTAATGTTATCAATACCCCGCTTCACTACAGCTCTCTGTGAAGCATAGGCGATGGCAGTTTCTTCCGTGATCAGCCCGTCTTTATAAAGATCGAGAATCCAGGCATCGAAGGTTGTCCACCCAAAAGGTCTTCTCTGTTCCATCATCTCGTAGAAACTTCGGCCCTCAGCTTCGCCATGAACAATGGATTCTCTCACTCTGAGGTCGCTCCCCATAATTTCGAAAGCCGCAATTCTGCCGCCACCGACCTTTGGAAGTAACCTCTGAGATATGATCCAGCGCAAAGACTCAGCGAGGCGTATTCTGATGAGGCGTTCCTCTTCCAGTTCAAACATGCCTATGAGTCGGTTTACCGTATGTGCAACGTCTATGGTATGAAGGGTGGTAAGAACCAGGTGACCCGTTTCGCAGGCAGTAAGAGCGATTTCCGCCGTTTCCCTGTCTCTCATCTCGCCAACGAGAATGACCTTCGGCGCCTGACGAAGGGCTGCCCGAAGACCGTTTGCGTAAGTATCAAAATCAACCCCCAGTTCACGCTGGTTGAAGGTTGCTCTTATCGGCTTATGAACGAATTCAACCGGGTCTTCCAGAGTGATCACATGAACCGGAAAATTTAAATTTATTTCATTGATAATAGCTGCAAGCGTCGTAGATTTACCACTTCCTGTAGCACCGGTAACAATCACAATGCCGTTTTTCTCCCTGGCGACTTCTTTAAGAACAGGTGGAAGCTTCATCTCCTCAATAGACGGAACCCGCGTAGGCAACTGTCTCATCACAATTGAGAGATGCCCCTGCTGGGAAAACACACTCACACGAAATCTGGCCTTGCCGGGAATATGATAGGAAAGGTCTGCCGAACCATGGGTGATAAGATGCTGTATCAAACGACGATTCCTACCTATCAACGCAAGAGCAATCTGTTCAGTATGATATGGAAGAAGTTCCTTTATTCCAAATCCGAGCAAAACCGGGCGAAGCTGGCCATCAACCTCCGCCTGAGGCGGATGTCCTACAGTAAAGTTGATGTCCGAAAGATGAGGATACTCATCCAAAATATTAGTTAGCAAAAAATCGAGCTCTTCTCTTCTCATGATCACATCCTTTTTAAACAACCTCTGTAAAATCTAGAGGTAGGTCCGTCAAGTATGGACGGAACATTTCTTTATTAGCACACTTCATATAGGCCTCCTGAGGCGAGATGCGACCCGCCTGGAGATGTTCCATAATTGAGTCGTCAAGACTCTGCATGCCGTATTTTTTGCCGGTTTGAATGGCCGACAGCAAATGCTGAGTTTTCTTCTCTCTGATCATGGCCCGAACACCGTGAGTCGCAATGAGAATCTCCACAGCAGCCACTCGACCCGGTTTATCAGATCTCTTAAGCAGGGTCTGTGATACCACAGCCCGGAGAGCGTCGGCCAGCATTTGTCTTATCTGCTCCTGCTCATCCGTCGGAAATACCTCGATGATCCTGTTGACAGTCTTAGATGCATATTCCGTATGCAGAGTGGAAAAAACCAGATGGCCTGTAGCCGCAGCTTCAATGGCAAGCCGTATGGTCTCGAGGTCTCTCATTTCTCCAACGAGAATTATGTCCGGGTCTTCACGAAGAGCTGCCCGCAGTGCTTTGGCAAAGGATCTCGTATGAGTCCCCACTTCCCGATGGCTGATAACACAATTCTTGCTTACATGGACGAACTCTATAGGATCTTCGATGGTGATTATATGATCCTTTCTCATACGGTTAGCTTCGTCAATTATTGCAGCCAGAGTGGTGGACTTACCACTACCCGTCGGTCCCGTAACGAGCACAAGACCTCGTGGGAGCAGAGCCAACCGTTTGAGCACCTGTGGCAGTCCCAGCTGGTCAATCGTTTTGATCTCCTGCGGGATTTCTCGAAAAGCCGCACCTATGCCGTCCTTATGCATGAAATAATTGGCTCTGTACCGACCCAGCCCCGGAATCTCATAGGCAAAATCAACGTCTCCGGTCTCTTCAAATTCTTTTATCTTTTCTTCCGGCGTAATTTCATAAAGCATTGCACGCAGATCATCGTTATCAAGCACCTTATAACGGACTCTTTCCAGATCACCGTGAATTCGAAGAACGGGCTGTTGTCCTGCAACCAGGTGAAGGTCTGAAGCATTATATTCGTGCATAAGTTTGAAGAACGCATCAATCCTGGCCATAGTTTTACGCCTCTCCTCTTTAAAAAGTGCAAGACCCTACACTACCATACAAAGTAGAAAATTTCTTCCGGAAGTTGCACACAAGTAAGCTTTCGACCATAGCCGGCTCCTGTGTCAATGCCGATTTTATCATCCAGCACGAGAGGCTCGTAGAAAGGAGTATGTCCAAAAATCACCTTTTTACCCAGCTCGCATGGTGCATAGATAAATTCATGTCGGATCCACAGGAGATCCTCTTCTGTCTGTTCGGCCAGCGGCACTCCGGGGCGAAGTCCTGCGTGAACAAAGATATACTCATCTGTCTCAACAAGATAGGGGAGAGAGCGTAAAAAGTCCAGATGCTTATACGGCACATAAACACGGTAACGTCCGTCCGGATCTTCCTCGTAGCCGTAACTTTCGAGAGTCCTTCTGCCGCCGTTAAAAAGATACAGGAGCGGATCGGCTCCATTGAGAAAATCAAGAAACATCTGTTCGTGATTTCCCCTGAGACATATAACTCTGTCGCTCTGCCACGCCAGTTCTATAATAGTGTCCACAACCTGCCTAGATGCAGGACCACGATCAATATAGTCTCCCAGAAAAATCAAAAAGTCCCGACTCAGGTCTAAGGGAATTTCTGCAAGAAGTTCCCTTAGCTTCCTCACATGTCCATGAATGTCACCTACAGCGAAGATATGTCTGAAGGGTTCTGTTAACGTTCTCGAAAGAGCCACTTGAAGATACTCCGCCGATCATCAATTCTGTAGAGCCCAAACTCCTGAGCCATCCGAAGAGCGGCGAGATATTCATCGTGTCTCAGCATTCTTAAAAGATTCCTGTCGATCTCATCCCACTCTCGCTTTTCAAGAAGTTCTCCCATGGGACGATACTGATCCATCACGTTGATGTAAGTATTGGGCGAAATCTCTTCGGCTATGAATTTCAGAATCTGCCTCGTATCTTCGAGAAAACCGGGCATTACAAGGTGTCTCACAAGGAGCCCTCTTACGGCAATCCCATCTTCAATGATCAAATCTCCCACCTGACGATGCATTTCTTTCAACGCAGATCGAGCACGATCGGGATAATCATCAGCATCACACCACCTTTTGCTAAGCGCCGGATCCCAGAATTTAAAATCGGGCATGTAAATATCCACGATTCCATCCAGTAGTTTCAGAGCCGCCACCCGATCATAGCCGCTAGAGTTGTAAACAAGAGGCACATTGAGTCCTTTTTCGACGGCATACGGAAGGCTTTCCAGAATCTGCGGAATAACATGGCTCGGAGTCACAAAGTTTATATTGTGACAGCCCATGCGCTGGAGTTCCAGCATGATTTCGGCAAGCTGTGCCGGAGAAACAACGTAACCGTCGCTCGTGTGGCTTATGTCGTAGTTCTGACAGAAGATACATCCCAGATTGCAACCGGCAAAGAAAATGGTTCCCGACCCGTTCCTACCTACAAGAGGCGATTCTTCCCCGAAATGAGGCCCATAACTTGCCACAACGGCATACCTGCCGAGGAGGCACCTGCCCTTCTGATTCTCAAGGCGATTGACTTTGCACATTCGAGGGCAGAGCGTGCACTTTGTCATCCAGGAGAGAGCACGTTCCACTCTCTCCTTCAGAACGCCCTTGGCGTAAGCATCACGGTAAAGAGGAATCATGTGTTCAGCTCGGTTCAGGCTTTTTTTAAAATTACCACCGGGATTTCACCTTCAAGTTCTTTCGCAAAGCTTTCGGCATCCTTAGAAGAGCCCACAATCGATCCGTAATGCATAGGAACAGCAACCTTAGGTTTTATAGCACGGGCCGCCTCAACGGCTTCTTTAGCCGTCATAACGTAGGTGCCGGACACAGGAAGGAAGGCCACATCAACCTTAAGGGTCTTCATTTCAGGGATAAAGTCCGAATCACCGGCGTGGTAATATCTGATGCCGTCCATTTCCACAACGAATGAAAGCATACCGGCACTGCGAGGATGAAATTGCTTGTTAGTGTTATACGCAGGATGCACCTCAATGGTGACCCCTTTCACGGTGATCCTATCACCGGGCTTGACCACTTTTATGTCGCCGGAAAGTTTTCCGGCCGACGCCTTGTCGGTTACTATCACACTGTCCGGCTTCTGAATTTTGGCAACGTCCTGCGGCGAGCAGTGATCAAAATGTTCATGGCTTATAAGAATTATATCGGCTTTCGGTGGATTTCCGGAAAGTTCGTAAGGATCAAAGAAAATCGTCTGCGATCCTTTGATACATATGGCATCATGCCCGAACCACATAACATTCTTAACAAGGTCTTCCGGCTTCATCGCTTGCCTCCATGATAACTTTGGACATATTCTATTCATGGATACGACGATCAAGGTGGCAATTCTTGATAAGTATAAACGCAGGACTAAAAAATGGCAATTCGGCAGTTTATAAAAAATCTAACGAACCGGCGGGAAGATCGATGGGAGATTGTTCATCACGCCGTGCTTGAATCTAAAGATCCGGAAACGGTTCCCGCTGAGAAAGTTCTTTCGGAAGATCTGGCCCGGCTTCTTCGCAAAAGTCTTGAAGTAAAGACGAGCGGCCGGATGCAGGCATTCCGGGGCCTTTATAAACACCAGGCGGAAGCGCTTGCAGCTCTCAAGCAGAAAAAGCACGTGGTTGTATCGACTCCCATGGCAAGCGGCAAGTCGCTCATTTATTATCTGGCGTTTGCCGAAGCTTTCATGAAAGACCCTCAGGCGAAGGCTCTGTTCGTATTCCCCATAAAGGCTCTGAGCCGTGATCAGCTCGATGCGGCATCTTCCTTTTTCTCTAGCCTGCTTCCCGGCGTCACAATAGCAGTCTATGACGGCGATACATCGGCAAAAGAACGAACGCTTATAAGAGATAACCTTCCGTCCATCATCATCACTAATCCTGATATGCTTCATTATGCTTTCCTGCCGTATCATGCTAAGTGGCAGCGATTGTGGGAGCATCTTCGCCTTGTAGTATTCGATGAAATTCATACTTACCGTGGAATTCTGGGAAGCCATGTAGCACAGATTCTAAGGCGCCTTAGACGTATTCACGAACTCTATGCAAGTTTCCGGAAAGAGCCGTCCACTCTTCAGTTCGTGCTCCTTTCGGCAACCATAGGAAACCCTGTAGAACTCTCATCCCAGCTTACAGGCATTCCGGAAGAAGATATTATCCTAGTAAGTCAATCCTCCGCACCTCTTCCACCCCGCCATTTTATCTTCCTTAAAAGCGATTACCCCCTGTCGGTCACGGCTTCCTGGATATTAGCCGAAGCCATATCGGCAGATCTAAAAACGATCGTCTTTACCAGATCTCGACGCATGACGGAGCTAATCTTTCTCACCTTCCGCCAGCGCTATCCGAGACTTGCTCGATATGTGAGCTCCTACCGTGCAGGCCTTCTGCCTTCGGATCGGCGCGAAATTGAAAAAAGGCTCTCGCAGAAAGGCGGACTCCGGGGCATAATCAGCACCAGCGCAATGGAGCTCGGAGTTGACATCGGAGACCTGGATGTTTGCGTTCTCGTGGGATACCCCGGAACCATCATGAACACTTGGCAGCGAGCAGGACGGGTTGGAAGAAGTGGGCAGGAGTCGGCGATTGTTCTCATCCCTCAGCCCGACGCGCTCGATCAATACGTGGTCGCTCATCCGGAACACGTGCTATCGGGGAAGTCGGAAGTAGCCGTAGCCGATCCCGGAAACCGCCAGATTCTATCGGCACATCTCCTGTGCGCCGCCGCAGAATATCCCATCCAGCCACGTGAAATTGATAAGAATCCTCACTGGCTCGACCCCCTGAAGTTTTTAAAAGTAACCGGCATGGTCACGCAGGAGGACGGCGGAGCCTGGTTTGCCAGGTCTCGCTATCCTCACCGATCTGTAGATATAAGACAGACGGGCGACGGGTTCACCATTCATCTAAAGCAAGGCACGGACGAGGCTCCATACACTATCGGATTTATTGACGGCGTGAGAGCTTTTAAGGAATGTCACCCGGGAGCCGTTTATCTTCATCTGGGGGAAACCTATGAAGTGACAGAACTAGATCTCTCCCAGCATCGCATAATGGTGCGGCCTTTTTCGGCGCCGTACTATACGATGGCCAGAATTGATAAGGACACGAAAATTCTGGAAGAACTCAAATCAAGAAAGATTCGTAACTTTAACCTGCATTTGGGCAGGCTGAAGATCACGGAAAGAGTGATTGGCTACGAAAAGAAATCTGTAAGAACTCAGGAAGTTATATCTCAGGAAACGCTTGATCTACCCCCTCAGCATTACGAGACAGTAGGGTTCTGGATCGAAATTGAGCCGTGGATTCAGAACCTGATTGTCAAAAAACGGCAGCTTCACTTCATGGGCGGCATTCACGCTCTGGAGCACGCCCTGATCAGCATGTTTCCCCTTTTTATCCTGTGC
>CAZWJX010000036.1:0-18936 GCA_964634695.1 uncultured Syntrophobacterales bacterium | reverse complement strand
AACGTATTAAATGATGTCAGTAACTTACAAAATGCTTTGACAAACTCGAGCTAACCGTTAATAACAACCTTGAGCATACCCGTACCCGGTTCATGATTAGAAACAATCGAGCAAGTCATATCGGAGCATGTCATAATTTCTGGATAGAAATGTTTGATCACAATCTGACGGATAAGTGAAAGAATAGTCTGTTCAAATTCTTCACCTAAGCCGAGAGCCAGAGTCCATCCATCGATATTTCCCGATACCAGAATTTCAAGATTTGAATTGTTTTTTGCTGTTATGTCGATAATACCAAAAGGTGTAATAAAACTTTTAGTCAGGCCCTCCCCGGGCAATACACCCGTTGAAATCTCCACATAAGGAATATCAAGCCTTAGGAGTTCCACTCTTAAAACCTTTCTTGCAGATTAGGGTTTAATAATTATTTTTCGACCCAATCGCACTATCAACACCCCGTTCATCTGCAAATAAAATTCCATCTAAGCTAAGCATAGCAAATAAGATCCTGATTGGGAGAAGTTGATAGCATGGGGGAGAAATCGATTTCAATTACAAATTACAATGTAATTGCTTTTATGTAATTACATTGCGAAATACCTTAACCAGGCAAAATGCATTTTTGTAGCCTTATAGCGGGCTTATGAGGAGTAGCGTTTATGAAACGGGCCTGAGATAAAGCCATACTGATGACTGGCATGATCTCTGCTTAAATTGGAGCCGAGGTTAAGCCTGAAAAAGGCAAACCACTTGAAAGGGTGGGGCGCAAAGCTTCTGGCCTGTCCCCTCCGGGTTGTGTTCAGCCTCGAGGGTATGGTTGCAGGGCTGCCAGGCTAAATGAACAGATGCTATTGGCGCCCCTCCTGCAAATCACAGCAGGAGGTGAATCATGAAACGTTACGCTATCTACCAATGGGTATTAGCCCTCATCTCGGTATTTATCGTCGCATCAACAGCCTTTTCCGCAAGTATAACTATCGCTTGGGATCCCGTCACATCAGTTCCAGTTTCCGGGTATAAGATCTATTACGGCACGGCAAGTCATTCATATTCGGCGAACATTGTAGCCGGTAACGTCACTACCTACACAGTCTCAGGGCTTAGTGATGGCGCCATTTATTATTTTGCAGTCACAGCATACGACAGCCTTGGAAATGAGAGTCCCTATTCTGACGAGCTTATGGTTAACATTCCAAAAAAGGATAGCGATGGAGACGGATTGAGCGATTCGGATGAGATCAACATTTACAAAACCGACCCCTATAAGGCGGATACTGATGGTGACGGGATTACCGATGGAGAAGAAATAGCCAGAGGCACCAATCCACTTGTTACGGATAATGTGGCTGTTTTTTCTCCAGTTTCTGGAATTGGCTCATTTGGCAGCACAAACACAACCGTTTATTTGAGCAGTTCTTTCTCAAAACCTGTGGTAATTTTAGGTCCTCCGACTTATAAGGAAAGAGATCCGGGTGTGATGCAAATCAGCGCCGTCTCAGCTTCATCATTTACAGCAAGGTTTAAGGAGTGGAAATACCTGAACGGAGTCCACGCGGCCGAAAAGGCTTCGTATTTCGTTGTTAATGAAGGAAGGTATCTGCCCTCTGATGGAAGCGTTTGGGAAGCAGGCACCTTTTCCCTTAATGGTACGGGAAACTGGATACGGGTCCAGTTCAGCGGGAAATTTCCCGGAGTGCCGAAGTTGTTCTTGACGGTTCAAACGGAAAATGATCCAACCCCTGTGATTGTCAGAACCCGTAATGTTGATGCAAGTGGTTTCGAGGCGGCTCTTTTCCATGAAGAGGCTCTGGCAAAGGTGGCTCACGGCGCTGAGATTGTTGGCTATCTGGCGGTCTGGGCTCCTAACGACTCTGGAAACGTAGCAAACACGCCTTATGTGCTTGGAGGTGCTATGGTTGGATCTGGCTGGTCGAGTGCGGGAACCTTTTCCCTGATGCTACAAGAAGAAAAGTCTGCCGATTCCGAAACTACTCACCAACTCGAACTGGTTAACATACTGGTTTTCGGCCCCAACGTGTTTGCTCAGAACATCTGGTGGCTCGACACTGATCCGGCATCTCTCAGGCTCAAATAAAAGGAGGAATTGGACATGAGACGCAAAAAAATCTGGACATTAGCCTTTACAAATATGGCAGTCTTAATTGCCGTACTCTCGGGACTGGTATTAGCCAGTGTAACCCCGGCACTTGGAACGACCTGGACGGTTCATCCTGCCGGTGTATCGGTAAGCGGTGCAAATCAGATAGCAGGTTTGAGCAAAATCAACTGGAGCCTAATTAAGCCCGGAGATGAAATCATCCTTAAAGGAAGTGAAGGCACCTATAAAGAGTCTTTCAATATCACAGTGCAGGGCACCGAATCTGCCCCGATAACAATCAGAGGAGCAGATGGAGAGTCTCCGGTTATCGAAGGTCCTGTTGTGATAAGTGGTTCCTCTTATGTGGAAATCAAGGGACTCACCGTTACAAAGAGTCCTTATGCGGGTGTAATCATTTCAAATGGCAGTCATCACATTACCGTTAGAGATTGCACGGTCTATGGAAATGCTCTGGGTATATGGATCGGAGATAATGCCGGCATGCAGAATGTTATAACCAACAACACGGTCTACAATAACAGCACTCACGGAATTGCCGTGGATAGAGTTAATTGCGCCGCCGGTAAAGAGACTGTCATTTCAGGCAACAAAGTGTATGGCAACGGTCATCACGGCATAGAAATTTACGCCAGCTATTACATCATTGAAGGCAATGAAGTCTTTGAGAACGGGGCGGCTTCTCAGGGAACGAGTGGTATTCATATCTATTCGGCCGGGCCTCAAGAAAATACCGGGGATTACAACATCATTCGTTACAACATATCTTACAGGAACAAAGAAAGTAATGGGCCGGATGGCAATGGAATTCAGCTTGATCAGTGGTGCGACTATAATCAGGTTTACTACAATATTTGCTTTGAAAACGATGGAGCAGGTATCAGCGTCTATGATAGTGCTAACAGCCTTATCTATAACAACACTCTGATTGGGAACATGGTAGACCCGGGAAAGAGTCATCCTTTCAAGGCTGAACTTTATCTAGCAAGTGATCCTAATGTAAACTGGGTAAAAAACGTTACTGTAGCAAATAACATTCTCTATGCTACAAGAGCCTCCGTGCCTCCCATTGCTGTCTATGCTCCGGTAACCAATCAGCCACTATCCATTGGCAATAATCTTCTGTTCCACAAGGCTGGTGACATCCTTTTCTACTGGGGAGGGCAGACAGGAAAAGATATTGCGACATGGAATAAATTGGCGAGCGGAGGTGGCGACGATATAGCCGGTGATCCGCAGTTTCAGTCACTGGCAGGCACCGCACCTGCTTCCCCCGCTGACGTCGCTCTAAAACCATCTTCCCCCGGTCTGGATAAAGGAATCAACGTGGGACAGAATCGCGACATCCTGGGTAATCCAGTACCCTCAGGAAACGGCATAGATCTGGGAGCTGTCGAAAGTGCTGCTTCTTCGGCGGCGCCTACAATTCCTGCTCCCAGGAATCTTAGAGTGGTGAACTAGCAAAAACTACCCTTCCATACCGGGCGTTTAGAGTTTATAATAGTATTCGTTTACACCATTGCGAGGCCGCCGAAAGGCGGCCGTGGTGATTGCTTCGCCTCCAGCTCGCAATGACGGGATTGCTCCGCTTTGCTCGCAATGGCGAGATTGCTTCGCCCTCACTTCGTTCGGGCTCGCAATGACGGGTGTGTGTCATTGCGAGGCTTCTGTAAGGCAGCAGTGGTGATTGCTTCGCCTTAGGCTCGCAATGACGGGATTGCTTCGCCCTCACTTCGTTCGGGTTCGCAATGACACAGAGGAAGGGCAATGATGAGATTGCTTCGTCGCTTCGCGCCTCGCAATGACGCGTCTGGTGATTGCTTCGTCGCCCGCCAGAGGCGGACCCCTCACAATGACACAAAAAGTATCATTGCGGACGTAGTTAAACAATCATTTAGCTGGATTTTTTAGAATAGAAATGTACCGGGGAGATAACCGATGAAGATAGCTTTACTGGGAAGTCGAGGAATTCCCGCTTCTTATAGCGGGTTTGAAACCTTTTACGAACAATTTGCTACAAGATTGGTAAAACGTGGGCATGAAGTAACAGTTTACAATAGAAGCCACTGGGTCAAATACGACGGAAAAACTTATAACGGCGTAAGGATAGTAAGTCTTCCCTCCATTCCCACCAAACATCTTGATACAATCAGCCACACGTTCATTTCGACCATTCATGCACTGAAGGAGCGCTTTGACATTCTGTATTACTGCATTGTTGGGAACAGCCCCGTTGCTTTACTTGCGAAGCAAGCGGGACAGCGGGTTATTCTTAACGTTGATGGAGCCGATGCCGAACGGGATAAATGGAAAGGGCTTGCAAAGGACTTTATAAGATTTTCAGAGCGACTGGCTCCAATGAGTGCTCATGTTATCATAGCCGACTCCAGGGCAATATTAAAGCGCTATAAAGAACAACTGGGAGCCAGAACAGTATACATCCCTTACGGAGCTAACCCATGGCATCGTGATCTGGAAAAAAATAATCAAGATGTTCTTAAGCGGTTTGGTTTGTCCCCGGATGGCTATATTCTTTTCGTAAGTCGTATGACACCGGAAAACAAAGCCCATTTACTTGTGGAAGCTTTTAAGAAAGCAAATACTCATTTAAAACTTGTGCTCGTAGGTGATGCTCCCTATGTAGATGATTATAAAAAGCAACTTGATCGCATTTGTGAAGGAGACGACCGTATCATCAGAACAGGCTACCTCTGGGGAAAAGATTACAGGCAGATTAGCTGTCACGCGAGATTTTTTGTCCTTCCCTCCACAATAGATGGAACAAGACCCGTTCTTCTTGATCAGATGGCTTTCGGAAACTGCGTTGTTGTAGCAAATAATCCTGCTCAGATGGAAGTTGTTAAAGACTGCGGTGTCTATTTCGAAAAGGAACGTCCTGTAGAAAGCCTTGCAGAAAAAATAGAACTTTTGTCCAGAGACGATGAACTGGTACAGTATCTCCGACAAAAGGCTTTTAGAAGGGTTACAAAGAGATACTCGTGGGATAGAATAACAATTCAATATGAAAAGCTATTTGAAAAGATAATGAAATATCCTACCATTTTTTCCCCGAGATAACTTCTTCGTAGATTGCGAGATATTTTTCAGCCATAATCTGTACGGAAAACTTTTTTTCAGCGGCGGCTCTGCAAGCTTCGGGATCAATAGATCTAATCTCTTTCATGGCCTTCACCATATCTCCCAGTGATTTGCACAGAAAACCGGTAAGGCCATGATCTATTTCCTCAGCAATGCCCCCTTGATCCAGAGCAATCACGGGAGTCCCCAGAGCAAGAGCTTCCATTATAACCAGAGGCAGCACATCAAACCATCTCGGTGCCTGAACAAGAGCCTGAGCCCTTTTTAATACTCCCTGGGATCCTTGAACTTCGCCGATGTACTTAACCCCCGGAATGAGCGAAATAAGAGGTTTAACAACAAAACGGAAATATTTTTCGTGCTCGACATTTCCAGCTAGCGTTAACTCCTTTCTTGCAAGGAAAGCCGCGGCAACAGAAATATGCTGTCCTTTGTAAGGCGCGATCTTGGCCAAGTGCACCATGGGTTCGCTTTTTTCATAACTGGGCTCATAAGAAGCCAGATTCAGACCGTAGTGGACATATTTTGGCGAATTTCCCAGAAGCCTTGCGTGAGCTTTACTGGCGGCCACGAGGTTCGGACGGCGATAACCCGGTGTCGGAGGAATACAGGAAGAAATCACGAAAGGAAATCGATCAGGATGGCGCAGCACATAGAGGTTTTCAAAAGACCAGTCGTGAATTACATCCACAGGGTGCCGATCCAGATAAGTTCGCATAGCATTGTATAAAGGTTCCTCGGAGAGCCAGCTCCTACCGCCGGTAATTCCGCTGGGAACGTCACTATCGGGTTTCTCACGCTCAACTATAACAGTCTCCCCGGAACAGTAACTACCGGGAGCCCCAAAGAGAACGACTTCATGCCCTTGCCGGATAAGTTCTTCGGCTAGTTCATAAACAACACGTTCGATACCCCCATAGCCCTTCGGAGGAGTAGAATGGTATGGTATAGAGACCATGGCTATTTTCATATGATTAATTCCCTCCCAGCACCTTCCTGAAGGCAACTATTACATCATGCACGTCTTCGTCGGTCATACATCCCGATAGGGGTAGAGATATAGTTCGTTCGCCAATCCAGTCTGCGTTCGGAAAATCACCCTTACGCCATCCAAAAGCTTTCCTGTAAAAGGGATGCCAGTGCACAGGAAGATAATGAACTCCAACTCCAATGCCCTCATTAGTGAGAGCCTGAATAACCCAGTCTCTGCTCTTGCCGAGACGATCTATGTCTATGAGCGGCGTGTAAAGATGATATGCATGAACCGTATCAGGAGCAGGATCCAGAGGGGTGAATACAGGTAAATCACAGAAGTGATCGTTGTAAATTTTCCATATCTCCTGACGCCTTCTCCAGTATTTCTCTATTCTCTTGATTTGATGTATACCTATCGCCGCCTGCATATCGGTCATGTTGTATTTAAAGCCGATATGAATCACTTCGTAATGTTTGTATCCTTCGTCCGAAAAGCGCCTCCATGCGTCTTTCGTCATGCCATGAAGCGCCATTATTTTTACTCTCTCGGCAATACTGTCTGAGTCTGTTATGATCATTCCCCCTTCGCCCGTGGTGATATTCTTGGTAACATAGAAACTAAAACAGCCCGCCTGTCCAAAGCAACCTGCAGGAGTCCCGTGATATTCCGTCTCAATAGCATGAGCGCAGTCCTCAATAACGGCAAGATCATAACGTCTGGCAATATTCATTATGTCATCCATCTCGCACGGTCTTCCCGCCATGTGAACAACCAGTATGGCCCTCGTTTTAGGAGAAATCTTACGTTCAATTTCGGATGGATCAATAGTCATCGTGTTCCTGTCGCAATCTGCCAGAACAGGCACCCCGCCAGCGTGAATTATAGCATTTACGGTAGCACAAAATGTCATCGGAGTGGTTATTACCTCATCACCCGAACGAATACCGACGGCCAATACAGCCAGATGAAGAGCGGCCGTGCAGGAATTAACCGCAACAGCGTGCCGCACCTTTTTATATTCAGCAAACATTTCTTCGAAGCGAGCCGTCTTGGGACCCGTTCCAATCCACCTTTTTCTCATCGAATCTACAACTTCATTTATGTCATCTTCCTCAATACATGGAGCTCCAAACACCAAAAACTTGTCTTTAGGTCTTACAGGTTCTCCGTGATTCATTTTCAAAATCCCCTTACTTAAGACTTCTAAGAGTCCTGCGAATTGATTCTCGTTTTATGGCCTGATATATCTTCTCGTAAATTGATAATCCAATATCTGTAGAATCATTAAGCATCCTTCGCGCTATTTTGAGCCACATTTTCCTGAACTTACGGTGAAATATTATATCTCCCACCCAAAAACGAAAACGCAAAGAGGCAGTCATGCAGAGAGGAAATCTTAGCATCCTGAGATGTCGACAATCATTTGGCCTTTTCAGATACCATGTAGCCAGCCCCTCTCCCTCTTTTCTGGCTATATTCAGGTAGTCATGTTCGGTGATAAAGTGGCGATGATAACCAATTGCCAGAGGGTTATAGAAAATTTTCAGTCCATGATTGCTCAGCCGGGCTCCTAATTCCACATCATCGCTGTATTTTATATCTTCATCGAATAGCTCATTATTCAACAAAAAATCTTTCTTAACCGAAAGATTACACGTGTAAAAGGCTCTCCAGTCAAGGACGGCATAACCATCCGGTCCTACCCAATTCTCCCACTGAGCAAAACTCGAATCCAGATGAAGTTTTGAAAAAGGCGAATACGGTAGTTCCGGATCTATAGTCACCTTACCCAAAAAGGCCACGTTATCTTCAGGATGAGCTGCGTGAAAGCTCCTGTGATGCTCAAGAAGTTCCGCAGTAGCAATGGTATCGTCGTTGAGAAACACCACGATCGGGGCACTGGCTATCTTTATAGCTCTGTTGCGGACTCTGTTTGGTCCGGCATTCTTCTGAGCAAACCAGATCAGCTTGTAGGGCATGGAGGTTTCTGCTCGACGAAGCACGTCCTGAGTATTGTCCGACGAACCGTCGTCGCCCACAATAACTTCAAACAACGATGCGTCCAGTGTCTGGCGGGCAAGAGCGTTCAGACAATCTTCCAGAATCTCAGCCCTGTTGTATGTCGGAATTATTACGCTAAGCTGAACCATCCTGTCACCGCCTTAAAAGTTCATCATAAATAGCCATTATACTTCTGACATAATTTTCAATGGAATATAAGCTCCTTGCTCTTTCCATAGCCTTTCTTCCCATCTCACTCCTGATATGGTCGTTTTCAACAAGGTAAGATATCTTCGCTGCTAGAGCTGATGGATCCGAAGGCGGAACGAGAAAGCCCGTCTCTCCTTCTACAACCGTTTCCGGAGTTCCCCCAATATTGGTTCCGACGACCGGAAGCCCCATAGCCATAGCAGCTACAACACCGGTGGAGCTGGGCTCAGGAAGTTTCGATGGCAGAACAAATATGTCCATTGCAGATAGCCATTCCGTTATGTTTTCCTGAAAGCCCGGCGCCGTTACTTTGTCCGAAAGCCCCAGTTCTGCGATTTCTCTATGCAATTCTCGCTCGAACTCCTCACGACCGGGAACTGGCGATCCAAGAACGACGAAATGCACATCAACTTTATCGGCCAATTTCTCCAGAACTTCCTTACAGGCTCTTACAAATATTTCCTGCCCTTTCCAGTGATTCAATCGGCCGGCCATCCCCACAAGCACGGTCTTTTCGCCGATGCCCAGATGTGATCTTATTTTCTGGCGAGCCTTATGATCTGGAGTAAACCGATTGATATCCACAGGGGGAAAGAGCTCTACATACTTACGCCTGCCCCAGGGCGTATAGCTCAAAAAATGTTCCTTCACTGCTCGGGACACCGTAACGACCCGATCAGAAAAGGTGGATACCATCAATGACATTGCAGCCGCTACCACAACGGGACTTTCCACTATTTCCATCACAGAAACCACATGAGGAATTCCGCAGGTTAACGCTGCTAGCTCACCACCCCATACTGCGCCCGTGTTCGTGTGCAAAAGCGAAATACCCTCTTTTGCGATTACCCTCCTGAGCATCCCAATAGACCTGAATAGAGTCAGGCCGAAGTTGAAGATTCCCCGAGGATTCATAAACGCTCGACGTAATACCGCAAGCGGCTCAATTCTAGTTTCCACGCCTGCATTTTTTAAAAGCTCCACCAGAGGCCCCTGACAGGGCAAAATAACCAGAGGCTCATAACGTGTTCGATCCAGGTGTGTGACAAGCTGGAAAAGGATAAGATCGCTTCCGTAAAGTTCGGCATTTGCATGCAGGTAAAGAATTTTTCTCATTATACTTTCTCCAGACCTGACAAAATCCCTTCAACATAGTGAATCATGCGCTTTCCTTTCATAACAAGCTCTTCTGAGCCCATAATAAGTCCCCGCCACCCATAAAACTGGGCTCTAAGGAAAAATCCTAAAGCCATGAAAAAATCGAACGTCCAGACAGGAGTGCCCTCATTTAGATCGGCAAAAAGCTTCCTTACATTTTTGAGCCATAAAAGCGAAAACTCCGATGGTTTCCGCTGTCTTTTACTGCTTGCACCCTGCAGGTGCACGATAGTTATGAAGGGAAGATAGACAACTCGCCAGCCTTTACTCTTGAATCTACAGCCCCATTCGATATCTTCGGCGAACATAAAGATAGAATCGTTCATTAATCCTGCATCTTTAACCGCAGACATTCTGAGCATCATAGCAGCCCCACTCACCCAGTCGACATCGATATAAGGCTGTCCTTCTGGATAATTTGTCAGAAAAAGCCCCTTAGCCCTGTCCGGAAATAGACGTGATAAAAAAATACTGTGGAACAGAATGCTTTTTAATGTAGGCCTGTATCCGGCGTCTCCAACCTGCTGACTGTAATCCGGAAAAATCAGGCGACATCCACTCATACCAACATCGCTGTTTTTCTCCATAAAATCAACCCAGGGAGAAAAAACATCTCTGGCCGGGATAATGGTGTCAGAGTTGAGAAGTAGAGCATAGGGAGTGCTAACCTGTGCGAGAACCTGATTATTAGCTCTCGCAAAACCAACATTTTCCGCATTTTTAATGAGAATTGCCTGAGGAAACCTTTCGGCTATTATTTCGGGCGATCCATCGGAGGATGCATTATCCACAACGTAAACCCTGTAAGGCACTGATGTGGGTTGAGCAAAAAGAGATTCCAGACAGTTCAAAGTAATATCGCAGGTATTCCAGTTGACTATAACAACGCTTAGCAAGTGCTTTTCGTGCTCAGATTCGCTCATTGCGCTCTTTGCTTTCTACAAATCCTGTAAGAAGCTCCTACGAAACCTATAATGAAAAAAATCGATTGAGAGGCTGTTGGGCTGACTATAAACCCGGGATCAGCAAAACCGTGAATAAGATGCGCCCAGAGTCCCATCGTTCCCCCCACTATCATGCTTCTTAAGAAAAGATCCTCGCAGTGTACGAGGCTTCGAAATAACCGTAAAAAAGGCACAGCAAAGATCCCAAGGAATGCAAGAAGTCCCACTATTCCTGTTTCGGTGGCAACAAGAAGATACATGTTGTGGACAACATGTTTAAGTCCCCTGAAGATCAACGAATGTCCTGTCGTGTCGTAACTTTTGAACACCTCCGAAAAATTATTGAGCCCAACGCCTATAAAAGGATGCTGTGCTATTATAGAGATAGCAGCCTTATTGAGAGGCATTCTGATAGACAGCGCCTGATAGTCTTTTCCCACCAGGCGTTCAACTATCGAGGGGAGGAAAAACAGTACAAGAAGGGAAGCCAATAGAAACAGTCCGACAGCTTTTACAAAAACATGCTTACTGAAAAAAGACCTTCCGTAGGTAAGAAAAACTGCACCCATCATGGCAAAGGGATAGGCTACCCACGCACCTCTTGATTTGCTCAGAATAAGAGCAACAGTTCCTAAGACCAGGGCAAGGCCGGCTATTATTTTAGTGGTTCTGGTCCATGATGTTAAAAATAACCCCAGAACAATGGGAAGATTGAGTTCAAGGTAGTATCCAAGAAAATTGGGATGCCCCAGTGTTCCCATAGCACGATGAACTTTCTGACCGGGGAATAATTCCTTAACCGTCTTGATCCCTATTATGTCCATGGAAGGAAAGGACTTCACAAAAAACTGGACAAAGGCAAGAAGCGATTGAGCCAGCACAGCTAGAGCTAGAAAAAAAGCCATTTTCTGAATGACATTACGATCCGAGATATTAAGAACTGCCAGAGTCACAACCAGCAACATCAAAAGCCTCACTACTTCGAATAAAGACAGCAATGGATAAGCAGAATTCACAAAGCTGAGTATACCGAAGGCGATGTAAACAATAATGGATACAAACTCGGCTCCGGCTTCTATACGATGGGATGCGTATATATTTTTTCTTGCAAGTATCAAAAAAAGTATGCTCGCAGCACACCATGCTCCTGAAATAGAAATGCTTGCCGCTCCTCCCACATGCTTTACGACGTAGAAATTAATATCAAGATTTACCGGGATCAAAAAAAGAAGCAAAAATGATAGGAGAAAAACTTTATAGCTGGATCGAAGAGTCACAAACAAAAGCGCAGCCATACCGGCAAGGCACATTGCCAGGATATACTTAATCCCGAGAGCTGCGCATAAAATCGCCGTTGAAACTGCCAGCAGCGAGATAAAAGCCGGCGCGACTATGCGCTGAAAAGCAGAGGGAATAGATGCCATAATTATTTAAAGCCTTTCGTAAAGCCATTTGGGTATGAAATACTTCTTTCCATTCAATATACCACCCAGTAAGGTGACACCGCTTTTTCTAATTTTATCGACGGCTAAAGCTACCGATTTGACCTGTGTATGGTGAGCCCTTACAACAAAGATCACCCCATCAAGTTTTCTGGCAAGAAGTATCATTTCAGGAGAGGCATGGACCGGGGGCAAATCAAAAATAGCGTATGATGCCAGAGATCGCACTTTTTCCAGAAACGAGTCCATGTCTTGATGATTATACATTAGGGCTGGACTTTCAGGAGTTCTTCCGGAAGCTACAAATCTCAGTGGAAGTCCTTCCCTGGAGAACACAATGTCCTGTAGTTCTTCAGTTTTGCCGTTAAGTAGCATTTCCGTTAGACCCGGCGTTTGAGAAAAATTCTCTTTGATATGGAGTGAAGGAGCAATAAAATTGGCATCGATCAAGAACGTGGGTTTGTCGTTAGAATAACAAAGAGCGTAAGCAAGCATTCTTGAAACAGTGGATACCCCTTCCCCTGCTTGACTGGAAGTCACACCAATTAAAACCGGGCGTTCTTTCAGAGAACTCACCGCATCTAAAAAGCCTCCAAGAAGATGCTGCTGTATGGAGGCTACTGAAAAAAAGGGATCCCTTGCAGACTCACTTCCAACAATCTTACCCGACTTTTCCATCGCCTCTGAAAATATTCCCATAACTTTTACACCCTCTTTAATTGTTCGTTTTCAGGTATGGTAGCTATATGGTTTAGGCCTATTTCTTCAAGGTCTCCACCTCTGTCAACGGTAGTGCTCATAGCGTCTCTTATAAATGCTGCAAGGATCGCAAGAGCAAGCGACACAAAAAGGGTCAACAGAACAATGAGGCTTTTCTTCGGCCACAGAGGATCAACAGGAGGAATAGGGTCGTGGATAAGTTCGACGCTGGTTATATTCCACTTGTCCATTTCTTTGGCTATGCGCATCTCTTCGGCTTTCTTCTTGTAGAGAATATAATT
The DNA here is from genome assembly GCA_964634695.1 of uncultured Syntrophobacterales bacterium. Taxonomy (GTDB): domain Bacteria; phylum Desulfobacterota; class Syntrophobacteria; order Syntrophobacterales; family Thermodesulforhabdaceae; genus JAOACS01. The sequence goes on along the minus strand of CAZWJX010000036.1, from coordinate 5,989 downwards.
TTCCTCCACGATTTTTCTCTGACGCTGAAGCTGCTGGTATTGAAGTTCCATTTGTACGAGTTCGTTAAGTTTATTTTTGTTCAGCTCAAGCTCTCGTTCCAGATTGCTCTTCTGTTTTTTAAGATTGTCTGCTTCAACACTTAACAAAGTTAAGAGGCTGTTAGCTTTGTGTTTACGCAGTTCCTTTATCTGTTCTTCAATATGCTGAACTTCGCGAGCTTTTGGCGTAAAGATCTGCAGCATACCGTCAAGCTGATTCCTTAATTCAAAATATTTCTTGTCGAGAGTTGCCAGATCCGTGAACTGAACTCCAAGAGATCCAATGTGTGGCGTTTCAATCCAGTCTTTTCCCGAAACCAGAAGCTTTTTTATTTCGGCTTTCTTGAGTTCCACTTCAGAAAGTTTCAGTGAAATGTCCTGAATCCGAGCGAAAATTCTTTCCTGTTCTGAAAGGAGTATTTCCTTTTGTTTCGCCGTTTCAGCTATGGAATAATTCTTCTGAAATTCTAAAAGAGCCTGTTCAGCTTCACGAAGCTTAGCTTCATGATCTTTTATTTGCTCCTCGTAGAATTCAAGCGACTGGGGAGACCTGGTGAGAGAGTTCCTGAGATCCATGTAAGCCTGAGCGTATAGCTTAGCTCCGTACGCGGCAAAATCGGGATTACTCCAGCGAAAGCCTATTCTGATGACATTTGAATCTTCCTGCCAGGAAACTTTAATCGCAAACCTTATTTTTTTGAAAAGCTTTTCTTCTTCGGTTTCACTTTTAACGATACCCAGCAATTGCAAAAAGCTTTTGGAAACCTCCCATGGGAAAGATATAGATTTGATGACCAGTTCACGGATTGAAAATTTCTCGGCGGCTTCTAATTCCTTGAGTTTATCCTTGATCTTAGGGAGGATATGATAGATCAATACGGGACTTTTCAGTACTTCCAGTTCGTCATGTACGATCTGAGAAGTTTCTTGCAACAGGACATTGTAAGGTGTCTGTGGAAGAACCGAAAGAGGTGCAATGCGCTCCCTTCCCATTTTCACAATGAATTTAGCTTCAGCGTTATATATGGGGCGAGCAAAAAGACAGTAAAGAATAGCCAGCAGTAAGGATATTCCTACCACCCACCCGATAAAGGCCTTAAACCTGAACGGCACATTGACAAGCTCTCGTAATGTTAACATGCTTTCTTTGCTCATTCCCACGCCCTTTTTGCTTTTTTACTAGTTTCCACCGCTTCCTTTAACCTCATACGAAAATCCAAAACTGACCCCGTTAAACATAAAAATGTTCTTTATATAATCCTCTATGAATTCACCTATTTTTGCCGCTGTTCTCTTTGGCACATAGACAACACTGTTTCTTGGAACGACGAATTCCTTTTCGAGTTCTCCGCGATCGGAAATATCTTTCACGTTGACCGTCTTAACAATAGGGCGCAAGTCTTTGTCCCAGAACAGTATCTTAACCTGCGATAGATCTCCGGAGCGCTTAACTCCTCCTGCCATTGCCAGAGACTGAAGAACCGTGACAGGGGATGTGACCGGCAATATGCTCGGTCTCTGAACTTCTCCAAAAACAAATATCTTGTTACCTTTGACCTCATCGAGCAGGACGGAAACCGTTATGGATCCGAATTTTCGCTTATACGTATCGTTAATGGAATCCTTCAACTCGCTAACCGTAAGTCCCGCTGCTTTAACACCCCCGATGTAAGGAAGATAGATATAGCCGTCAGGTGCAATAGTTATCTTTTTTGCCTGCCCGCGCTCAGTTGTTTGAAGAGCCGTTCTCAACTCCCAGACCTTAGAAGCATATTCCTGAACTCTTACCGTTACTAACGGCTTACGAAAGATGTCCGAGTAGACAGAAGCGATCTCTCGAGCCAGTTCCTGAGGCGTTTTTCCAACCGCCAGAAGTTCCCCCTTCAGCGGCAGAGTAATTCTTCCATCCGGCCTGACCACATGGACTCTGTTCATGTCAGGATGGTCGGCTATTTCTACCTCGATTTTATCGTCGACTCTCAGTCTGTAATTCTCAACTTCCTGTTCGGCCGTTGCATGATAAATAATTTCGAGCACATCTCCCGGCGCCAGCACGTAGGAACCCATTCCCTGACGGACTTCTTCGGCTAGCTGTGTTCCTACAGCTTTGTGCTCAGACTGATCCTGTTGCGCTGTTGTTTCATGCTTTACAGATGTTTTTTCTTGCGGCTTCGTAGCACATCCGTACATCAAAACAAAACTCAACAATACACTGCACACGAGTGCTAAGTTCAATCTTATTCGCGCCATTTTCACCCCTGATTGTTACATTTACCTTTCTGTTTTATTGTTACCTACCTTTGTCTGCCCCTGTAAAAGGTAGATGATCGACCGGTAGAATTTGAAAGGTTCTTCTAGCATCCGAAATCGTATCAAAAGGACCTGTGTATAAACGATAAACAATCCTACCGTGATGGTCAAATGAAATAATCGAAAATTGGAGATTTGAGCTGTTAAGTTCTTTCATTTTCTTTGAGACTCGATCGGCATTATATGAAGAGTAGTAATGAACAAAATACTTCCCATCCTGGGTCTTTAAAATCATGCTTTCCGGCACCAGCTTGGGGAGAACTATTTTCTGGCCGGCGTAAAGAAGGTCTATATTTTTCAACGATGGGTTATGTTGTTGAACAATATCAAGTAAGGTATCATTGCTTTTGCCATAGGTTTCGGCGATGATTTTAAGAAGCGCTTCCCGTGGCTTAACACCTCGTTCTATTTCAATAACTTTTATAACCGGCTCAAGATTCGTATCCTTAGATAGAAACCACATGGACTGGTTGTTACTGTCAGTATTTTCTTCGTACGCATTTTGTGAGGGGTCTTCATAAAACGCCCCAGTTCCTTTAAATTCCTTTAGTATAGAGTCGTCTATCTGAACCATACCAATGGCTGATTTCAGCGCTTCAGAGCTAATTTCATAATAATAAGTAGATTGACTTTCTGATGGAACTTCTCTGCTGATCCACAGTATTTTCCCATCAAACACCTTCCAGCCTATAGCCACCATTATGACCATTCCTGTAGCTAACGCGAGACTTCTTTTCCAAAACCTTGCGTAAAAAACGTGCCTGTCGGGTAAGGATTCTTTAATCACACGCTTTACTATAGATGGTGTGATTGACTTACTACGGGCTATAAAACCCGCCAGCAAGGCATTGTCACAAAGGACATTGATCAGTCTTGGTATTCCACGAGTTTCGCGAAATATAAGCTGAACAGCTTTCTTTGTAAAAGGATTTTCAAAAGCCCCTGCTACAAGAAGTCTATGCTCTATGTAATTAACGGTCTCATCAAAATCAAGCGGTGTGAGAACTCGCTGAATTACAATTCTCTGACGTAGCTGGCGCAATTCAGGGCTTTCTATCTTTGCAAGAAGCTCTGTCTGTCCGATCAGCATTATGTTTATTAGCTTTTCTTCCTCAGTCTGGAAATTCGACAGCAGTCTTATAAATTCAAGAGTTTTGATGCTGAGGTGCTGGGCTTCATCGAAGATGAGAACCACACGCCTACCTTGGTGTTTTAGTTCCACAAGGCGTTTCATAATGGCTTCGCTTAAATCCAAAGGAATTTGCGATAAAGGGACGGTTACCCCTAGCTTTTCGGCAAGGTATTTCAAAAGCTGAGACATGGAAACAAAGGGGTAGTCAATGTAAACCGGAAGCACAGAAGAATCCAGATTTTTAAGATATGTGTGGATAAGAGTTGTTTTACCTGTTCCTACATCTCCCGAGATGAGGATAAGCCCCTTGTTTTGCTCAACACCGTATTGCATAGCAGCAAGAGCTTCTTTATGAGCCTTGGAATAGTAGAAAAACGAAGGATCTGGAGTCCCTTCAAAAGGCTTTTGTCTTAGACCGTAATAATCCAGATACATCTACATAGCTCCAGTTCCGCGCAAAACGATTTTTATTGTCTTTAGCAAGATTAAAAGGTCCAGTTTGAGACTCCAGTTATCTATGTAAAAAAGATCAAGAGCCATCCATTCTTCAAAACTTAACAAACTCCGACCGCTAACCTGCCAGAGCCCCGTAATTCCAGGAGTTACAGAAAAACGTCTATTATGATGTTCGTCATAAAATCTCTGATAATCCCTTAACGGCAAAGGCCTTGGGCCAACAAGGCTCATATCGCCCTTTATCACATTGAATAGCTGAGGAAGTTCATCTATGCTGGTTTTTCGTAAAAATGCGCCCACAGGCGTTATTCTGGGATCGTTTAGCATTTTAAAAGCCGCCCCTTTAGTAATATTGGCCTCTTCCAGTTCTGCAATTCTGGCTTCGGCATCTTCATACATGGTTCTGAATTTGTACAGCTCAAAAATGCGCTTTCCTTTACCTACTCTCTTTTGCTTGAAAAAAACAGGTCCTGGTGACGTAAGCTTTATAGATATCGCTGCACATACCATAAGAGGCGACAGTAAAATCAACATCGTCCAGGCAATGGTGACATCCATAAGCCTCTTTACAAGCCGGTAAAAAGGATTTCCAAGCAAAGGAGAACCTGTGTGAATTTTTATGAAAGAATCGCTTATCTCCTTCCAGACCGACGTTACTTTCGCTTTTTTAGACAATTCTTCAATATCCCAGGCTGGATACACAGTAACAGAAATTCCTTGAGCCATAGATTCTTCAATAGTGTCTTTAATCAGATCATAGTAAGACCTTATAGGAAGCGCAACAATCACTTCATCTACCACGTTTTTTCTGAGAGTTTCCGAGAGCATCTCAATGGGTAAGAATGGAATCCCGGTAAAGTTCTGGCGAAAATACTTCTCCCTGTTATCCACATCTAAAACTGCAGCAACAACCTGACAATCCTCAGTTTTATTCAGTTCCTGCTGGATGGCATTCACAGCTTTTGGTCCGGTGCCTACTATTAGAACTCTTCTACTAAGCGGGCAATAATTGAAATGCCTTACTGCCAGCCGGTAGAGTAGAAAATTTGAGAGAACCAGCAATCCTGCAGATAAACCCAAAAATATAAGTGTAGCGTACATAGATCCGACCGGATCCATAGAAACTAAAGTATTGACGCAGAATATCCCTATACAAAGGACAGAAACACATATTAGAACCTGCCTGAAAGAGGGAAACTCTCCACGATCGACAATCTTAAAGCGGCTTTGAGTAAAGTGTTCACAGAGGTTCCACCATAGAGCGATTAACATAAGCACAATAAGGTCCAAAAGCCGAACTTCAAGTGGCGAAGTTTTAAAAAAACTGTCCCGGAAGATAAAATATGATGAAAAGGCGAAACAAACAAATAGTGATGCTATTTCAATCCACCTATAGTACCCTACAAATTCTTCTTTTTTCAACACCATCTACAGACACCTGCTTAATCATGTTAATTATGAATAAGGTCGACTAACCACGTAATTAAAACCACTAACTTATGCAAGTCAAATAAAATTCTAACTCACAGCAGGAATAGAGAAGGCCGCATCTGGGAAGCGACGAAGCAGTCTCATCATTGCGAGTCCGATCATACTTTCCAACGTCATTTAGAGCCTGAGCGAAGCCCAGGGCGAAGCAATCTCGTCTTGTGCGTCTCTGTGAGATTGCCACGCGCCCTTCGGGCGCTCGCAATGACCCATGAAAGAATCGTCATTGCGAGCCGGAGGCGAAGCAATCTCTCATTGTCCTTTTCCGTGTCATTGCAAGCGAAGCGAGGCAATCTCTCTGGTGTGATAAAAAGAGATTGCCACGGCCACTTCGTGGCCTCGCAATGACGAAAAAGGCGTCATTGCGAGCCGGAGGCGAAGCAATCTCTCATTGTCCTTTTCCGTGTCATTGCAAGCGAAGCGAGGCAATCTCTCTGGTGTGATAAAAAGAGATTGCCACGGCCACTTCGTGGCCTCGCAATGACGAAAAAGGCGTCATTGCGAGCCGGAGGCGAAGCAATCTCGTCATTGCGAACGAAGTGAAGCAATCACCACGCGCCCTTC
>CAZWJX010000035.1:0-19073 GCA_964634695.1 uncultured Syntrophobacterales bacterium | reverse complement strand
GCAACGACCGAAAATTACCCAAAAACGCCATTGACGTGACAAACTCGGGTTAACAACTCCGACAGGAGCAAGGCCGGAATCATGGACTGATACAATCTTTCGAGGCTGTGAAAACCCCCTGTTAGAAAGCTATTTTCCCCAGTGCAACCACCAAAACCGGCAATCTATTCATCAGTTCATGCGACGGTTGTCAACGTCCTAAGTGAGCCAATTACTTGATCGCACAATGACTACAGTAATCTCCCCAAAGTCGTCGAAAAAAATGTCTTGATTTTTTGGGGAGCACTACACTGATTTGTATAACGTCCAACCATATTGTTTGACCTTTTGACGTTATGACGCGGATCAATTCACGATTTGCGGCAGAAAAAAACATGGACTTTAGTCATGCGTGGCTGACAGAACATTAATTCAAAACAACAAGGCAATCTCATCAACACGACAATAAACCTTATAGAAAATTTCACCAACACGACAAGTTAAAAAGAAGGCAAAGAAACAATATATCGCGTTTCTTCTACCCTTTTTCATTCCGCATCAGAAGAAAATTTTTTAACAAGTGGTCCTTCTTTTACTGCCGAACAACAAAGCAATTATATCAACACGACAAGAAGGAAACCAAACAATAAAACAACACGAATCTCTACGGGAATAATATCTTCCGGGAAGCACCATTAGCGCATTTTTGAAAGGAAAGCATCCCCCTGGTTAGATTCCGCTGGCAAACTAGCTACCGAACCCACCGGGGCTCAACGGAAAAAACTGTCTCCGATCGGAGATTGTCAGTCAAATGGCAACATTTTTACAAAATCGCAGAAAAGGAGGCTGTTTGCAATGATGGAAGAATGGGGACACTCAACGGGAAGGAACCCCGCGAATTTTACCGCTGTGCGCTGCCATGCAAAAAAAATAGGCGGTGTTGAACTTAATCGATCGTTTTTGTGCTTTTTTAAAGTGGAAGTCGTCCATGGACGAAGCCCAAGACGACTTTCACACTAGAACCTATAAACTTATAACGCAGCCCCGGTGACAGCACACCGGGGGGAAAGGAATTGCATTATGAAGTCTACAAACAAATACGTAATTCCGCGAGAGGTCATTGACGCAATACTTAGCGAACAACATTCGCGCGAAGGCGAGATATCAGTTACAAGCCTGCTTTTACCTCCCCGGATTCGCGTTTTACGCAAACGACACTGGTCTGAGATAGAGGAAGACGTTACAGAAAGGCTCTATGCACTCTGTGACCAGATAATATCCGGTATTTTGGAACGGACTGAAGACCTCGAAGCGTTTCACAAAGAAAGACTCTACGTTAACGTGAACATCTGGAAGTTAACCGGGCAGACCGCTTTGTACAAAAGAAAAAGCACGGGCGAATACATTATGAGGGATTACAAATTCACATCCGTTTTTACTGGGGACAAGGAGAAGCAAGAATTAAACATGAAGGTCAACATATGTGCATGGATGTATCGGCAGCACGGGTTCAGAGTGGACAGTGCTCAGATTGTCTTATTATTTCGTGACTGGAGAAAACGGGAATTTGAGCGTTCGAACCAGACCGATGCCCCCGATGGTAATTATCCACCGCCGGTTATATTAATAAATGTTCCTCTGCTTCCTGACAGTGAAGTGGAAAAGGTGGTGAAAACCCTTGTTGAGATGCACCAGAAGGCTGAAGAGCTTCCCGATGAATTCTTACCTTCGTGTTCTTATGAGGAGCGCTGGGCTCGTGGAGGTGGTTACGCTGTGATGAAAGAATGCCGCAAGACAGCCATGCGTGTGTTCGATAACCTGAAAGAGGCGGAAGCATACATAGAGAAACTGACCAGATACAAAAAGACAAAATACTACATTGAGCGCATACAACCAGAATACGTCAGATGCCTCTACTTCTGTAACGTAGCGAGATTCTGCAACTGTTTGAAATAACCGAAACTGAGTGCCCGGCTTCGACTTTGCCGGGCCCGCTTTAGGAGGAGGAAGAGATGAAGGAATATCTTTCAATAAAGCAACTGGCTGAATATGCGTCTGTGCATCCTAACACATTGCGTCAGTGGTTGAATCGTGGTATGCCTCATTACCGGTTCGGGAAGCGGGTACTGGTTAAGCGGTCCGAATTCGATACCTGGATGAAGAAATTCCGCCACGGCACCAGAGCCCTTCAGCAGGTGCTGGAGGAGGTGTTAGAGGAGGTTTAAGCATGAAGTTTACATCCAGGGAAGGAAAATACGGACCGATCTGGCAGATAGCAGAGGGAATAAGAGTGGCAACAACAAAGGAAGGGACCTATGAGCTTTACGTGACACACGGTGGTCAGCGAATACGCAAACGGTTTAGCGATCCTGAGACGGCATTCAACGCGGCGGAATTATTTGCCGCCAGGCTGGGCGTGAACATCCAGAGGATGGACAAACATTATACTTTCAACAATGCAGCATCGGACTGGGTCGAGGCGAATCGTGTTCGCTGGGCCGAATCAACTAAAGAACGATACATCGGGCTGCTGCATAGATTCATCCTGCCGGCGATAGGCTTCAAACCGCTCGTGAGGGTTACCAGGAATGACGTGAAAAAACTTATTGCAGAAATTTATGAAATCCGATCTGCCAAAACGGCTGAACTCGTGTACGCCGTAATCAGTGGCATATTTGCGGAAGCTATTGACAATGGTTTTACAAGTGAGAACCCCTGTACAGGGATCCTGAAGAAGGTTCTGCCTCCGAAAAGAAAGCGGGAATCCAAACAGCCTGACCCATTCACTCAGGATGAGCTCAAAGTGGTTCTGGATGTTGCACGAGAGAAACTTCCACAACAGATTTACCTTCCAATAGCTGTCATGTCTATGACTGGCATGCGGTTAGGGGAAGCTCTGGCCATGCACGTTGACAAGCTTGATCTCCGCAATGGCCACTACATGATAACGGAAGCACGCAGGAAGGGGCGTTTGGGAACTCCAAAGAGCGGGCGGCGTCTGGTGGATATTCCGCCGCAGCTTGCCAGGGAACTTGAGAGCTACCTGAGACAACTACGCAGGGAAGCTCTGAAGACCGGTAAAGTTACAGGATACCTTTTCGAAGGAATAACTGAGCGCATGATTCAGAGAGGGCTGGAGAGGGTCTGCCTGGCGGCGAAGGTCAGGCGGCGACATCCGCACGACCTTCGCCATACCTATGCAACCATCCTGCTCATGCAACACATAAGCCCTGCGTATGTGCAGAAACAACTTGGGCACCACTCAATCACAATGACCGTAGATATTTATGGTCACTGGATACCCGGTCAGGGCAGAAGTCAGGCTGATAGTGTTTGGCAAACTGATCTGCCAAATGCCAAAACCACTGAAATCAAAAAGCTGAACAGTCAACATGCACCGGTAACAGGACGTTTGGCAGATCGTTTGGCAGATTAAGCAAACTTAAGGAGATTTGTTAATAATTTCAATGATGGTGCCGAAGGCCGGACTCGAACCGGCACGGGTCTCCCCGCCACCCCCTCAAGATGGTGTGTCTACCAATTCCACCCCTTCGGCACTTTCAAGAACCACTATACATATTCTGGCGAATTTTTCAAGTCTATTTTTTATCTCCCTGCTGCTCTGCCGCTGGCTTCTCTCCGCTCTTCTGTTCGCTAGCAGGAGCCGCAGAGGTGGCCTTTTCAGATGCCCCCGTTCCGTTTGTTTCCTTACTCTGAGGCGGCACGGGCTGAACAGGTTTTGCCTCAGGAAGAACCGGTGCGGGCGCCGTCGTCTGAGGCTTATCCATGATTGATTTGATATTAGGCCTTTCGGCATATCTGGTAAGGGCTATGCTAGTGAACATGAAGAGGATAGCCACGGCGGCCGTTACTTTTCCCATAACAGTAGGAGCGCCCGAGGCACCAAACAGGGTTCTCGACGCTCCGCCAAAAGCCGCACCTATTTCGGCTCCCTTGCTGGTTTGCAGCAAAACCACTATGATAAGAAAAAGACATAACAGCACATGAAGAATAGTAAGCAATGTTTCCATTCTTGCTTCATCACTCCTTTCACGCTAGACTTCATAACACACAATCCGGTTGAATGAATCAACTTCCAGACTTGCTCCTCCCACAAGGAGACCGTCAATATCCGGCTCTGACATAAGTTCGTCAACATTATCAGGTTTGACCGATCCTCCATACAACACCCGCACAGAACTTGCAAGTTCATTGTCGTAAAGTTCCGCCAGGAATTTTCTGATGAAAGCGTGAACTTCCTGAGCCTGTCCCGGTTTAGCCGTCCGTCCTGTGCCGATAGCCCACACAGGTTCGTAGGCGATCACTATGCGGTTTGCTTTTTCTTTTTCGATGCCGTTAAGACCTTTTTCTAGCTGGTTTCTTACCACGTCAAATGTCTTTCCTGCTTCACGTTCTTCGAGTTTTTCTCCGATACAAAAAACCGGAACCAGCCCGTGTCTGAAAGCTGCTGAAATCTTTTTGTTAATTACGTCGTCGGTTTCTCCGAAGATATGCCGACGTTCGGAATGCCCAACAATTACATAGCGACAGCCCACGTCGGCAAGCATCACAGGCGATATTTCACCGGTAAAGGCGCCTTTGTCTTCCCAGTGGCAGTTTTGTGCTCCCAGCGATAAGTTATTACGTTTTATTACTTCCCTCACCGCTGCAAGCGCTGTGAAGGGCGGGGCAATCATGACTTCTCGATCTTGAAATTCCGGTAGTTTTTCCTGAAGCTCCTTTACGAAACCAACTGATTCGGCGATCGTTTTATGCATCTTCCAGTTTGCTGCTATGAGCGTTTTTCTTGCTTTCATTATGGGGCTCCTCGCTCATTATAGATCCTTGCCACAGTCCTTAAGTGCTGCCACGCCGGGAAGTTCCTTGCCTTCAAGCATCTCCAGAAAAGCGCCTCCTCCGGTTGAGACGTAGCTTAGCTTTTCGTAAACTCCGGCTTTGTGCAGGGCAGAAACCGTGTCGCCTCCTCCCGCTACCGTAAGCGCATTGAGTTGTGCAAGAAATTTTGCCAGCTCCATAGTGCCCCTGGAAAACTGAGGCTTTTCAAACATCCCCACAGGTCCGTTCCAGACAATCGTTTTGCACCTTGAGAGAGCATCACGCCACATAGCAAGAGTATTATTGCCGATGTCGAAAATCATTCCATCCTCGGGAATACTTCCTATCGGAACCATCTGGGTTGCTTGTTCTTCAGCATCTGGTGACGGGGCTATAACTGCATCCTCAGGAAATAGCACTTCCACACCTCGAGCTCTGGCCTTTTCGAGGAAACTCATGGCCGTTCCGATATGTTCTTCTTCCACCAGAGATTTTCCAACAGGTTTTCCCAGAGCCTTCAGGAAGGTATTTGCCATGGCGCCACCGATGACCATAAGATCACATCGAGGGAGGAGATTTTCAAGAACGCCGATCTTGGTAGAAACTTTCGCCCCACCGATGATAAATCCCATGGGACGTTCGGGAGCTTCAAGGGCCTTGTGGTAATAATCCAGCTCTTGCTGAAGCTGATAGCCTGCTGCGCATTCGGGAACTAAACGAACAATTGCATGGACCGATGCGTGAGCTCTGTGGGATACTGCGAAGGCATCGTTTACATAAACATCCATGCCCTTGGCGAGTTCTCTGGCAAAGTCTGGATCGTTCTTTTCTTCCCCGGCATGAAACCTTAGATTTTCCAGCATCAGAACTTCACCATCCTTCAGAGCCTGGATCATCTGCTGGACAGTTTCGCCTATGCAATCAGGTGCCAGAGGCACAGGCATACCGATAAGGTCGGAAAGAGCCTTGGCCACCGGCTTTAGCGAAAATTCGGGACTGGGCTTGCCTTTTGGTCTTCCGAGATGGGACGTCACCACAAGACGTCCACCATCCCTGATGATCTTCTGGATCGTGGGAAGAGTAGCTCTGATTCTTGTATCATCCGTAACGTTTCCATCTTTATCGAGTGGAACGTTAAAGTCCGCCCGCAAAAAAACCGTCTTTCCCTTGAAGTTTATTTCATCAAGCCTTTTCATGGCTCACTCCTCTGTTACGGACCAATAGAACTCACGGGATTTTTTACATTTTTACAATTCCTTACCAATGTGAAGAGCCAGATCAATCATACGGTTTGAGTAGCCGAACTCATTATCATACCAGCTCATGACTTTTACCAGTTGTCCGTCGATTACTCGGGTAAGGGGTGCATCCACAATTGAAGAATAAGTAGAGTGGTTAAAATCGCAGGATACGAGCTCCTCTTTTTCCACATAAAGTATGCCTTTAAGATAATCCGAAGCGGCCTCTTCAAGAGCTGCGTTAACTTCGTCAACTGTAACGGCTTTAGATACACGGCAAACAAAGTCCACAATCGATACGTTTGGAGTGGGCACTCGAATGGCAAGCCCATCCAGCTTGCCTTTCAGTTCAGGTATAACTTCTGCCACGGCAACAGCGGCGCCGGTCGTTGTAGGCACCATGGAAAGGGCAGCCGCACGAGCTCTACGTTTGTCTTTATGCAATGCATCCAGGAGCCTCTGGTCCATCGTGTATGAATGCACTGTGGTCATAAGACCGTGTTCGATGAGAAATTTATCATGCAGAACCTTGACTATGGGAGCCAGGCAGTTAGTGGTGCAGGATGCGTTGGAAACAACATGGTGGTTTCTGGGGTCATATTGTTCATGGTTTACTCCAACGACAAATGTTGCGTCGGCTTTTTTCGCCGGAGCGCCGATAATGACCTTCTTGGCGCCAGCGTCGATATGTCTCTGAGCCTGGCTTCTTTCGGTAAATCGTCCGCTGGCCTCAAGCACTATATCAACGTTCAGCTCGCGCCAGGGAGCTTCCGCCGGGTCTGCCGTTTTGCAGCAGCGGTACCTTTTCCCGTTGACTATAATCGAATCTGAATCGAAGGAGACCTCAGCATTGAAACGCCCATGGACAGAATCGTATTTCAGAAGATGAGCGAGATCGGCCGTGCTCCCGAGATCGTTTATGGCAACAATTTCAAGCGGTTCTCCTCTATCAATGTTTGCTCGAAATATCATTCGACCAATGCGACCGAATCCGTTTATGGCGACTCTTATGCTCATGACTGCCTCCTTATGGTTAGGGTTTTCGTGTTACTCTCTCATCATGCGTGCAATCATTACCGTTCGGTCCCCCAGCATGTTGGTGTAGCTACCAAGTTCATTATCGTACCAGCCGTAGATAACGGCCTGAGTTACGGGAATCTGGAGAATTCTCTTGCCTTTTTCGACAAGGATGCTGGCGGTCTGTAGCTGTATATCTTCTTCAGTGGGTGGGGCTTCCATACCTGTAGTTGGCGAAGACTGGAATATTTCATCTATATTGAAACGGACGGCAGCGGTTCTTGTATGGGTTTCTCGCCCTTCGATAATGGCTGCGGCTCTTGGAGTGCCTATTATGTCGGAGGAGACATTTTGTTCTTCTGAGTAGATGAGATAACCTTCGGGATAGCGGTTCACGGCTTCTTTGTAGATATTGTTTATGACGTCGCGATTAATGGGATTTGCAAAGCTTTCGTCCTGAATGAGCACAACCAGGATAATGAGAGAGCCGGTCGTTACTGGCACTCGAACTGATTCGGCAATAAAACCGATATTTTTCATCTCGGGGATCACGAAAGCCAGAGCCTTGGCAGCCCCGGTGGTGGTAAGAATGATGTTGTTAGAGACGGAGCGAGTCTTTCTGAGGTCCGTCGCACCGGCTTTGGGCAGTCTATCCAGAACTGCCTGAGAACCCGTAGCGGCATGAACGGTTGCCATGGATGCTGCCAGTATACGTTCGGGTCCGAAATGATCTATCAGTGGCTTCATCATATAGGCAAGACAGGTAGTGGTGCAGGATGCGGCAGAAATGATGGTGTGCTTCTTGTGGTCATAGGCATAATCGTTGATGCCTACAACTGTGGTGATAGTGTCATCCGGAAAGGATTTGCTTTTGTCTTTTATCTTAAAAGGAGCCGATAATATGACTTTTTTGGCTCCGGCAACAAGGTGCCCTCGAAGAGAGCCTTTAGGATCGTCTGGTGGCACTGTGGGATCAAGAAAGGCGCCGGTTGCGTCTACAACCAGTTCTACATTGTGGTCTTTCCATCCGATCTGAGCAGGGTTGCGATTTTTTCTCAGTATCTTAACCTTTACGCCATTGATTTTCATAGTGCCTTCGCGATCGTTTATTTCTTCTATGATTCTTTTCGCTCGACATCCGTAGATGAACGTGTGAAGAGAGCCGTAAGTTGAGTCTTTTTCAATATATTGAGCAATATCTTCAAGGCTTGTTCCGACTTCACGACCCACGTTAACGACCAGTTCGGAAAAGTATTGTCTTTCAACATGGTGCCACACGGAAAGTTTACCTATACGTCCAAGTCCGTTAATACCAAGGGCCTGCGGCACGAATTTTTCATCGCTCATGTTTTCCCCTCCATGTTTACACGGTGAAAAGACGCTGTTATTACTTCTCTTTCAAATTGTTCTCAAGGTGACAAAACTTTAGACCGCTATAATTTCATCTTCCCACTTTGTTTCATGGTAGCCTTTGTATATAGAACCGCTTCGTCCATCGAGGCTTATTATATCCCCCGTTTTGAACATGTGTCCATTTATAGAGCATCGATGTTCCTGTTCCCAGACGGTCATCTTACTGCATCCCACCACACAGGTTTTTCCGAGACGATACGCCACAATGGCAGCATGGGATGTGGCCCCGCCCTTGCCGGTTAGAATGCCATCGGCTGAGGAGATCTCCTTTATATCATCTGGAACCGTATCAGGTCTTATAAAGATGATTGGATCGCCCGGAAATTCTTTACGGAGTCTGTCTATGGATTCGAGATCAAAGGCTATTCTACCCGAAAGCGCCTCACCGCTTACGCCGATCCCGCTTGCAAGGTAGCTTCTCATCAGTTCAGGTGTTGGCACAAATACGCGATAGCGGCGGCTTACTCTAGGAGTCATATTGCGACTTTGAAGCACGTAAAGACTATCGGCACTGTTACCCTGAAAAGTGAACTCGATCTCCTGAGGACCCCAGTGCTGGCGGTAAACCAGTTCTTCGGCGATTTCTACCAGCTTTCTATAGACCTCAGGAAACAGTTTTTCCAGTGAAGTTTCTCTCGGTTCTGACTCTCTGAGCCGCTGTTTTTCCGATATGGGAAGCGTCTTAACAAGACCTCCAACAACATCTTCACCCTGATTTCCAAGAGTAAAATCCCCGTTGGGATCAATGTGCTCTTCGGCAGCCCAGGTGTTGTGAGTGAACATGACACCTGCACCTGAGCGTTCATCCAGATTTCCGAAAACCATAGCCTGAACCGTAACGGCCGTTCCCCAATTGTCAGAAATGCCCATAATCTCACGATAAGTTTTAGCTTTTGGCGAGTTCCAGGATTCGATGACCTGCGTTACGGAAGTAAGAAGCTGTTCCCAGGGATCGTCCGAAATAGGAACACCAAAATGTTCAAGCGCTCGCCTATAATCTCTTGCCACCTCCCGCATTTCTTCCGGAGTAAATTCGCGCTTGACCTTTCTGCCTCGTTTTTCCTTGTGAGTTTTCATGATGATGTCGAATTCGTTTCTGGGAATTCCAAAGGACATCCCCCAGGATTGGAGAAATCTTCTGTAATTGTCCCAGGCAAACCATGCCTGTCCCGTTTGTTTTATAAGCCCTTCAACGATTTCTTCGTTTATTCCCACGTTGAGGAAGGTGGTCATCATGCCGGGCATGGACATGGTTGCCCCACTTCGAACCGAAAGAAGCAGCGTGTTTGAAGGACATCCGAAACATTTTCCCGTTTCTTCTTCGAGCATCCTGAGAAATTTATGAAGTCTCAGTTGAAAGTCCTTCTTTGATTCTGGAAAGTGTTCGATAACTCTCCGGCAACGAAAATACTCCGTGGTTATAATAAACCCCGGTGGCACTTTAATGCCGAGTTCGTGCAGAATTACCAGATTGTATCCTTTGTTGCCCAGATGAATGGCATCGCACAGGTTGGGGTCGGGATGATAAATGGGGGTTATGGTTTTTCCAGGTTCGTAACTTAGGAGCAAATCAAGCGATTCGGGGCTGAAAAGAGATTTCTGGTGAGAGAGGGTATTCAGAATGCGCGTGATGAAGATATCGAAGTACTGAAGCCCGAAGGTTCTCGCCGCAAAGTCTCTCAAGATTGTCTCCGACAGTTGCTGCAATCTTTCCCCTGGAGTCATGGGAGCCGATGCACGTCGATATTTAGGAAGAAGCTCTTCATCGCTAAGTTTTGGTATTATGCGGTTAAGGTTCTGCTCATGGACGATATGGTAATACAGCGTGATGATTTGTTTTAGAGCTTCCGAAAAGCCCCGGAAGATATCCATGTATTGTGAATGAGTAAATCTTCTGACTTCAAGAGCTTTTGCAAAGAGTTCATGGTAGCGTTCAAGTTGGGTAGAGCGTATGCCTTCTACTTCAAGGGCTTTGATGAAGAGAGGAAAAACTTTGAGAATTTCCGAAAAGGTTGCTCTGGTAATGAATCCTAGGTCGAAGGACTGTAAGGTTTCTTCAAATAGAACATTTGCAAGATTTTCCAGTCTGAACGTGAGCCCTAGAGCGTCGAATTTTTTCTCGTTGTATGACCCGTACATGGACGGAATATCCACGGCAATGTGGCGTTTGAAATAGATGTTTTCCTGAGGTTTAAGCTCAGATGGTTCAATTATGACGTTTTTGAGTTTGATCAGGTACTCCAGTATGCTTTCCAGTTTGGTTATGCTGTTACCGTTCTGTAAGGCTTCGATTAGCTTTGATGGATCGGGAAGGCCAATTTGAGCGCCTTTATGGAGGTAGTCGATGATTTCCTTGGGGTTGAGATTGTATTTTTCGTAAAGTAGTTGGTAGAACTTCACCATGAGTGTGAGCCTGCGTTTCTCCTTGGGTGGGACATCGGAGATACGGTCGAAAACCGTGTTTAGAGTTTCTTCATTTATGTCGAGAAGGTCTTCTATCTTGTTAACAATAGTTTCTTCGAAAAGTGCTTTGATGAGTCTGTGAGGATGCTGAACGTAGGAAGTGGATACATCAATGTTGCTGTATATTTCTTCAGGAAGAAACGGTTTTAAGTGGGAAACATCCAGCGAATACCAGAACTTAAATATTCCTTCTATGAACGGAACGGTGAGATTGTTGCTTTCCACATGGCTTTGTTTCCTGAGGAAGTGAATAATCGGGTCGCCTCGCCCGTGGATTTCATCAACCTCTGTAGATACACTTCTCAATACACCTTCGGCTCCTATTTCGTTGAAGTATACCGGGAATAGACGGGCTAATTGTTTTACAAGATTATATACGGGAGCTATGGGAGCATGAAGCAAAGCACTGACATCACGCTGGAAAAGGTCGGTATCCCGTATGCACGTTCCGGTCAATGACAGATACACGATCAGCGCTGAGAGAAGGGCTTTTGTTGCCTGAGGATTGCACTTTATAATATCTAGCCAGACTCTGATGTTCAGTATGTGGGCGTTGTTAACCTGAACCTGCCAGTAAGTGTTGACTCCCTTTACCTGAGCCGTCTGAAATCCAAGAGCTATAGTGCGGTCAATGAAGTGATCTATGAGCTTCTTGTTTCCGCCCGAAACTATTTCGATTCCGAATGTGCGAACACACTTGAGCACAGCCTCCGGATAGGTGTTGAAACTGGCCTTCAAGATTTCCATTACGGTGTCGATGTTTTCAGAGATAGCCTCCTCTGACTGTCCTTTGAGCCATAGAGAAAGTTCTCTATTTACATCGTTAAGCATGTCTTCCTGAATGGATTCGAGCCCCTTGATCTGGGTGATTTTCAGCCTGGTGATGATTTTCAGACGCGACAAGTCCTTTAGAGGATATTCCTGCAGGGAGTCCGGAAGTTTTCTGTAGGTCTGAACAATATCCTTATAGTCAGGAAGTTTTAAAAGCTCCTCCAGTGCCTTTCTCGAGTCGGATATGCGTTCGGCATTGGCAAGCACTTCCCGAAAGGATCCCAGAGCTTTATGGCTAATGATTAACTTATTTTCAAATGATTCCAGTTTATTTCTCGGTTCTATGTAGGGCTTGATCCATTCCCATGGGTCGTCCTGTTTAAGCCAGTAGTCGTAAGTTACGCTGAATATGCGGGTAAGCAGCCTTCGTAAAAGTTGTAGCAGTTCTTCGTTTGATGACCAGATGGATGCAAGCTTTCTGAGCAGCGGTTTAGGAGAATAAAAGCTGTTCAGAAAAAGGAAAAAGTGATTTTCGTCGAGGGATTCTATTTTTGCGAGGATGTGCGCTATAATTCCGCCGTGGAATTCGTCTACGTCGAGAGCGTTTCTGATATTAAGGTCGGTCTTTTCGGGGATGGACGCAACCAGAGGTGCAAGGGTTTTTGAGTCCACAAGCCTGTTAAGAAAAACGATCAGTTCATCAACGGCAGCATATTTTACCGACGGTTGAGTTGATTGTAAAAAGGCATCAAGAATAATTTTGCTAAGCAGATAGATAATGCGACCTCTGAGGGGATGTTTCTCCCAGAGTCGCTGATTGGATACTATGTATCTTTTTGTTTCATCAAGAACCACCTTCCAGTTTTTATATTTGTGGTGATATTCTACAATGAGGCTGTCGGCTTGCTGTTCCAGCCCTCGAGCCCCGTTTACGGCTTCTTTCAAAATTAGAAACACCGGATCAATATCAATAGGGGCTGTGCGGGTAAGCTGGAGGTTTATTAAAAGAGCGTCAGAGATTGGTTTGGATTCAATCACATTTAATTCCATTGTTGATCTCCTTCAATGACTCTTACAAGTATCGGATCAGATCCATTTGAACAATGACATCCTAGACTTGCTGGGCGGTGGTATTTCCCACTTTTCGCTACTATTTTTGCAAGTGTTCTGTTCAATTTATTATTTTATCCTATAAGATCGCTCAGGGCAAAGAAAGAATAAGGCGGGGGCACAAAGTGTTTACAAAATCTGAAGTTTTAGTTATAAAACCCACCTTGAATAAATTTGCTTCAGAAAGGGGCTATCACACCTATGGTAATACCTGATCACATCAAGCAGATTGTTCCTTATCCGCCCGGAAAACCGCTTGAAGAACTGGAAAGGGAATACGGCATAAAGAATGCCATAAAGCTGGCAAGTAATGAAAATCCTCTTGGACCATCACCCAGGGCTGTTGAAGCCATTAAAAAGGCTCTTTCCAAATTACATCGCTATCCCGACGGAAGCAATTTTTATCTCAGACAGAAGCTCTCAGAGAAATTCGGTGTGCCTTTTGAAAGCATCGTTATCGGGAATGGCTCAAACGAAATTATTGAGATGGTCTCGAGAGCCTTCCTCCAGCGAGACGACGAAATCGTTGTTCCTGAGCCTTCATTTCTCATGTATCGCATCGTTTCCCAGATTGTAGGGGCAAAGGCTGTTTCCGTTCCCCTCAGGGATTATCGGATCGATCTAAGCGCTATGGCTTCAAAGGTAAACAGCCGAACCAGAGTTGTCATAGTGAATAATCCTAATAATCCAACGGGAACGGTTGTATCCAGGGACGAATGGGAAGCCTTTATCAAAGCTCTACCGTCAGAGATTGTGGTGGTCGTTGATGAAGCTTATATCGAATTCATGCCTGATGGCAGTTCCTTTAATGCTATTGACTATATTTCATCAGACGGGCCCTACATTGTTGCTCTTCGAACATTTTCAAAAGCTTACGGCCTGGCCGGCCTTAGAATAGGTTATGGTTTTTCGCATCCCGAAGTGGTCGATTATCTGAATAGAGTTCGTCAGCCCTTCAATGTTAACCTGCTAGCTCAGGAGGCGGCTCTGGCTGCCCTGGACGACGACGATTTCCTTGAAAAAACCAGACGGACGGTCTGGGAAGGGCTGGCTTATCTTTATCGAAAACTTGATGAAATGGGTCTAAGATATATTCCAACCTGCACGAACTTCTTCCTTATTGAAGTTCCTGGATCGGCTCGAGAAATTTATCAGGCTTTGCTCCGTAAGGGTGTTATTATCAGAGCTATGGACTCTTACGGTCTTGGAAAGTTCATTAGAGTTACGGTAGGACTTCCGGAGGAGAACGAGCGTTTCATTAATTGTCTCCAAGAGGTTTTGAAAGAGATTTGAGCATTGGCGGGACAGATAAATTGAAAGTTATCGCCGTAGACGGCCCGGCAGGATCAGGGAAGACCACGGTTTGCGCCGAATTGGCCAGGCGACTTGGATTTGTATTCGTTAGCAGTGGTGCTATATATCGAGCCTGTGCGTGGGTGTTCCGCAATTTTTATGGAGACCGGGGTCCGCAGGATTTTGTTAAAGCTCTTTCGTCGATTCCCTTGGACTTCGATTTTACAAACGGGCAGTTCGTCGTTAAGTTCGAAGAAAGGGTTATTAGCAGCGAGCTTCACGATCCCGATATTGCGAAGATTGCTTCTCAGCTTGCTCGCATTTACGAAATTCGAGAATTTGCCAATAGAGTTCAGAGGGCTCTGGCAGATAAAGCCCCCGTAGTCGTGGAAGGTCGTGACGCTACTACCGTGGTATTTCCCGACGCTTGTCTTAAGGTGTTTCTAACAGCACGGCCGGAAGAGCGAGCCAGAAGGCGATGGTTGGAGCTTCTTTCAAAGGGCATACAGGTTTCTTTTGAAGAAGTTCTGAAAGATGTTCTGGAAAGGGATGAAGCAGACAGCCGGCGCGCTCTGGCACCCTTAACTCATGATCCTGACGCCGTTCTAATAGATTCGACGGGGATAACAATAGATGATGTGGTGCACATCATTATTCGCCTCTACAGGGAGAAATGTTCTTCCCTGTGAGGTTGCCACGGCCTTTCCGTGGCCTCGTAATGACGTAAGGGGAAATGGCGGCCTCGCAATGACGTAAAAAGACAACGTGGCTTAGCAATTCAAATGTTTTCGCTTATGGGCTTCTTTGAAGCTAAATTCTTATAAGGCCAGGGGGTCAAGGAAACATTATGACAGTCGTAAAAGAAGGATTAGAGAATGGACAGGAAATATTCCATACCGGTTCTATAGCGGGCAGAATGGTTGATGACGGAGACGATGGATTTAATTCAAGCGAAAACCTTGAAGAGCTTTACGAACGTAGCTTTCAGACATTCCAGGAAGGTGAAGTTGTCAGAGGAAGAGTAGTTCATGTGACGGATGATTATGTCGTTGTGGATATCGGTTATAAGTCTGAAGGCATCATTCCCACTTCTGAATTCAAAGATGACAAGGGACAGGTAAATGTTCGGGTTGGAGATGAAGTAGATGTGCTTCTCGAGTATCACGACGATGATGAGGGTGTGGTCTATCTCTCCAAGGAAAAGGCCGCGAAGATAAAAGTCTGGGATGAAATCAGTCGAATATACGAACAGGATGGGGTCATAGAAGGTCGAATTGTAGCAAAAGTTAAGGGTGGACTTTCTGTGGACATTGGTATTCCGGCATTTCTTCCCGGTTCTCAGATAGACATCCGTCCCGTTAAAGATCTCGATAGTCTTGTGGGTAAAACGATGACGTTCAAGATCCTGAAGTACAACCGCCGACGACGCAATGTTGTGCTTTCCCGAAGAGTTATCCTGGAAAAAGAACGTGAAGCTAAGAGAGCGGAAACCCTTGCCAAGCTTGAGGAAGGTAAGGTTGTTCAGGGGGTTGTAAAGAATATAACCGACTATGGTGTATTTGTTGATCTTGGAGGCGTTGACGGCTTGCTTCATATCACCGACATGAGTTGGGGTAGGGTCGGTCATCCGTCAGAGATGTTCCAGATCGGCGATTCTATAACTGTCAAAGTGCTACAGTATGACCGTGAAAACGAAAGAGTTTCTCTGGGTCTTAAACAGCTCACGCCTGATCCGTGGAACGATGTGGAACAGAGATATCCTGAAGGGTCGCGGGTGAAAGGACGTGTCGTAAGCATTGCGGATTACGGCGCTTTTGTCGAGCTGGAAAAGGGCGTTGAAGGGTTAATTCACGTATCCGAAATGTCCTGGACCGAAAAGATTCGTCATCCTTCAAAGATCGTTAGTGTCGGTGATTTGGTGGAAGCCGTTGTGCTCAGTATAGATAAAGAGAGACGACGCATTTCTCTCGGACTGAAACAACTGGAACCGAACCCATGGGATATTGTGGCGGAACGCTATCCGGTGGGAACAATCATCGAAGGCAAAATAAAGAACATTACCGATTTCGGTGTTTTTGTTGGTATCGACGAAGGGATCGATGGACTCATTCATATTTCTGATATATCATGGACAAAGCGTATTAAACATCCATCGGAAGTTTTTCAGAAAGGGCAGACTGTTCGGGCAAAAGTTCTGTATATAGACAAAAACGAAAAGAAATTTTCTCTCGGAATCAAACAACTGGAACCCGATCCATGGGAAACAGTAGGAGAACGCTATCCTGTCGATTCTGTTGTGTCGGGGACTATTTCCAATATTACGGACTTCGGGCTTTTTGTAGAAATAGAAGAGGGAATTGAAGGGCTGGTTCATGTGTCAGAAGTGGGCGGCGATGGTCAGAAGCCTAACCTCCTTCAGTCCTATCAGGTCGGTCAGGTTGTGGAGGCAAAAGTTATCAATGTGTCGCCTCAAGAACGCAAGATAGGCCTTTCTATAAAGCGTCTGCTGGAGGAGAGAGAGCGGGAAGAGATCGAAAAATTTAAATCTACCCAGCAAAAGGATAGTGCACCCAAGCTGGGTGACCTGCTGCAGCAAAAGTAACCGGATGTTGATATAAAGAGGGGATCCTTCGTTCTCGGGATAAGCCGGCGAAGGGTATCCCCTTTCTTCCATAATCAATCAAAAATTAAAGCGACGGTGGGATGGTCATGAAAGGGCTCTTCAAAGGCCTGCTGTGGGCATTTATCATTATCTTCGTGCTGATTCCGTTGATCTTTACTCTGGTTTATATGGTCTGGGACAAGAAAGAAAGTTTGAAAACGGGACCCCAGATCGGCGTATTGTGGGTCAGGGGGCTTATTGCGGATCCTCGGGAGTACATTGAGGGGCTTAAGTCGTTCAGAGAAAATACCAGAATAAAGGCGATCGTGTTGAGAGTGGATTCCCCGGGGGGAGGCGTCAGCGCAGCTCAGGAAATATACCGGGAACTGGAAAGAACCAAAGAAGTAAAGCCTGTTGTGGCCTCGCTCGGAAGCATGGCTACTTCGGGCGGATATTATATATCGTGTATAGCCAATAAGATTGTTGCAAATCCCGGCACGATAACGGGAAGTATCGGAGCTATAGCGGTCTTTCCAAATTTCGAAAAACTTTTTGAAAAAATAGGATATACGACGGTTGTCATTAAAAGTGGTGAATTTAAGGATGTTGGAAATCCTGCCCGTCCTATGACTCCGGAAGAAGAATCACTGATCAGAGAAACCATTCTGGAGGTTCACGACCAGTTCGTGAAAGATGTGGCAAAGGCAAGAGGTATGGAAGAAGAAACTATTCGTAAGCTGGCAGACGGCAGAATTATAACCGGTGCAAAGGCTAAAAGTCTCGGCCTTGTGGATGAACTCGGCAACTTCCAGGATGCCATTGATATGGCAAAGAATCTTGCCCATATCGAAGGAAAAGCTGAGATTATCTATTACGAAAAAAAGAAGAAGCTTATTGATTTTATCCTTGGCGAAGAATCCGCAAGTAGCATCAAAAATATACTGTTTAGTGTCCCCAATCCCATTCAGTGGCGATTTCCCTGATTGTTTCGCATAAGAACTTTTTCCGGTTCACGGGAACATGATCCGGCGAATAGAAAGAAAGGGGAGGGTAGTTCATCCCGGAAAACAACCAGCCTTCATCTGTAAGTATCCAATCTACCGCAATATCATCTATTTGAGCTTTTCGGATCACTTCAGACGAACGCTCTAAAACGCTGATCGGAACATTTTTGATTCCCACCACATTTATGAGACCAACCCATCGGTAAAATAAAAAGAGCAGGGAAATTTTTGCGATAATCCTTTGGGGTTCTTCCTGCACGATGATCATACGGCGATTTGAGCTGAGAAAATTCACGAGTTCTTTTTTTGTTTTTAAGAGCAGGCCAGGAGAACGGTCGTTTTTCAGACCGAGGATTCTTACAGGAAAAGAGAAATTATCAAGAATCTCTTGTGTTGTGACACTTCTGCTGTAACAGACTGTTTTGATCCGTGGTAGGTCGAAATAAGAAGCAAGGTTCCATTGAGAAATACGCCACTTCCTGAAGTGATACGAAAAAGGCGAGGGAAAGGTAGGCTTTGATGATGCCTGAAATACACCAACGTACCTTTGTGTAGGAAAAAGCACTACGGGCGATGCCTTAAGAAGAGATATTTCAGCGGGAGTATATGAAGAAAACTGAGGGCGCACACCTAAGGTTTTCACATAAGGGCATTCTTTGAGAAAAGATCCAAGAGCAACAAGTTGCATAATCTCTTACCATGGGCATCCGGTAAGATGAACTCTATTATCTCGTGCAATTACACACCATCATTAGGGAAAGGACAAAAAGGGATTGCTTCGCCCTCACTTCGTTCGGGCTCGCAATGACACAAAGAAGCGTCATCGCAAAGAAGCGCCATTGCGAGGCCACGAAGTGGCCGTGGTGATTGCTTCACTTCGTTCGCAATGACGAGATTGCTTCGCTTCGCTCGCAATGACAAATAAGAAAACGAAGCCTCGCAATGATTTTTCTTTACCCGCAATGACTTTCCTTTACCTGTCTAAACTCTACACGGAATCCACCTGCTGTCATCCGCTAAATCGGTTTTTTCCGAACGGGCTCATCGGCTCTTAGTGTTTTATAGCTCAGATCCTTCATGTCATGCCTTATTTGCTCTGCACTCTTTCTTCGGACTGTTTAAGAATAACCTCAGGTGGAAATCCATAATTGTATGATCTCATGCGGAAATAGTTTGTAAGAAGCCCAATGTTGGTATCTACATAGTCGAAAATTTTTATTTTATGCGAGCGATTGGACGGAAAACCAGCTTCATCCCTTGATCCACCGTTTCCGGCCGATGCGGTGAGGATTTTCAAGGCGTTTAGCAACGGATCGTTGAAATAAAGGGGGACAGCAAGAAACAGGC
>CAZWJX010000034.1:0-19264 GCA_964634695.1 uncultured Syntrophobacterales bacterium | reverse complement strand
GAAGGAATATCTGTAACTCTTGCTTCTGTGATTTTTTCCGTAACTGTTATATCAGGCTGTTTAACAACAGGCTCAATTTTATGTTCTTCCAGACCGGCAATCTCAGCCTCAGGCTCTTTAACGCCAGCAGGTTTTATCTGTATATCTGGCTCCTGAATGTTGTATTGTTTTTTCAATATATTAAATCTCTTTATAAATTGTTCCGTAAGACTCCTTTCCTGATCGCTAATCTTTTGATCCCTTTGTATAATTTTAGTTAAAAACTGTAGCGTCTCCCTGAACAACGCCAGAGACACTGAAGATACTGTATTTTCATACTTATTAAACCAATCAAGGAGCCTTTCCAGAATCTTGAAAAGTATACGCGTTTCTTCGACAGGAGTAATCCTTGATTCAATAGCTTTGACAGACTCTCTCATTTTAGCGAGATTTTCTGGAGAGAATTCCCAATCCAGACTTAAATAACTTATAGTCGCTCTTTCAAGCAATTCCAGAAGAGTAGGCTCTTCAACCGATTCGGTAATTTCAGTTTTTATTTCAGTTTGTTGTGAGAAAGCTTGTTCTTCTTTCGGTTCAGAAGCTATAATTTCAGAAATCGTAGATCCTTCTGAAGATTCTGTCTTGAAATCAAAGGAAATTTCACTTTCAGGTCTTAATAACTCATCTATTCTTTCCTCAATACTTCTTGTCAGTTCATCAATATCTATTTCAATATCATCAGTTTCGGATTTTTCAGGGAATTCAACTTTTGCTTGCTCAAGGTCCCGAACAGTTTTTTTGTCTCTTGCACTGTTATCTTTTGTTGACATAGAATTCCCCTTTTTGCTTGCTTATCTATCATCAATTAAACAATTAAAGCAACTTGCGTGCAACACTCTTGACAGTAATTTTTGTAATTTCTCTTAAAGTTTCAAAAACGCCAAATCCCACCAGAGCGCTCGCTTCAAAAGCCGGGACCCGGAATCTCGCATTCAGGTCTTCCTCCAGTTCATTAACAGAAAGAAGGGGAAAATTAGATCTTGCAAGATCTCTCTTATTATATTGGAAAACCAGGGGTATTTCTTCAATTTTTATATTATATCCCGCAAGATTTTCTTCAAGGTTTTGTAAACTTTCTATATTCTTCTGGCGCTGAACTCTAAGCGAATCGGCCACAAAGACAACTCCGTCAACGCCTTTCAACACAAGTTTCCTTGTAGCATTATAAATCACCTGCCCGGGAACAGTGTATAGCTGTATTCTGATACTCAGATTTTTAATCTTACCAATGTTCAAAGGCAAGAAATCGAAAAAAAGGGTTCGATCACCTTTGGTATCAATCGTTACCATTTTCCCTGCCACATTTTTACTCATAGTTTTATAAAGATACTGTAGATTTGTTGTTTTTCCTCCCCTTGCAGGACCGTAATAAACTATTTTTACCTGAATCTCTTTTTTCGCAAGATCTATGAAAGCCATATTTCTAGCCCAGTAAAATACTCAACATTTCGTGTGAAATCCGATTAATATTGTACCGTATAAGACCCAGTGACACATTTTTGCCAAAAAGAATAACCAGAATAAATTGATCCCCTATCTTGCTAAAGTGAAGATTATATTTCTCTCCTTTATGAAAGAGAAGAGTAAAATCTTCTTCCCCGACAAGTCTTGCTATCTCGGCTGTTGCTCCAAAATTGGCAGCAGACAGGGCAGCAAGAGGCAACACATCTTCCAGAGGATAATTCCCTTTTTCAACTATCAGAGTTCCTGCCATATCAACCAGAAATACGTGCTCAACACCGTTTTTAATTAATTCCCGATCTATCAACTCATTTATTCTGGCCTGCTTTTCCTCTGTAAGTATCAAATCCATAGTAATTACTCCCAACTTACTATATCTGCGTTTTCTCCCTCTCCACCTTCTTTTCCGTCAGCACCCAGAGAATAGAGATCGTATTCTCCGTGATCTCCCGGACATTTATAAACGTAATCACGCCCCCAAGGATCTTTGGGTATATCTGTAGGAAGATAAGGTCCTGCCCATTTCTCAAGCCCCGGATTTTTACGCAAAGCTTGAAGTCCCTCTTCTGTAGTTGGATATCTTCCTATATCCAGTCTGAAAGCATCAAGAGCTGTTTCGAAAAGGGCTATCTGGGCTTTTGCAGCTTTTTGCTTGGAGGTTCCGACTTTTTGAAAAAGTTTAGGAGCCACAAGAGAAGCAAGAAGTCCCAGAATGATCATTACGATAAGAAGTTCTATAAGCGTAAACCCTCTCGACTTAAGTTTGCGTTCTGACATTTTTGAATAACCTTCCTTTTTAATTACAATGAAATTTCCATCTCCAAGATGCAACTTTTATAAATGTAGCCTTCCCAAAAGTCAAAAAATAAAAAGCTTCATCGTTAATAACAGTATCTACGGAATTGCAAAGATAGCACTCAGCTATTACTATATATCCGAAAGACATCCACAATTCAAAAGCAAAACTTATCAGGGAGGTGAAACAGCCATGAAGTGCAATCGCTGTGGTGCAGAGCTATCTCAAGAGAGCGTTTATGAATTTGCCGGTCAAACTCTCTGCGAAGACTGTTACATAGACCGAATGGCAACTCCTAAAACCTGCGATCCCTGGGCTGTTTATACTGCCAAGCGAACCCAAAATAACAAAATCTCACTGACCCCTATTCAGCAAAAAATTTATGATTTTATAGCTCAACAGGGAGCTTCAGATTTAGAAACCATCTGCTCCAAGCTTTCCATCACCGAAGATGAATTTCGCAACGCTTTTGCAACGCTAAGGCATATGGAGCTTTGCAAAGCATCAAAACAGGGAGATCGTGTCGTTTATACGCTTTTTAATAGTTAAACCAACAAGGGACGGGCGAAAGCCCGTCCTGATCATTCTCTAGCCCGATCCACGCACCATACAGCCGCAATGAAAAAAATAACCCCAAGACCAAGCAGAACGCAAAAAGACGCCATTGCTGGTGGTTGATTGAAAAGAGCAAGCCGCATGGCCTTAGCAGCGTGGGTAATGGGCAAATAAGAAAGCACTTCTCTAATAACGAAGGGCATTCTTTCCAACGGGAAAAACGTCCCACCAAGAAATCCCATCGGAGTAATAACGAAGTTAACCAGTAAAGCCTGATCGGCATGAGATTTTACAAGCATAGCAAGACATACTGCAAGTGAAGCAAAGAGAAAGGCGTTCAAAAGGAGAGCACACCAAAAATATATATTATAAGAAAATCTTACGCCAAAAATCCAGCTCAACAAGATTATTATCAGCGCTCCAATGATAGCTTTTGTAATACCAAAAAGTACTTCTCCCCAAACATATGCGAGTTGGTGAACGGGGGCTGACTGGAACTCTTCAAAAACTCTCCAGTAAAATCTGGCAATATTGATTTCCGCGGCTATGCTGAATCCCTGCACCATGCTATTCATGGCAAGAAGTCCGGGTATCATAAAGTTCATGTATGTAACGCCATCAACGGTTACTTTCTCGCCGACTCCATAACCAAAAGCTATCAGATATAAAAGAGGCATTACTGACATGGATGCCAGTTGCCTGAAAAGCCGCTGCTTTAAAATCAAAATCTCCCGGTAGTATATAGCCGTCCAGCCTCTCACTGCTGTACCTTTTTGCCGGTCATTGAAATGAAAACATCTTCCAGATTCACAGGTCTTACCGAAAAAGATCCAGGATATTGAAAAGCTTTGTGTTTGGCTTCCTCATGGGTCTTGAAGTAAAGCGTTTTCATGTGTTCACCGTCAACAAAGTCGAGAGCCCAACGTCCTAGTGTTTCTATAAGATCCTGAGGCTTCCCTACCGTAACCAGACTCCCCTCGGAAAGGAAAGCAACCCGATCTGCAAGAAATTCTGCTTCTTCAATATAGTGGGTCGTAAGAAAAACGGTTGTTCCGTCCATCTGAATTCTTTTAATTAGCGCCCATATTTTACGGCGAATCGCAGGATCAAGTCCAACCGTTGGCTCATCTAAAAAAAGAACCTTGGGTTCATGCAAAAGTGCCCGAGCGATCATGACCCGGCGCTTCATACCGCCAGACAACTCCTTCACCGGGCTTCTGGCACGGTCCGCAAGACCAATATAATCGAGAAGCATTTCGGTGCGATGTTTTATAAAACCTCTATCCAGATGAAACAAACGTCCATGAATAAGTAAATTCTGTTCAACGGTAAGCTCATTGTCAAGATTTAATGCTTGCGGCACATAACCACATTGACGCTTTGCCCGTAGAGAATCGCGCTCCACATTAAACCCATTGATGTAAGCAGTTCCTCCAGATGGACGAGCAAGCCCCGTAAGAATTTTAATCGTTGTGGTTTTACCGGAACCATTTGGTCCAAGATAGGCGAAAAGTTCACCGCTATTAACCGTCAGGGTTACACCCTTTAGGGCTTCTACCTTACCGTAATTTTTACACAGACCTACTAGCTCGATCGCCGGCTGTAAATCCTTCTGGATCACGAGAATATATCTCCAGCTTCACTTTCCAGCATCTCTTTACAACTGTTAACTATTTCGGTGAGATCCTCTTTTGAAAATCCCAGCGAAACCGCGCTTACTGTTTGGCTCAGATCAATGTGAGGGGTTTTTATAGGCCCTATCTCAAGCTTGTGCGAAATAACATTTGCAAGATGGACTACATAACACATCGTGGTATTGATGCGAGCTCGACCAGGCCAGTGATGATAACCAATGGCCTCCTCTATGTCTTCCGAGAAAAGCCATTTTCTTGCAACTAGCTGTCCAACATGAGCATGAGTAAACCCGAAGATTTTCATTTCAAGTGTGGTGGAGTCATCCCGTTCTCCATCATACAGTTCCTCTATAACCCGAACCATGCGGTTGGGAACCTTTATCTGAAGGATAATTTTACCGATGTCGTGAAGCAAACCGGCGATAAAAAACTCCTCACTATCGCGAAGAAGCAATCTGGAGGAAAGAAATCTGGAAATAAAACCAACGGCAACTGAATGCTCCCATAGCAGTTTTTCTACAAGTCCAAACACCTTAAACATCTCTCTTACGGATGACGCCATAACCAGTGACTTCAGGGTATTAAATCCAATAACTGCCGTTGCCTCGCTCACGGTCTTAACAGTTCTTGCTCTGGCATAAAAAGCCGAATTGGCAAGTTTTAAAATGCGGGCGGCAAGAGATGGATCTCTCAGAATTATTTCTTCTATTTCTTTGGCAGTAGCGTCGGGATCGGAAAGCTTCTGAAGAACAGCCTGAGCAGTATAGGGAATGGTGGGCAGGTCTCCCGTAAGCATCACTATTTTTTTCAGGAGAGTCGGTAGTGTCATATCGTTTTCAGCTCCACTAATTATTAGACGAGCCTGTCCCGGTTTCCTGCGAAGAAGTATCCACGCTTCTTTGAGCAATCTCTGTTGCTAAAGAAACTTCCTTCAGGGAATCCATGCAGTGTTTAAGTTCTCGACGTTTTTTCCAGTAAAGCCTGAAAAACATCCATGAACCTATTATAAATCCAACAAAAGCAGAAAACCCCATGACATTACCAACAGGGTAAGATAAGGTAACTTCAGGTCTGAAATAGAGATTAACAGAAAAAGGTAGATTTATGGAAAGAGTCTGGCGATTCTGATATACCAGCAATCCCAAGAAAGAAATTATGATAAGCCCAAGGACTATTTTTATCGTCTTCATGACTGTTCTCCCCTAAAGGTAAAGTACGGTAACAGCCTACTGTAAGTTGCCCTTATATGTTCCGGAATGGTACGAATATCATCTAAGACTCCTATAAAATTCGTGTCTCCATTCCACCGTGGAACAATGTGAAAATGAAGATGCTCTTCAATACCAGCACCTGCCACTACGCC
Source organism: uncultured Syntrophobacterales bacterium (assembly GCA_964634695.1). Lineage (GTDB taxonomy): Bacteria > Desulfobacterota > Syntrophobacteria > Syntrophobacterales > Thermodesulforhabdaceae > JAOACS01. Next base: position 13,416 of record CAZWJX010000034.1, on the reverse strand, counting down.
CAAGTTTACCCCTACATTGAACCCATGGGGTTTCAGAACCTTTCGTAAAATGCCGAGACACCATTTGATAGTTTTCATAATGTCCAGCATTTCTTCTTCGGTAAGATCTTCAATATCGGAAATATGACGCCAGGGAGCTACAAGCAGATGACCCGTATTATAAGGATATTTGTTCATTACAACCATTACTAGCTCGCCCCGATACAGAATAAGCCTTTCTTCATCGCTTTTACCCCCACCCTCAGGGCAAAAAATACAGTAAGGTTCCCTCTCACCCAGAATGTAATCAATACGCCAAGGAGCCCAGAGATTTTTCACCGAAATTCCCCCTTTTTCTAAATCATGATCACTTCAGCCCGAATACGATCTTCTAGATATAGCAAAGCAAAGCTTCGTTCGATGTTTCCCCTACCGTAAAAGACTGAACCAGGATTCAGCCACAAAGTTCCGTTTTCCATCATCTGAAATGGAACATGACTGTGACCGAAAAGTATAACGTCAACTTCTCTGAATTCTTTTCTCAACCGTGGTACAAGATCAAAAGGCGCACCCCAACCGTGGGTCATTCCTATTCTGTATCCATGAATTCTCACTACTCTTTTAGCGGGAAGAACACTTCTGATAGGCTCACCGTCACTATTTCCGGAAACACCTAACAGTGGAAACTGAGACAGGTAATTCAAAACCTTTACATCCGTCCAATCACCCAGATGAATCACCAGATCAACGTTTTTAAAATATTGCTGACATATCTGCTCAAATTCCTGCGTTACATCACTGAGATGTGTATCCGAAATAACGGCTATTTTCATTCCTTCACTAAAACCCTCACGCAACTCATTACATTTACCTAAATTAACAGATCATAGGTGTTATCCAATAAAAGCCAGAGGGTCAACAATTTTAATTTTACTAAGTTTTAAAACCGAACCTCCAGCCAATCTAGAGGTTCGTCTGGGCGTAAGCTCTTGCGTAGAACGCCTTAAAATGGAATATCATCGTCAACATCAGGAGGCGGAACACCAGGAAGATCTTCCGGGAGCACACTATTTACCTGCGCCCTCCTGTCAGAAATCGATTCGGAAGGCGGAATAAGATCTCTTTGTCCACCGCCAACGGAATCCAGAAACTGAACGTCTCTGGCCACAATTTCGGTAGTAAACCGTTTCACTCCCTGATTATCTTCCCACTGTCTTGTTCGTAATCTTCCCTCTATGTAAACAAGACGGCCTTTGGTCAGATAATTCTTGCAAAGATCCGCCTGTTTTCCGAATACTACAATTCGGTGCCATTCTGTTCGTTCTTCCCATGTTCCCTCACTGGAACGCACGGGTTCATTGGTTGCTATGTTAAAACGAACCACAGCCGTACCATCAGGAGCAAAACGAACATCAGGATCGGAACCCAACCGCCCCACCAGAATTACTTTGTTAATGCCTCGTGTCATAACTTTTCTCCCTAGCTTAACTTTGATGATGTTTGTTAAGAATCCTTATTTGCCAAAATCATACCGCCACAGTAAATCTACACCACTCTGGTTTTGACTGCCTATCTGCGTCTGTACAGAAAAACGGCGGTTCAACCTGTATTCCATTTTGACAGCATCTCCGCTGCTGGAACGAAGATCCTTTTCGTAAGTTACATAAAAATCAGGCGTAATATACTTGCCAATTTCCAGCACGCTGGTTTGTCCTGAGCTATTCTCTCTCATCTGAATCACATCAGGCGTAAAGGGAGTATCCCCTATCGCTTTTTTTAATATCTGGGAAGCTTGAGATCCCAGGAAGACGGCAACCTGAGTCTGTAACGCCAGTCCCTCACTACCTGTAAGACTGGTAGCAGGTCTGTTGAACAGAAGATATGAGACAATATCGATCTTGTCCATAGGGGGATCACTGGTCATAACAATCTCAGGTTCTGAACCTTTTCCCATAACATGGACTGTAATTTCGATATCTCCTACCTTCTTGGTCGCAACCAGAAACAGATCAGGATCCAATGTTTTCTTAAAAATAGCATAGCCTTCGGAAATCTCTATTTTGGTCTTGTTAAATTCATACCATCCTCTACGGTGCTCAATCTTTCCATCAAGCCCAACAGACCCCCCTAAAGCTTTAACAAGCCATAACTTGCCATAAACTTCATCATAAAATCCCAGACCGACAACCTTTGCTCTGGCTTCTGAAAGATCAAGAAAAATTTCCAGTCCGAAATCTTTAAACTCATCCTTCTGTTTGCCTTCAACGTCCTCCCTGTAGACTTTTACCACGTCTATATTCTTCTTAATGCTATCCTTAAGCATTCCAAGATCCATATTAGCTTCGATGATTCTGAAATTTCCCTCTATGAAGGGATACCCCTGCCTGAATATTAATCTGGCTTTTCCAGATCCCTTTGCCGTAATACCATAAAATCGTGGCATAGCTACTTCCTGAAAGTCCCCTGAAATTTCAAGATTGCGCCAGTTCTCATAGGGAATGAATCCATTAAAAACAGCATTTCCTTGAAGGACCTTTGCTTTGATATCAGCAATGTTTACACCCCGGGGTTCAAATCTGAGTACCCCATCGATACCGGAAACAAGGTATCCCTTCCTAATTTCCAGCTCGCCCTTCTGAATTTGTGCTTCTCCTTCAGATTTGATATTAGCCAGAGTTCCAAAAAATTGCACCCTTGCATTCAAGGTGCCCTTAACCACGTCAACGGCCATAAACCAAGGAATCAAATAGGCAAGATCTAGTTCAGAAATGGACGCCGTTGCAGAAAAAGGTTTGTCTTTATAAACCATCATCTCAAAAGGTCTGAAACTGAGCTTAACAGGTAACTTTACTCTTGCCTCAACAGGCTTTTTTGCGCCCGGAGATTCCAGTATAGCTTCGGCTGAAGCATTATTTCGATCAATTTCCGCTACAATCTCAAAGCGATTCCATTTAAAAGAACCTGATCTGGTCGTCTTCCATAAAATCGATCCAGGTTGTGCCCCAAACCGGGCCGATATAACAGGAACTTCAAGAGAGCCACCAATAACAACTTCCCCATTCAGGGCTCCACCCAGAACCTTTACTCCGGCGCGCTTTCCGATTTCATCGGCCATGTTAATATTGTTCACCCTGAACCTGCCTTCAATCCTTTCGGATTTACCTATTTTAAATGATCCCGTAATACTCTGATCACCTTTGCTAATAACTAAATTTGTAACCTCAACCGTTTCCTGTTTTAACAGACCACTAAGAGCCAGATCAATTCTGCCAATTTCGGGAAGCGAAACGTAAGATTTAGTCAAAGAAAACGATGGGCTTTTCCAGATATCGTCCAGGAAAGCATTGAAACTTCCGGATACGTCATCAGCTCTAAAGTTCACGGCAATTTTTGATTTGTCCCCCGACTGGGCAATCGTAACATCTCCATTTATGATTCTTTTATCATCGCCTGTCTGAAGACCTTCAATAGCAATCCGGGCATTCTGTTCCAGCGAATAAACGGCATTACCAAATTTAATCCCTTTGCATCCACTCTCATATTTTTCTCCGGCCAAGTCAGACGATCTGCAGACCTTCAAAAAGCCGTCGGACTCAAAGGAAAATCTCTTCAGCAATAGCCTATCGAGATGTGCTTTTTCGACAGAGCTCTTTAACTTAATTTGAGTTCCCTTCTGGGAGCCTATAATACTGCCTTCAATCTGGCACAGGCCATCCATGTCCAATGGAAGCTTTAAGAAAGTATTCCATTCAGCGAGTCGTTCAGTCCGAAAAGTAAAAAACCAGTTCGGAATGCTCAGTTCGAAACTTTTGACGGCATTCTCTTTATAGATGGGGTTCCCGTTTTCAGAAACAGACAGATCTTTACCCAGACTTATGCTTCCGTGCCCGTTAAACTGGCCTGACGTCCCATAAAAAGAGGCCTTTACTATTTCCAGATTTCCCTTCTGGAAATTAAACTTCACAAAGCCTCGATCTATGGAAAACCGCCGATTTGATTTCTCAATAAATTCTGAGTTCCCAAGTGCAAGGCTAACATTTCCGGAAATATCTTCGCTGCGAAACACATTCAGCTCACTATCTACTGTCCCTTGAACACTAAAGGAATATAAACCAGCAGATGAAGCTCTATCAGGAAGAACATCAGTTGGGGAAGAACTCAGCCTGAAATATGCCCTGTGATCAATCCGGAAAGCTCCATCGCCTAACTTCAAGGCATGGATTGTGCCTTTTATTCTCCCCAGTCTGGAATCATCAACAATATACCGGGCATCAGCTGAAGAAGGAGCTAACGTCACCTCTCCATTTAATGATACAATACCAAAGTGTTTTTTTACATTAGCAGGCACAAAAAAGACGTTCGAAAGATCAAGGCCTTCGAGCAAGAATCTGAAGAATCCTCTCTGCGTCTGATGATCCCAGAAACCAGATCCTGTAAAAACGCCCCATAGCCCTGAAAAAACAGATAAATTTTTGATATTAACCCCGTCCCGTGATACTGTAATCGTCCCATTCCATTTGAATGACTCCAGAAGCGGTCTTTCAGCGAAAATATTTCCATCGAACACCCTGATCCGGAAAACATTTTCTCCACCCTCTTTCGGCTCGATAGAAATCCTTACACGAGCCGAAACATCCTTAAAAGCGACCTTAACATAACCGTCCTGAATCGCCACAATTCTGCCGTTACGAACTTCAACATCCGGAACGGGCATATTGAAGGAAGTCTCCGACGGCCTGGTTTCAGTTACGGTTTTCGAAATTACCGGGAAATTGGTTATCTGTCCCTTTTCGTCCAGATCGCCCACTATTAAAGGCGAATCTATGTGGATTATCTTCAAGGTAATAAAAGGCTTTTTCCACGACAGGCTGTACGATAATTCCACTTTGCGAGCCAAAAGCGCCTGTTTCCCATTGCTATAAACAGCAATACCACTGATTTCGAGCCCCGAGAGGGGATACCATATTACTCTGCCGAAATTGATGTCCAGCCCCGTTTTATCTGACAGAATCCTAACGATTTGTCTTGCGGTATATTGCTGAAACGTTTCATTCCCGAGAACAATCCCGAACGCACAGACCATAACAGCTAAAATGGCAGCAACAATGTGAAGGCCAAGCCTTAACGCCGGTCTATTCATAACACCACCTTCCTGGTATAAACATTTCGACATTGTTGCTAAATGATGTATGAAAACTGCGAAAAAGACCAGACAGAAATTAACATGACAGGAGTGTCTTTATGAAAGCTATGGTATTAAAAAAATGCTCTCCTATAGAAACACACCCTCTAGTGCTTGAAGAGTTACCCGATCCTGAACCCGGACGTGGAGAAATCAGGATTCGAGTCGAAGCTTGCGGTATATGCAGAACCGATCTTCACGTCATTGAAGGCGAACTCCCGCCCCTTCCCCATCCCGTCATACCGGGGCATCAGATAGTGGGCATAGTGGATGCCACTGGTGAAGATGTAAAAAAATTCCGTAAAGGCGATCGAGTAGGCATTGCATGGTTGAGACACACCTGTGGTGAATGTGAATACTGCCGTTCCGGCAAAGAAAACCTTTGCGAGCATCAGCGCTTCACAGGCTATCATGCTCCCGGAGGATTTGCTGAATACGCCATTGTATCAGAAGAATTCGCCTATCCTATCCCGTCCATTTTTTCTCCGGCCAAAGCTACTCCCCTTCTTTGTGCCGGCATCATAGGCTATCGATCTTTAAAACGAAGCGGTTGCCGTCCTGGAGATACAATTGCCCTTTACGGTTTCGGATCGTCAGCTCATATCGTCATCCAGATAGTTCTGCGCTGGGGCTGTAAAGTATTTGTGGTCTCGAGGGGTGAAAAACATCAGGAACTTGCGAGATCGATGGGTGCTCACTGGGTAGGTTCATCTCCAGAAGATATGCCCGAAAAAGTTGATTCAGCCATTATCTTTGCTCCGGCGGGCGAAATTGTACCCCAGGCTCTGGCGCATCTCAAAAAAGGCGGAACGCTCGCCCTTGCCGGCATTTACATGACCCCGATCCCATCGCTGGATTACGAACGTCACCTTTTTTATGAAAAGAACGTCCATAGCGTCACAGCCAACACTCGAGAAGACGGCCATGAACTGCTCAAGCTGGCCTCCGAAATACCTATTCGCCCTCATATAACAACTTTTCCCCTTGAGCAGGCAAATGAAGCTCTCATAATGCTGAAAAAAGATGCCATTAAAGGCACAGGTGTGTTAATAGTGAGAGGTGGTAATGGATAACACATTAATCATGGGGTAAAGGAAAATCATTGCGAGGCCAAGAAATGGCCGCGGCAATTTCTACCGAATGCGTCATTGCGTGCAGTCCGAAGGACTGCGTGGCAATCTCATAAAAAGTAATGATGAGATTGCTTCGTCGCTTCGCTCCTCGCAATGACACGGGAAAGGATAACGAGAGATTGCTTCGCTCCTGCCTACAATAACACGAAAGTAAATAGTTACACACTTTTCGAACGGGCTCACGTAAGTGCTTGACAAAACAGAGCGCATTTCCTATAAGCAATTGCTCCCGATAGCTATAATGCGTTTTAAATAACGTTGCCGAACCGGCGACATAGAGATAAACAGGTGGAGAGGAAAAGATGAAAACTGAAAGTGCCAAGTTTGACCCGAATGGTCGCAAATGGATTTTGGTTGATGCAGAAGGAAAGGTTTTAGGTCGCCTTGCAAGTTACATCGCCGTTCGCCTGCGAGGGAAACATCTTCCTACTTTTACTCCTCATGTGGATAATGGCGATTTCGTGGTAGTGATTAACGCGGAAAAGGTGAAACTTACGGGTAAAAAATGGGATCAGAAAATTTATCGCCGCCATAGCGGCTATATGGGTGGACTGAAAGAAATAAGCGCAAGGAAGATGCTTCAGGAACATCCGGAGCGATTGCTTTATTATGCCGTTAAGGGAATGCTTCCCAAGAACCGTCTCAGTCGCAAGCTTTTAAAAAAGCTTAAAATTTACACAGGACCGAAGCATCCCCATGAGGCTCAACAGCCACAGAAAGTTGAATTTATATAAAGCAAGAGGAGTATGGCTAATATGGTAGAACAAAAAAGATTTTATGCGACTGGAAAGAGGAAAACATCAGTAGCGCGAGTATGGATTTCCCCGGGAGATGGAAAAATCGTAATAAACCGTAAGACTCTAGATGAATTTGTAGATCTGGAAACGCAAAGGGCGCTCATATGCCAGCCTCTAATGCTCACAGGCACATACGGCAAAGTTGATATATACGCAACCGTTTCCGGTGGTGGTTACATGGGACAGGCCGGAGCCCTGAGGCATGGAATAGCCAAGGCTCTTGTGGAATTCAATCCTGAATTACGAGACATTTTGAAGAAAAACGGACTCCTGACACGAGACGCCAGAGTGAAGGAAAGGAAAAAATACGGGCTTCGAGGGGCGAGAAGAGCTTGTCAGTACTCCAAACGATAGTTTGTTACTTTTACTAGGTCTTTGCATATCAACGAGGCGCCTCTGTGGTGCCTTTTTCTTTTATGGAGTGAAGAAGATTATGAGCGGGGAGTTTGTGCATGTGGCAATAATTGGAGCCTCAGGGTATACGGGGTTTGAACTGGTGAGAATTCTGGCTTCTCATCCCAGAGCCAGGATCACCTTTGCTTCTTCGCGGACTCAGGAAGGCGCAACTCTTTCAGAACATTATCCTGCTTTTAGAGGCATCGTGGATATTCCCTATTCTCAGGTGGATGTTGATAGAATTGCCGAAGAGGCCGATTTTGCCTTTGTAGCTCTTCCCCATGGTGCTTCAATGAACGTTGTTCCAGCTCTTCTGGAAAAGGGCTTGAAAGTGGTTGATCTCAGCGCCGACTATCGTCTGCGAAGCGCCGACCTTTACAAGGAATGGTATGGGGAACACAGGAATCCAGAGCTTTTAAGCCAATCTGTTTACGGGCTTCCAGAACTTTATCGGGGGGCCATCAAGCGAGCCACTCTCGTCGCCAATCCCGGATGTTATCCCACAAGCATAATTCTTGCCGTCGCGCCACTTTTAAAGTATTCGCTGATTGAGCCGGATTCCATAATCGCTGATTCTAAATCCGGTGTTACCGGAGCGGGAAGAGGGCTTTCGCTTACGACTCATTTCTGTGAAGTTAATGAATCTTTTAAGGCTTACAAAGTTGGAGGAGTCCACCGTCATATTCCGGAAATAGAACAGGAGCTCACCGTTGTGGCCGGAACTGAAGTCAGGATCGCATTCACACCACATCTTGTTCCAATGTCACGAGGAATTCTGAGCACCATCTATGTAAAGCCGAAAGAAGGCGTGAGAGAAACCGATATTGAAAATGCTTTTAACGCCTTCTACAAAGGAGAGCCCTTCGTTCGAGTATTCGGATCTCAAGCTGATCCGCCATCTACCATACAGGTCAGAGGGAGCAATTACTGCGACATTGGCTGGCGCTTTGATAGAAGGACAGGAAGGCTTATACTGATTTCGGCAATCGATAATCTCACAAGAGGCGCCTCCGGACAGGCAGTCTGGAACATGAATCTCATGGTGGGCTTCCCTGAAACACTGGGACTGGAGTTCGCTCCCTGGCAACCCTGAAGAATATATGAGCCATTATCTAGAAAGAAATTTCAAGCTTGTCCTCGAATACGATGGAAGTGGTTATCATGGGTGGCAAAAACAAAAGGGGGTTTTAACTGTTCAGGAAGTTATCGAGTCAAGTCTTGCGATAATACTTGGAAAGGAAGTGCACGTGCGCGCGGCAGGAAGAACTGATGCCGGCGTTCACGCTCTGGGGCAGGTGATTAACTTTTATGCCCGCACCAGACTTGAACCATCAGATATTCAACGGGGGCTCAACAGTCTTTTGCCTGAGGATATTGTGGTAAAAGACGCCGAAGAAGTTGATGTATCCTTTCATGCTCGTTATAGCGCAAAGGCTAAACTTTATCGTTATTGCGTGTTGAACCGTCGCTTACCGTCTGCGCTGTGGCGAAAATATGCATGGCATGTGCCTTACAATCTTGATCATGACAGCATGAAGCTGGCCTTGAGTTATCTGGAGGGGGAGCATGATTTTTCCTCATTTCGAGCATCCCGATCTTCGGTCAAATCTTCCGTGCGGACTTTATTCCGGGCAGATTGCGAAGTGAAGCCTGACGGCCTGCTAGTTTTTTCCTTTCTCGGGAACGGCTTCCTGAGACATATGGTCCGAATCATTGTGGGAACCACTATAGAGGTTGGGATGGGTAAGAGGTCTCCGGATGAAATGATCCGGATTCTTGAAGGGAAAGATCGAAGTCTTGCTGGCATAACAGCACCTGCTCACGGACTTTACCTGGTAAGGGTAGACTACGACACAGGAGGAAAAGGAGAAGGGGGAAAAGATGAAACTGGCGAAACGTATTTCGGAGGTTCGCCCTTCGGCTACGCTCAGTATTAATGCCAAAGCCCAAGAACTCAGAAAAAAAGGGATCAAAGTAATAAGCTTTGCTGTGGGTGAGCCGGATTTTCATACGCCCGGGCACGTTAAACAAATGGCTATCCAGGCAATTATGAGAAACCAGACACGTTACACACCAGCAAGCGGCATGCAGGAACTCAAAGAGGCCGTATGCCAATGGGTGCAAAAATATTATGGTCTTGATTACAATCCGTCCAATGTGCTGATTAGCTGTGGAGGTAAGCACGCCCTCTATAATGTTTTTCAGTCCATCCTGGATCCGGGCGATGAGGTGTTAATTCCCGCACCTTATTGGGTTTCCTATCCTGACATGGTTGTTCTTGCAGGCGGAGTGCCTTCAATCATTCAAACATCCTTCGATGAAGGCTATAAAATAACACCTGAACTTCTTACACAATCCATAACGGCCAGGACAAAAGCACTGATAATAAATAGCCCATCAAACCCAACGGGAGTTTATTACCGAAAAGATGAATTGAAAAGAATTGCTGATGTATTGGTGAACTACCCGCACCTATGGATTATTTCAGACGATATCTATTCCCACATTCTATTCAACGGTGCCGAATGGGCAAATATTGTTGTCGCAGAACCGGCACTTAAAGATCGGACCGTCATCATTCACGGCGTAAGCAAGACCTATGCAATGACCGGATGGCGTATTGGATTTGCCATCGGTCCAGAGGAACTTATCAAAGCGATGTCTAAGCTTCAAAGCCAATCGACCAGCAATCCGTGCTCTATCGCCCAATGGGCATCTCTAGCGGCTCTTACAGGAGACCAGAGCGATGTAAAACGGATGGCAAAATCGTTTGAATCGCGCTGCGCTTATGTAATGGATCGCCTGAGGTCTATACCCGGTGTCCGATTCGTTGAACCTCAGGGGGCTTTCTACATATTTCCCGATATAAGCGCCTTTTACGGCAAAAGTTACGGATCCAGAACAATAAGTGATTCAGTCAGCATGGCAGACTATCTAATGGAAGAAGCTCATATAGCCGTGGTTCCCGGAGTTGAATTTGGAAACGATCGCTGCATCAGGCTCTCATACGCTCTATCGAGAAAGGATCTCGAAGAAGGCTGTAATCGCTTGGAAAAAGCACTAAAAGCTTTGTAATCCTTGTAGGGGCGACCCGACGGGTCGCCCCTCCTCGCCCTTCCGTTGCTCAGACCATGTTCAAATACGACACGACCTGATCCCTGCTTAATTGAGGACGCTACCGCCCTCTCCACAGGTGTAACCCGAATTTGTCACAACAAAGGAATTGCTTCGCTCCGATAGTAATGACACAAGAAGACTTTACAGACGAACCTGTTCGAAAAGGGCGTAACTGGAGAATGTGTTTATTGTGTCATTGCGAGCCGGAGCGAAGCGAAGGCGAAGCAATCTCTTGTTGTTCTTCCTTAATGAGATTGCCACGGCTGCCTTGCGGCAGCCTCGCAATGACACTCCTCTATTTTTCGAACAAGGTTCCCTTACAGACAGCCAATCACTAACGCTTGATTTCAAGAAGGTTATTAACTTTCCTGACTCCAACAATGGATTCAGCTATAGCTTTTGCCCGATCTTTTTCAAACTGGCTATCAACAGCTCCAGTTAAAGTAACCTCGCCCTTGAAGGTCGTGACCGAAATAGCAAAACCGCTAAGGTAGGGATCTTCAAAAAGCTTCCGCTTTATCGTGGCGGTAATGTTGGTATCATCAATAACTTCACCCGGAGTTCTACCTGCCGGCGTTACACAGGAACAAAGAATTTGAAGCATCACGACTACTAAAAAAACTTTGACCAAACTCTGCCTTATCATCAAGCTGCTCCTTCTTCAAAGTAAACGCCACTCTGATTTTCCGTAACCATCCTAAACAACTACTTGATAGCAACTTGCCCGAGCCCGAGCAAGTTCACGCTTACAAAAAAACGCCGGTCTCCTCCTTCGCGTTCATAGGAAAGACTTACAGACCAGCAATTTCTTCTGTATGTAACTGTGTATCCCTGTTTAAACATCTCATCCTTTGCAAAAGAATAATTGTGATAGGTAGCCAGCGAAAGCCAGGGACGTATGTCCCAGGCAAGAGATCCTATGATTTCATCAACACCGGTATTTTCTCTATACCTGTATTCAATACCAATACTCTGACCCGTAAAGGTGTGAAGTGAAAGAACGGCATCATGCTGTCGAACCGAACCATCATCAGGCGAAGCAGCCATAGTATACGAAAGATCAATATACCTGTGGGGAGTAAGTTCAATATCAGCATAAACGTCGGAAACCCCTTTGTCCTTCCCAACAGGCCCCGGCAACCCGCCTTCAAAAAACGGCACCCTTTGCTCACCAACACGGTAGTATTGAAATACTTTAACTCTGGCCCATTCTTCGCTGGAATTTCCTCTGTTAGCCATCAAGAAGGACTGAACTCCATAACGTATTCTGTTGGTGTAGAAAAGGCTGTTCGACTCGTCAAAGGCAGGAATATTCTTTTCTTCCACCTTTGGAGCATATTCATAAGCAACGAAGGGACTTATGTTATGAACAACCGAGGCTACATTCCAGAAATTTACGTCATATTCTCTTTCCAGTCTAACGTTAGCTTCCGTCTCGAGGTACGGCACCGCTCTGCCTGTTAAGTCTTCAGTTTCTTTCGATATCTCCTTATCCGTCCTATACAGGGCATTATGTAACAGAAAGGTCGTCCTGGTATTGATCGTAGAAGCAATCTGTTTAGGCAAGCTGATTTCAGGAGACAGGAGGATTTTTGTCCCCATAGCCCCTTCTTCAAGCCAGTACTGTGTTACTGACGAACGAACAGAATAATAAAGCGGAATATCTCGCAAAAGAGGTGAAGATCCTACATCAAAGCTAAGGGAGGGTAGCTGTTGCATTGTAACATCTTTTAATGAAGCATCGTTCTCGTCCCAGTAATGGAGATCTAACGATAGGTCTGTATCCTCCCATTTTTTAAAGATGTATGCGTTGGATTCCCTAGCGGTTCTGGTCTTATCTATAAGAAGCCCTGTCCCCAGAAAGGTCCTGAAGGCTGTGTCGGTATACTGAAACGAAGGAGAACCACGGGTGAATTCACTCATAAAATCCCTATCGCTCACCATATCCAGATTAAGTCTGGCCTCGACGTTGTAAGGAAAATCAATCAGCGCTCGCCCTCTTATCCAGAATCTGTCTCTTTCGCTCATGGAAAAGCCGTGAGCCCTGACACTATCTGCATCGGCAAGATCTCTCATGTAATTGGTCAGGAAAATTCCTTCGCCCCACCGTGCATTATTCCACCTGTATTCGATGCCGCCCATAATACCCCGTTTCTGCATGGCCTGCGCAAAAAAAGTGGCATCCTGATCCTGGCTGATAACCATGTAGTATGGAACTTCCGTCAAGAAGCCGTTCAGGTCAGAAAAACCAAATATCGGCTGTAATATTCCGCTTTGACGCTGCACGTTAACCGGCACCATGACCCAGGGAACGAAAATAACTGGAACAGAGCCAACTCTAAAGGTTACATTTCTGGCCTGAGCCATTCCGGACGAAGGCAGGTAAAGATGCTTATAGCCGATTGACCAATCTGGCGAAGAAGGATTACAGGTCGTTACAAATCCTCGATCCAGCCTATATTCATTACTTCCGGTTTTCTCAATCCGTTCCGCCTCAACATAGAAATGATTCTTGGGGAAATAAGCCTTGCCGTGCTCAATATAGCCAGTCTGGCGCTCAAGGTCCCAAATCACGTATTCGCCCCTGAGCCAATCTTCTCCGTAGCTGATCAAAACGTTACCGTATAGCCTGACAAGGCCTTCTTTCTTGTAAAAAACCGCTCTGTCAGCCTCAATCCTTCTGCTTCCAGACTGCAGCACAACGTGTCCTTCAGCTTTGTAAACGTCCTCTTCTTTAATATGTTCGATTTTATCAGAAGTTAACGTCCACGGGGCAACATTTTGATCCGACAAAGCTCGAGCACCCGGCAGG
>CAZWJX010000033.1:266-19521 GCA_964634695.1 uncultured Syntrophobacterales bacterium | reverse complement strand
ATAGCAACGACCGAAAATTACCCAAAAACGCCATTGACGTGACAAACTCGGGGTAGGAGCACGGCGGCGCCGTGCCCCTACCTTTGTTGTGACAAACTCGGGTCAGTCCTGAACGATCAAGCCATTTCCGGAAAAAGGTTAACAACTCAACTTACTTGCCCTTCCCTCACGCACTCTGCTGAACTTCAGAAGAAGGCTGGGCGCACAAAGCTTTCTTGAACTGTTCCTTTTTAATATTGTGTTTTTGCATTAGCTTACGTAGCTGTCGAGTTGTAATTCCGGCGGTTCGTGCCGATGCATTAATTCGTCCTCTGTGCGCCCGGAGAAGTTTTGTGAGATAAACTCGTTCCGCATGATCTACGATAAGCTTCCTGAACTCAGAAATACTCGGAAAGTTGCCGCTTTCTGCATTAAGAAGCGCAAAGGCATCCATAAAGTGTTCATGACATCTTTTTGCCGAACCAATAATATCTCTGGGAAAATTAGCGGGCGTGAGAATGTCCATCGTCTCGAGGATGTAAGCTCTTTCCATTACATTTTCAAGCTCACGAATATTTCCGGGCCAGTTGTAGTTCATAAAGGCTTCCATAACTTCAGGAGCAATCCCCTTTATGTTCTTGCGATGCCTTCGATTCAGCTTTTCAAGGATGATTTCTGTAAGAAGCGGAATATCTTCTTTACGCTCTCGAAGTGGCGGGACAAAGATTGGAAAAACGTTGAGACGATAAAAAAGATCCTGCCGGAAACATCCCTGTTCCACAAGAGCCTTAAGATCCACGTTAGCAGCTGCAATAACTCGCACATCCGTGTGAAGCGGGTTATCTCCCCCAACCCGGTAAAAAATCCCTTCCTGCAAAACCTGTAAAAGCTTGATCTGAACAGACTGGGTTATGGTGCCAATTTCATCCAGGAAGATGGTACCACCGTTGGCAATTTCGAATTTTCCGAGTTTTCTCCTCATTGCCCCCGTGAAGGCGCCTTTCTCATGCCCAAAGAATTCACTTTCTATAAGACTTTCCGGTATTGCTCCACAGTGAACGGGAATAAAGGGCTTGTCAGCTCGATGGCTGTGCTCGTGTATCAGCTTGGCCAGCATATTTTTACCCGTGCCCGTCTCTCCCATCAGAAGAACCGTCGCATCGGTCGGAGCAACCCGCTGGATGTCATCAAAAACCTTCTGCATCAAAGGACTTTCTGTTCTAACGAGATGGGAAACGGTCACTTTCCAGAAATGTTCTGAAGATGGTCTGGAAGAAGGCTCTTCGCTCAGAACTTTCAGAGTGTCCATGACCTGCTTCAGTTCTGGAGGCTGGAATGGGTATGTGAGATAAGAACTGGCTCCGCTCTTTACCGCCTTCAATGCCTCTGAGAGATTTTCTTTTGGTGCGATAACCACAATCGGCACACGACCTGAACTATCTTTAATGTGCTTTATCTCATCAGCAATTTTTGATGTTCCGGAGCCTCTAGCCTGTTTCAAAAATTCCACATCGACAAAGATTATCTGGCAGGAATTTAAAGGTTCGTCGTGCTGAAACTTATCGTCGGTCAACTTTTCAACTCGCCACTCCGGCTTAAGGAGCTGGCGAAGATTCTTAAAAACTTCATCCTGTCTGGTAACTACTAAGGCAGACTTCATATATTTATCCTCATTTAACTTTTAGCCTGCGTTAAGTGCACCCTCTCTCTACAGAGGGGGTCAAAAATCACGCTGAGAATTACCACATTTTTCAAAAAGCAAGAAAGAAAATCGGCAAATTTCAGATAGAATCGAATGTCATCAATACGGTTGCCTACCGTTTCGTAAAGGGAGTAAAAGAGCCGGGAAAGCGGTTAGACAGTAATGTCATTTTGAGGAGGGGGAATATGGCTTTTACTGTAGGGATTTCCAGGTATGAAAAACCATATGATTCCGTTCGGCTTGCTGTAGAAAGAGCAGGAGGGCTACCGGAAATTAGATCAAATGAAAAGGTGTTCATAAAACCCAATGTGGTAACGTGGGTACCGGGAGGAGTATTCCCGAAGTGGGGAGTTCTCACCACGTCCCGGGTCGTGGAAGACACGGTGAGACTTCTCAAAGAAGCAGGAGTCAGGCACATAAAAATAGGGGAAGGCATTGTTGTTGCGGGATCGGGACGGCGCAAGATTACCGAAGAAGCTTTCCAGCATCTAGGTTACTACAGACTAAAAGAGCGTTACGGAGTAGAACCGGTCGATATTTTTGACCGTCCCTTTAAAAGTGTGGAATTAGCCGGGGGTGTAAGTCTTAATTTAAGCGTGGACGCTCTGGAAAGTGATCTGATTGTTGATATTCCGGTATTAAAGACACACGCTCAAACGGTCGTGAGCCTCGGCATTAAGAATCTTAAAGGGCTAATCGATATTCCTTCCAGAAAAAAGTGTCATTCAATCGAAAACGGGCGAGACCTTCATTTTTACGTTGGACGGCTATTTACAGGACTGCCACCCGTATGGACGATAATCGATGGGATTTTCAGCAACGAAAGAGGTCCCGGATTCGACGGAACGGCCAGAAGAACCGACATTCTGATTGCTTCCAGGGACGTGCTTTCGGCGGACAAGGTAGGAGCGATGATCCTTGGCTACTCGCCAGCCGATGTGCCTCACCTTGTCCATGCAGCAAACGTTCTGGGCCGCCTTGAAGATTTATCCGATGTGGAAGTAATTGGAGAAAGCCTTGAGCAGATTATTAGCCCACACAGGTATTCATTTGAGTACAACGATGACAATTCCCTTCCGCTTTTGATGGACAAAATGGGCATACGGGGGCTTTCCTACTGGAAATACGACGATACCCTTTGCACTTACTGTTCTTTCCTGAACGGCGCAATTCTTACGGCGATAGCTCGAGCATGGCAGGGAACGCCCTGGGACGAAGTGGAAGTTCTCACCGGTAAATCAATGAAACCATCGGGCAACAAGAAACATACGATCCTACTCGGGAAATGTATGAGCACTCTTCATAAAGACAATCCATTGATTAAGCATGCTGTATTCGTAAAGGGCTGCCCGCCAAAACCGGCAGAGGTTGTCAAAGCTTTTGATGAAGTGGGTATTCGTCTGGATGTATCGCTACTGGAACATCCAGAAATTCATGGCAAGAGATTCATGAAGAAATATGAGGGCAAAGTTGAATTCGACGAAAGCTTTTTCCAGATAGAATAATGATGTATAGGCCTGGCGGCACATTGTATTAACCCAACAAAATTCCACGCGACAAACACGTAGGGGCACGGCGGCGCCGTGCCCCTACATCGTCCTCCGCCTCCGGCGAACTCTTCGCAATGACATAAACAGGTGTCATTGCCAGGCCGCCGTAAGGCGGCCGTGGCAATCTCTTCCTAGGTTAATTAAACGGATTTCCGTTGATACCTATTCCGCCGTTCGTTCTAACAGCGGAGAAATCTTCCCACTTGGAACTATCTCCGTTGTAAGAAAACCTCCATTTGCCTTTCATCTCTGTTGCGGTGAGAGAAGTCACCCAGTACTCATAGACAATCTGGTTTTCCATGAACTCAATCCTATAAAGAACCGTCTTGCTATCCGCTATGGAAGCCGCAACAGGGGTTGGTCCCCAGCTTCCCGAATAAGTCATTCCATCCGGGTTGGGGGTAAGTGTAAGAATTCTGTCCGCCCCATAAGTATATGTCCTGCCATGGTAACTCTCGGACACAACCCATGAACCTTCAAGAGTGTTAATATTCACCTGAACTTCCTGCATTTCTCTTGTGGAATTCAGATCCGTTCCTGCTCTAACGCTTATAAACATCTGTCCCTTGAGTCCGGCTAACAACATAGGACCAAAGCTTGCCTCAGGAATTGGTCCAATGCTGAAGTAGGGATCTATGCTCTCATTAACTCTAGCGCCGTTCTGATAAACAAGGAGATACTTATCGGTTACAACCGGGGTGTAGGCATAGACCTTATTAGGCTGCTTATATGGAGCCGTGAGAAGCACATAGACCTTTTCACTAGCACTGCAGTAAGGCAGCCCTGTTCCGGATGATCCTGCGCCGCGGAAGGGATCAAGCCACGTGCCACCCGCAGCAGAACACGCTTCTGGCGTCTGGTACACGGCAAGGTTATCGTCCACATGGAGCAGCATATGGAGGGAATGAGCATCGGTTGCATCAACCATTATAAAGCCCGGCGCCATCTGAGTAAACTTTGGCTGGATTACAGGAAGTGATATGGGATCTCCCGGATTCCTTATTTCCACAATAACCGGCACTTCTCGGTAGAAGGCGGTTCCCCGGTCTACCACAGTTATAACCCCTTCATACCTTCCAGCTCCGTAGGTCTGAAGGAGTTCTTTATCCGGAGTGATCTCGAAGATACCTTCAGACTGTGTTGTGGCGAGAGAATAAACACTTTCATCGACACCGGGATTCAAAAACAAGGTCTTAATCCACGGCACATCGTAGCTAATGGAGAATCCATAAGCTCCGGCATAGACATGGAGGACCTGAGCGGCCAAATCCCCAATGGTTCCGTCAGATTGTCTTTCAACACTCCAGAAAAGATAGGACGGAAAGACCGTAAGCTCATTTGGAGCCTGAATAACTAGCTTGACCAGTAGAGTGGCTTCCGCGTCTTCCTCATTTGATGTCGGGAGATTACTTCTGAAAGTAATCTTCCCCGCAGGTTTTTCACAGTCTCCAGTATCACAGTAAGAACCTGCGGGCAAAGCCGATGGATCGACCGTTACCTGAACGCTGGTTGCTCCTTCGCCGCTGGCAGGTGTTACAGTTAGCCAGGATGCTGATACTTCAGCGCTCCATTTGAAATTGTTTCTTTCGTAGTTAGCGTTTCTTACTTCCGCAGTAAAAGTTTTCTTTGCAAGGTTCGCTCTGGTGAACCTGAGAGTGATCTCACTCGGATTAACGGTTAGTTTGTCGGCTATGATTCGTCTTACGGTTAGATTTACGACAACTGTAGCCGAAGATCCTGTATCACTGGTTACGGTGACAGTTCCGGTATCAGTGCCTCCCTCAGGAAAAAGACCGGCGGACACGGTTATTTTCAAGGCAAATGAGCCAGGAATATCTCCTGTAGCGGGATTTACCGACATCCATGCTTTGTCGCATGAAGCAGCAAATTTCGTTTCGCCAGATTCTCCCGTTACAGCTATTGAGTATTCATAAGATGCAGTTTGACTCCCCGGAGCCACCTCCACAACAACGTTTATTTCCGTTGGAGAAACTACTATTGCCCTCGCAGCAGAAGGCGCCAGGAAAACAAATCCCATAACCATAAACAGTAATATTTTCAGCAGCCCACCTATCCTATTTCCATTCATGGACTTTCCTCCCCTTAAGTGTTCCCATTAACCCCCTAGCCTCTTATAACCAATTTCCCCTTTTGTTATAAATTTTTCAACTAAAAAATTTCGTGTATAAAAAATCTCTTAAAAAGAACTCGCTTTTAGCATCCATCGTGCCATGAATGATCGAGGATTAATTCTAAGCGCTTCTCTTAAATATCTTGTCTTCTCCTCGCCATAACTAGAACATTCTGCCAGATAAAGATAAGGAAGATAATTCGCTGGTTCCATTTCCATCGCAATAATAAAGTTTTTTCGCGCTCTGTCTCTCTTACCTTCGGCAAGAAAGCTTAGCCCCTCCCTGATTAGCAGTTCAAACCTCGAAGGACCTAACATTACGTAATCGCCTTGTATTACTGCGCCTTCTGTATCACGGATGCTTTCAAAAAACTTATCGTCTTTTTTCTGCCGCAAATCCAGTTTTTTCAAAAGCCCGAGGTAGAATTTTTCTCTTTCCTCAATACGCTTGAATATCATTCTTTCACGGAGTACATGAGTCTTAGCTTCCCGGGCTATGCGTTTTCTTTCGTCCGGGTGATCCAGAAGCCAGCGGAGCTTTGAGATGCAATCTTCTCCGCTTTCAAAAAGTAAGCCTGTTTTTCCATGTGCCACAACACCGGAGTAGGGAACAGTTCTCTGAAGCACAGGAACTACTCCATGTGCGGCGTATTCCAGAAATTTGACATCTGACCGTGATCTGTTGAAAGGCGTATCAAGAAGCGGAGCGATACCAACATGAAGCACTCTAACGAATCGGTAATAGTCAAAAATCGAACCCGTAGGGAAAACTCTAATTCTTTCTAACGGCAGAAAAGAAAAAAGCTTCACTATGGGATCGGCCGCCATGATGTTGAAACGAACCCGTTTTTCCTCATAAATCCAGCGGAAAAGGTGAGGAGCAATGTAAGCTACATCATAGAAATGCCCTGCCGATCCGCCGTAGCCTATTTCCAGATACTCACTGCCGGAATTAGGGGTGGTATCTTCCTCTAACGGCAACAGATGGTTGATGAATACAGTTCGTTTTTTGTTAAGCCACCCATACTTTTCTTCCAAAACCGGCGAGCTGAATTGAACGGCGTCGCACATGCGTGCAAGTTGTTTCATTGTGCGCTGCACGTGAGGCTGGGAAAAGAACCTGTGTTGAGGATTCCACGGCGGGACATTGAAAACGTCGTCGTTCCATTCATAGATAGTAATAAGTCCTCTTTTACGCCGTTCTTCGACGACAGGTATCAAATCCATATCGGCAACAAGACTTAACACCACCACGTCAGCGTTTCTCATGAGATAAAACTTCAGGCGATGCTCGTTTGTAAGACTTACGGTGTGAAAATGAGCCGAACGGTTCCCCAGAGCGTAAAGCGGTACGTAGGTTCTGTAGTAGTGATCACCGCAGAATTCCGTCGTCGGTGGATCAATCTGAACCAAAAGAAATGGTTTCAAGGATTTTCCCATTTCGACCTGTTGCCTTTTACTCAGCCCTTTTTTAGTATAGGATTTATTTGTATGATGTAAAAAACTTTTTCAAAGCAAGGAGCGATTTAAGGCTATGGAATATCGATTTGATTTTCTCGTGATAGGGAGCGGTATCGCAGGGCTGTCCTTTGCGTTGAGAGCTGCATCTCTTGGAGAAGTGGCAATTGTTACGAAGAAAGACAAGCTTGAAACATCAACGAACTATGCTCAGGGCGGTATAGCGTCGGCGATAGGTTCTGACGATTCTTTTGAACTGCACATTCAGGATACTCTCGCATCGGGCGATGGATTGTGCGACAGGGACGTGGTCGAACTCGTAGTGCGTTCTGCACCCGATAGAATTCGGGAACTTTTAGAGTGGGGCGTGGAATTTAACCGCCGGGGTGATGGGCCTTTCGATTTTGATCTGGGAAGAGAAGGAGGACACAGCAGAAATCGTATCATCCACGCTCAGGACATGACAGGGCAGGCAATCGAGCGCGCTCTCATCCGGGCTGCGGAACAGCACCCTCGTATCCACATATTTGAAAACCACTTTGCCCTTGATCTTATCGTCGAATACGACGGCGTTCGAATCGGGGATAGATCTATCAAGAGGAGGAAGAGAGGCTGGGGGGCCTACGTGCTTAACGTGGCTTCCGGTAGCGTGGATCTTTTTCTCTCTCATGTTACCCTTCTCTGCACAGGTGGAGCTGGTAAGGTCTATCTTTATACAAGCAACCCCGATGTGGCAACTGGCGATGGTCTTGCGATGGCTTACAGAGCGGGGGCAACGCTGGCGAACCTTGAATTTGTTCAGTTTCATCCCACGTGCCTATATCATCCGCAGGCCAAGAATTTTCTCATATCTGAAGCCCTTAGAGGTGAAGGCGGTCGATTGATTGATAAACACGGTCGTCCCTTTATGCATAAATACCATCCTCTCGGGGATCTCGCCTTCAGGGATGTGGTTGCAAGAGCAATCGACACAGAGATGAAGCAGTCTGGCGACGACTGCGTCTTTCTGGATATTACTCACCGGGGAAAAGATTTCCTTATGAAACGCTTCCCGAACATTTATGAAAAATGTCTTTCTCTCGGAATTGACATTTCAAAAACCCCAATACCCGTAGTCCCGGCGGCTCATTATATGTGTGGGGGCATAAAAACTGACATCTGGGGAAGGTCTTCTATAGAACAGGTCTATGCCATTGGAGAATGCGCCTGCACGGGACTTCACGGGGCCAACAGGCTTGCAAGCAATTCGCTTCTTGAGGCCGTGGTTTTCTCCTATCAGGCCTATCTTGACGTTAAGAAACATATTGACGAGTGGCGTAAGCGATCTTTTCCGGTTCTTTCTTCCACAGACTGCCCTTATAACGCACTGGAAAACAATACCCAGAGTGAAATGGTTTTTATAGCTCACAACTGGGACGTCATCAGAAAAATTATGTGGAACTACGTGGGAATTGTTCGTCGTGATTCAAGGCTTAAGCTAGCTCAAAACCATATCGCTCAAATCAGGCAGGAAATCAGGGAACACCTGCCCAACATTCCTTTGAACACGGACGCAATGGAGTTGAGAAATCTGGCTCTGGTGGCGGAACTTATTGTTTCCTGTGCAATAGCAAGAAAAGAAAGCAGAGGGCTTCATTACAACGTTGATCATCCCCATAAGGACGATCTCAAATGGAAGAAAGACACGCTTATCTGGCGGGAATTAGAATAGTACCCTGTGCATGGGATTAACAGGGTGCAGGCCTCAAAGATGCCCATACTGCCGCATGAGCCGGAAACATGTTTGGAGTAATTAGGTGCGTATCAACACTAAAACAAGGTTTGTAATTTTTATTGTGCTGTGGTGCAGCTTTGTTTTTTTATCTACGATTTCGGTCATAAAAGTTTACAATTTTATGAGAGGATCTTCGCTCTGGAAAATTAACAAAATCGAAATCACAGGGCTCAAAAGGATTTCCGAAGATGAAGTCTTGAAAATACTGGATATTCCTCCGCATACCTCCATCTGGGATGTAAATCTTTCACGCCTTGAAAATAAACTTCAAAGCCATCGATGGATTGAAAAAGCTGTTGTCAAATGGCATTTTCCCGGGGTAGTATCGGTAACGCTGGTAGAACGTTATCCGGTTGCAGTTTTGTGCTGTGATGAATGTTTTTACGTAGATGCTACGGGGTGGCTCTTTAGCAGAATAGACCGGAAAAAAATTTCTCATGATGATGTGCCGTGGTTCAACTTTTGTCCTCATTCGTTGTTACGAAGCCATAGAGAGGTCGTCCGCCAGAGGCAGACTTCGCCTTCGGTTCACAATGATGAGATTGACTCTTCTGCCAGAAGCGGACTCGTAAATGACGAAATCACATCTGTCCTTCCTCAGGACATTCTCAGCGGTTTCTTGGACCTTATCCGGGCGCTAAAAAATAATTTTGCAGGTTCATGGAAAAAAGCTGAAATTTCTTATTCTTACTCAGATGGATTTATTGTAAATTTTGAAGGGATCAAGGCTCTGGTGGGAACGAATAATATTGCCGGCAATGTTTTAAAGTTGCATTATATCATGCATAAAATGGGAGTGTTTCAAAACAATGCAGATTTAAGGGAGATTGATGTGCGTTACGCTAGGTGGGCATTCATACGGTGACTCTGAAGGGAAGAGGAAATGCCGAAGAGCCGTGATGTTATCGTGGGTTTAGATCTGGGTACCACAAAAGTATGTGCTGTTGTAGCTGAACGTACAGCCGAAGGTGTTAATATCATCGGACTCGGAACATCTCCTTCCCATGGAATCAGTGGTGGAGTCGTGGTGAACATCGACAAGACTGTAAGAGCCATCCGTAAGGCTTTAGAAGAAGCTCAGTTCATGGCAGGTTGTGATATTGATTCTGTTCATGTTGGAGTAGCGGGAACTCATGTGCAGGGGTTAAACAGCCACGGTGTTATCGCCATTAAGAACCGTGGAGAAGTTACAGAATCGGATATTTTCCGGGTCATGGACGCAGCTCAGGCTGTTGCTATGCCCGCAAACAAGGTAATTCTACACGTTATTCCGCAAGAATTCATAGTTGATGATCAGAAGGGGATCATGGATCCTCTTGGGATGAGCGGTGTTCGGCTTGAGGCAAGAGTCCACATAATTATAGCTTCGGAGTCGGCCATAAAGAATATCGAAAAGTGTTGCGCTCAAGCCGGTGTTTACGTTGAAAGTTATTGTCTTGAGGTACTGGCGTCGAGCCGGGCTGTTCTTTATCCTGATGAACTCAAGCTAGGAGTGGCAGTTATAGATATCGGTGGAGGAACTACCGATATTGCGGTCTTTCATAATGGGTCGGTGCGTTACACAGGAGTATTGCCTCTTGGAGGTTATCATATTACGTCCGATATTTCCGTTGGACTTAAGACCTCTCTTGATGAAGCTGAGCGAATTAAAAAGAAATACGGTTCCGCCCTAGCTGAAGCTATGCCTCCAGATGAGCCGATAGAGGTGAAATCCCTCGATGGCCGCAAATCTTTTATTGTTGATTCCCAAACACTAGGTGCTATTATCGAAGATCGAGTAGATGAAATTTTACAGCTCGCCTGGCGAAAGGTCGCTCAATCAGGCTATATTGATCATCTTCATGCGGGGGTTGTTCTTACCGGTGGAGTTGCGATGCTTCCATACATAAAAGAACTTGCTGAAGATATATTCGAGTTACCTGTCAGAATCGGTGTACCCGTGGGATTTGGTGGTCTTAAGGATGTGATTGAAAATCCCATGTTTGCTACCGCAGCCGGGCTTTTATTGTCAGATGTTGATGATATTAGCGAAGGTATTATAGCCGGGCGTGGAGGTTTTGCGCCTCTAGGATGGCTGAAACAGGCACTTCACTTTATAAAGAAATGGGTCAGGGAATTGTAAATAGGGCAGGTCCCTGCACCTCCACACAGAGGCAAAGGCAACCATAAGGGTTACCCTTACAGGGGTTTGCAACAATGAGATTGCTTCGTCGCTTCGCTCCTCGCAATGACGGTGTTAGATGTCATTGCAATGATAGTGTTGAATGTAATTGCGAGGCTGCCCAAGGTGGGCGTGGTGATTGCTTCGCTTCGCTCGCAATGACGAATGTGTGTGTCATTGCGAGCCCGCCGAAGGCGGGCGTGGCAATCCCATTGGGGAAAGACAACAAGAGATTGCTTCGTCGCTTCGCTCCTCGCAAATGACATTTAACACCGTCATTGCGAGGCTGTCGCAAGGCAGCCGTGGCAATCTCATGATAATGTCATAAATTTTTCAGACAAAGAGGGTGAACTATGGGAAATAAAGATAAAGTAATGCCGCTGGGTTATACGAAAGGGCCTTTAGGGCAAAACGATGAGGATGATTACTTTTTAGAATCACCCGCGAAGATCAAAGTCCTGGGAATAGGCGGTGCAGGAAACAATGCTATAAACAACATGATAAGTTCAGGCCTTCGGGGTGTCGAATTTATCGCCGCTAATACTGATGCTCAGGTTTTAAAGAGATGCCTTGCGCCCATCAAGATCCAACTTGGGGTTCAGCTCACCAGAGGTCTTGGTGCGGGTGGTAATCCGGAAATTGGAGCCAAAGCCGCCGAAGAAGATATCGAACGCATTAAAGAGGCCGTAGAGGGAAGCGATATGGTTTTTATCACCGCCGGCCTTGGTGGTGGAACGGGAACGGGTGGCGCTCCTGTTGTTGCGAGAGCATGCAGGGAACTCGGGATTCTTACCGTTGCAATCGTCACAAAGCCTTTTTCCTTTGAGGGCCGCGTCCGCCTGAGGAATGCTCAGGAAGGGCTCGCTAAACTTCAGGATGTGGTTGACACGCTCATTACCATACCCAACGATCGACTGACGACTCTTGCCGACAAACGAGCAAGTTTCATAGAAATGTTCAAAAAAGCCGATGATGTGCTTTATTACGCCGTGAAAGGTATTTCTGACCTTATCGTAATTCCCGGCTATATCAACGTCGATTTTGCCGATGTCAGAACCGTCATGACCGAAAAAGGTATGGCTCTCATGGGAACCGGAGTAGGACGGGGAGAAAATCGCGCCGTAGAAGCTGCTCAACAGGCCATTTCAAGCCCGCTTCTCGAAGACGTTTCCATAAAAGGTGCCCGCGCCGTGCTGGTTAACATAACAGCAGGGCCCGATATGACAATGCACGAGTTTGAAGAAGCTTCCAGCATCATCCACAGTGAAGTTGACACGGATGCTAACATCATTATAGGAACAGCCTTTGATCCTGAACTTAACGATGAACTGCGTATAACTGTTATAGCAACGGGCATAGGAAATTCTGGCAAAGCGAAGGCAACTCAGCTTTCATCTACTTCTCCAAAACGCCAGGATGTGAGATCCGCAACCACACGGTCCGCACCCTATCCACCTCCAACACCTCCTCAATCGAGCACAAATAAAGACGAACCCCGAAGGATTTTTATAGATGACGATGTTTATGAAAACCCGGCCTATGAACCTGCATCGGATATAAGGAGAAGAGAATATCTGGAAGAACCGGAGAAAAAACAATCCCTCCTGGATCGCTTCAAGCGTAAATTTGTTCCGGAAGAAAACGAAGAGGATCTGTCCATTCCAACGTTTATCAGACGGAGATCCAAATAGGACATTGTTTAAGTGGGCACGCATTGCGTGTCCACGGCTGAAAATTTGATTGAACAGTTCAAGGGAGGACAGAAAATGAAGGAAATATTTGTCAGGGTAGAAAGATGCGTAGGATGTCGCTCCTGTGAACTGGCCTGTGCTGTGGAACATTCACGAAGCAAGAATTTGTCCGAGGCAATAAATGAAATTCCCCGTCCGCGACGACGGATTTACGTGGAACAGATTGAGGCTCGCAAAGTTCCCTTCGTATGCCGCCACTGTGAGGATGCTCCCTGTGTCAGATCCTGCAGAACAGGCGCCCTGACTCAGGATCCCATCACAAGGATAGTGACTCATAATCCCGAACGGTGCATTGGATGCTGGCTCTGCGCCATGACCTGTCCATACGGTGTTATTAACCGCGAAGAAGAGCGACGTATTGCCGTTAAGTGCGACAGATGTCCCGACAGAGACGAACCCGCCTGTGTTAACGCCTGCCGAACAAAGGCTCTCATTTTCGCAGAGGAACAGGATTTCGTAAAACTTGTAAGGCGAGATGCCATTTCACAGATGCTTTAAAAAGGATGCAGTCCTATGGAAGGATTACAGAAATGGGTTTCTGTAGTCTGCCCATACTGCGGAGCCGGATGTCGCCTGGGGCTTGTGATAAAAAACGGCATGGCCGTGGGAATTGAATATGAACCGTCACACCCCGTCGCTCAAGGTTCCCTCTGCCCGAAAGGTAACTCTGTCATTGATCTGATCCACCATCCCGATCGTCTCACCTTCCCCTACAACGGCAAAAAAAACAGAATCAGCTGGGACGATGCTTTCCGACTTATCTCGTCAAAACTTCATCAGATTAGAAACGACCATGGCGCCGATGCCGTTGGGTTTCTTGCTTCTGCAAAAGTAACCAATGAAGAAAACTACCTATTTCAGAAAATGGCGCGGCTGTTCGGCTCGCCTCATGTGGACCACTGCGCAAGACTATGCCACGCACCATCCATTGTGGCTCTCAGTAGGGCCTTTGGCTCAGGAGCCATGACAAATCCGATTCACGATCTCGAAAATTCCCGCTGTATCCTGATCATAGGCTCCAACTTCGCGGAAAATCATCCCGTAGTGTCCCGCTGGGTATGGAACGCAAGAGATCGTGGAGCCTTCATTATCGCCGTTGACCCAAGAGAAACACCAACAACAAGGATGGCTCACCTGCACCTCATGATAAGACCCGGAACCGACGGTCTTCTCATAAATGCCATGATGGCCCAGATAATTCGAGAAGGGCTTGATAATCAAAATTTCATCAGATCCCGAACGGAAGGCTTTTCCGAACTGGCATCAAAGCTAAGAGAAATGGACATCGAAAAAGCTGCCGAACGCATAGGCGTTCCCGCGAAGGACATAGTCATTGCCGCCCGGAAATATGCAACGTCTCCATCATCGGCAATCGTTTACTGCATGGGAATAACCCAGCACCGAGAGGGAACGCACTTTGCCTCATCGTGCGCAAATCTGGCTTTGTTGTGCGGGCAGATCGGGAGAAGCGGCGCCGGAGTTTTTCCACTCCGCGGTCAAAACAATGTTCAGGGTGCGTCGGACATGGGAGCTCTTGCTGAATTCCTGCCCGGGTATGTGCCTGTGGAAAACGCCGAAAAAAGGCGTGCCATGGCCGGCTTCTGGGGCACGGCGGATCTTCCCTCCGGCGGCCTGACCGTTACGGAAATGATCGATGCCGTTCTGGACGGTAAGATCAAGGCCCTCATCATCATGGGAGAAAATCCGATTGTTTCCGATCCGTCCAGCGCAGACACCGAAAAGGCTCTTTCAGTGTTAGAACTTCTCGTCGTGCAGGATATTTTCCCTACAGAGACGGCGGAATTTGCTCATGTCGTCCTGCCGGCAGCAGTCTGGGCAGAAAAGTCAGGAAGCTATACGAACACGGAACGTCGAGTCCAGTGGTCTCAAAAAGCTCTGGATCCACCGGGAGAAGCGAAGCCCGATCTGTGGATTACGGCAACTCTCGGGAAGGCTCTTAAACTGTGGAGCGATACGCCATCTCCGGAAGATATTCTTCGTGAAATCAACAGAGTAGTGCCATCTTACGGCGGCATCACGCCTGAACGAATCGCATCGTCACCGGAAGGTCTGATCTGGCCATGCCCTGCCCCCGATCACAGCGGAACCCCCATTCTTCACTCCGAAAGATTCGCCACAGAAAGCGGGCTGGGAAGATTTGCTGCGACCGATTTCGATCTTGAGAGAAAAGTTGAAGCCGGTAGAGACCTGTTCAATTTAATCACGGGACGAGTCGTTGTTCATTATAATTCCGGCTCGATGACGAGGCGCCTGGAATCTCTTTATCGTTACGAACCTGAACTGCGAATCACGATTCACCCGGAAGATGCCGAAAAGCTCGAACTGAAAGATGGCGATGTAGTTACGATAGAAACAGATGGCGGCGCAATTCGGGCTGTGGCAAAAATCGGGCATCAGGTAAGTAAAGGCAGCGTGTTTATGCCATTTCATTTCAGAGAAACAAACATACTGACCCCGAAAGAACTGGACTCGCTGGCTCGGATTCCCTCCTTTAAAGACGCAAAGTGTCGGATTTTAAAGGGGAGTTCCTGACATGAATTCAGCGACGTTGAAAATTTTTCTCAGACCTGAGCGTTGTATAGAATGTCACGCCTGCGAACTTGCCTGCGAAAACACTCATGGGGGGATCTCTAATGTAGAAGTTCATGGAAGTCCTTTGTTCTGCCGGCACTGTGAGGTGCCCCCCTGTGTTACGTCATGCTATAGAGATGCGATTCAGGTAAGGGAAGGATGGGTTTTATTACTGAAAGACCGATGCACAAACTGCGGCATCTGCCTGCTGGCCTGTCCCTTTGGAGCAATAATGGCGAAGTGGAAACCTCGAGCAGACGGAATGCAAATTCCCTATGTGCATAAATGCGATGGCTGTGTAGAAAGGTCGGCCGGAAAGCTGGCACCGAATGCTTTTGAAATGGCCGACGCTCGTCCTGCCTGTGCCGCCACCTGCCCTTCGGGGGCAATCGAATGGAAGGACATAAAGGAAGGATCAGCCTCAAATCGTGTGAAAGCATACATGCTTTATCTTGCCACCGGTAACAAAGCCTGACGGCACCAGTAACAATGGGGGAGAACGGTCTTGAAGTACCTGTCAATTGACGAAGAACTTTGCATTGGATGCTACGCCTGTGCCGGGGCATGTAAAAGCGGCGTAATCAGGATGGAAGACAGTGGACATATTAGAAAGATTACGGTCACAGGATCCTGCCCTGAAGAATGCGTTGACTGTAAGAATATTTGCCCCACGGAAGCCATAAACCTGACAGATCAACATCATACAGCCGCTCGGGAAATTGCCTTTAACCTTGTGTCATGTCCCGAATGCGGAGCGCCCGTAGCTACTGAACGCATGATTGACTACCTGTTGAAACGTATCGGAGAGCCTCTGTTTGACATCAGGCTCTGTAATTCCTGCCGGCAGAAGCTGGTGGTATACTCGAGCTCATGATGGGTTTTTATCGCTATTGGAAGTCCACGTTTTCCTTTAGGTCATTGCAAGTCCACGTTTTCTTCTACGTCATTGCGAGGAGCGAAGCGACGAAGCAATCTCGTCATTGCGAACGAAGTGAAGCAATCACCACGCGCCCTTCGGGCGCTCGCAATGACTTTTCTTTGTGTCATTGCGAGCCCGAACGAAGTGAGGGCGAAGCAATCTCTTCTTGTCCGTCTTTGTGAGATTGTCGCGGCTGACTTACGGTAGCCTCGCAATGACAGCAAAAAGCCCTCGCAATGACGTGAGGAAAATGGCGGCCTCGCAATGACAACACTAATGCGTCGTTCGCAAGATCCAGGTTCCTCGTAATGACACCATAGGGGCAGGTTCTCGTGCCTCTCCATTCAGAGCAACCACGTGGTTTCCCCATTATCGAAAAACTTCAACTTTTATAAGGCGAACAAGAGAAGATACAACTTGCGAGTTTTACAAAAATCAGAAAATGCTTATTATTTGTGATGTAAAAATCTTGCGGACAAGGCTTAACTTCATTAACACGTGATTACGTCACAGGGATATAGCCATGAAGCAATTTCTTTTAGAGTTTCTTGTATGTCCATCCTGTCTCCCGGAAGAACACTCCCTTCAGGAAAAGATAGAAAGTCGCAGTGGAGACGACATTCTTTCGGGGAGTCTTATGTGTCCCAATTGCGGCAAGGCTTTTCCGGTAAGAAACGGTATAGCTTTTCTTCATCCTGATCCCGGGTGGAAGCCACTTCCGGGAAATAAGTATGAAACGGAAAAAGTCCTGTCTTCTTACATGTGGAGCCATTTCGGCAATCTAATGGACGAAGAAGATCATATCGATGCTTACAAAGTGTGGGCTGACGTCATAGAGCCGGTTGATGGACTTGCGGTTGATATTGGTGGAGCGGTGGGACGATTCGCTCTGGAAATGAGTGCAAAAAGCGATTTTGTGGTTGGACTCGATCTCTCGCTTCTTTTCGTGTCAACGGCTCGCAGGCTGGCAAGAGACGGTGAGATCGAAGTAAAGCTTTTTGAAGAAGGATACATATGCCGGAAATGTAAGATTTCGGTTCCTTCCACGTGGCGTCCTGAAAAAACGGAGTTCATAGTAGCCGATGCTCTATACCTTCCCTTCAGGTCAAGGTGTATGTCGCTGGTGTCTTCACTCAATGTCATCGATAAAGTTCCCGATCCCATGAGGCATCTTACGGAAATGAACCGTGTGGCCCGCACTAATGGAGCCCAGTTGCTTCTTTCCGATCCTTTCTCCTGGTCTGAAGAATCGGCCCCTTTGGATGTCTGGTTGGGGGGAAAAGAAAACGGAGCTTTTTCCGGTTACGGGCTGGATAACATAGCAAGAATTCTACAATCCGGGGAAAACTTAATCATACCACCGTGGAGAGTTGTCCAACGAAGTCATGTATGGTGGAAGTTAAGAACCCATCGAAATCACTTTGAACTGATTCGCAGTCTATTTTTGAAATCGGTCAGGTAACCAGCCCACATCCTCAGAGCAAACAGGCAGGAATGAGTTTCTTTCAGGTTTTAATACGGAGGAAAATCCGATGATACGATATACCGTATGCAGGCTTTGTTCCGCTTGCTGCCCCGTAGAGGCCGTAGTGGAAGAAGAAAAACTTGTGGGGGCAGAAAGAATTTCTTTCATGCCGGCAAATAGACGCCTTGTGTGTCCAAAACTCAAATCCGCTCCCGAAATAGTTTATTCTAAAAATCGCCTTTTGAAACCTTTAATACGCAAGAGTCGCCAGGAAGATTTTCGTGAAACTTCCTGGGAAGAAGCTTTGTCTTTTGTTTCTGAACGTCTTGTTAAACTCAAAGAATCGCACGGAGCTCAAAGTGTTGCATGGTTAAGAGGCATGGCAGCCGATTGGGGAGCTCCTTGGGATTATGCAAACAGGCTCATGAGCGCCTTCGGATCCCCAAACGCTATAGGAAACGGCTCGGTGTGCCATGTGGCCAGAGAAATGGCTCATAATTATACCTATGGCGCTCTGACGCTTCCTATGGCGAAAGACTCCCGCTGTATCGTCATCTGGGGGAAGAATGACAGAAACACGGCTCCGGGAATGGCAGAGGCCATTCTATACGCAAGAGAACAGGGCGCTCGACTTATTGTTATAGACCCGGTAAGAACCTTCTTCAGCAAGCGGGCCGACATCTGGTTACAGATAAGACCCGGCCATGACGGACTTCTCGCCATGTCCATGATTCACGTGATTATAAAAGAAGGACTTTACGATAAAGCCTTTGTAGAAACTTATACGACAGGATTTGACGAACTTTGCTCGGTGGCGCTGGACGACAGATTCAGCCCTGAACATGTTGCCCCTACACTGTGGCTTGATGCCGGATCAATTAAAGATGCTGCCAGACTTTACGCCACCACCAGACCGGCCTGCATAATAGACGGAAACGGGCTTGATATGCAGCTCGAAGTGTTTCAAACCACGCGAGCAGTGGCCATACTTCGCGCGATAACCGGCAATCTGGATATTCCCGGGGGCGATTTCATACCCCAGCCGGTGCCGCTGAAAAATATCCAGCTCAAGGAACTCCTTCCACCCGATGTGGAACCTGTTACGGCTTCTTATCCTCTATTCAACACGTTCCATCCCACATGGGGATTACATGCCCAATCCTGCCTTATCGATGCAATACTCGACGAGAAGCCCTATCCCGTCAGGGGACTAATCGTCCAGTCTGGAAATCCTGCCGTGACAATGACCGAATCGGGACGGGTTGCTCAAGCCTTTGAAAAACTTGATTTCCTTGTAGTGATCGACATTTTCAAAAACAGAACGGCTCAGTTTGCAGACGTTATACTTCCTGCCACGACCTGCTTTGAAAAGACCCAGCTCAACAGAGCATACATGAGAAACAGTCTTGTGGTGCTTCAGAATCAGGTAATACCGTGGCTGGGTGATAGCCGCCCCGACTGGAAGATTATTTTCGACATGGCACAGTATCTGGGGCTGGGACAATATTTCCCCTGGAAGACTGTAGAAGAAGCAATTGATGAACAGCTCGAACCTTCAGGAATAACGGTTGAACAGCTAAGGCAGAATCCTCAGGGCCTTTATGCTACGCCATTGAAATACGAAAAATATCGAGAACAGGGCTTCCAGACGCCGTCTAAAAAAGTAGAACTTTTTTCAGATAGGCTTGAAAAAGCTGGCTTTGATCCTGTGCCTTATAAAAGCGGTTTTCCCGAAGATCCCGTAAGTTTTTCCGACCAGAAGGATCAGTATCC
>CAZWJX010000033.1:0-256 GCA_964634695.1 uncultured Syntrophobacterales bacterium | reverse complement strand
TCAGTATCCTCTGCTAGGGATAAGTGGTGAACGGAGGAATTGTTACACTCACACCCAGTTTTTCCATGTCCAAAATCTGAGGAAGCAGGAGCCGGAACCTGCGGTTGAAATTCACCCCGCCGATGCCGGGCAGATGGAGATTAAATCCGGCGATGAAGTTGTGATAAAAACACCTAGGGGCGAGGTTAGAATGAAAGCAAGGATTTCCGATATTGTTCCAGACGGTGTGGTGCGAATCTCCTGGGGATGGGGTGAA
>CAZWJX010000032.1:2519-19830 GCA_964634695.1 uncultured Syntrophobacterales bacterium | reverse complement strand
TAGCAACGACCGAAAATTACCCAAAAACGCCATTGACGTGACAAACTCGGGTTACCGGGGATTTCGTTAGAAGCGCTTTCGCTCATGAGTTACCTACAGGCTGAGAGCCTACTGTGGAAAGATGTCGGTTTTGAAGATAACAAACTACTTCCTGGACTTCAAAAGACTTATTATGCTCTTACCGAACTCTTCTGCAGCCTGAGGACCAGAAGCTGTAATTATATCCCCATCAACCTCGACAGATTTTCCTGTATAATGAGCTCCCTTTGCTTCTAAGGTTTTCCCCTCTGATGCCCACACAGTTGCTTTCTTCCCCTTTAAGACTCCAGCCTCGGCTAGAATTACCGGAGCTAAACAAATTGCCCCAATAATCTTGCCTCTGGAAACCCCTTCTTTTGCTATTCTATGCGCTCCAGGATGATTGAAATACTCCTGAGCGCCTACTCCTCCTACAAAAACTACGGCAGAATAATCATCTACCTTAACTTCATCAATCACAACCTGAGGGGTAACCACAGCACCAAGCATTCCTTTGCATGGCTTCAAAGAAGTTGAAGCTATAGTTACTTCGTAACCTTCCTTTTCAAAAAGCTTTTTGGGAATCAACAGCTCCTCATCCCTGAAATTTTGGGAAGCAATGATCATAAGAATTTTTTGCGTATTCTTAGCGAAAGCAAAAGAAATAATAAAAAGAACCACAACGACAAAAAGGCTTAATCTAAAACGATTCATCTTTCACCCTCCGGCAACCAATTTTTTCTCTAATAGCCCAATATCGCTAATTTAATGCCTTGCTGCTTCATGTAAAAAGTTTATCCATGTGGGGAATATCTGGTCAAGAAACGCTTTCGCTAATGAGTTACCTAAAGATTGAGAACCACCACAAAATGCTGGTTTCAAAAACCGAAAAATTATTTCCTAGACTTTAAGAGATTCATTATACTGTCAGTCGTGAGGGTATCGTTCTTATTTTTTCTTTTCTCTAAAAGGTCATACAATTTTGGCGCATTGAAATTTAAAGAGAATTCCTTAATTCGTCTCTCAGCTAATTTAACATATTCTTCATTTATTTCGTATCCAACATAATGGCGTCCCGTTTTAATCGCAGCAATAGCAGTCTGTCCGCTTCCCATAAACGGATCTAAAACTATTTCTGACTCAAAGGTATAAAGCTGAATTAATCTATAGGGCAATTCTACCGGGAAAGGTGCCGGATGGCCTATTTTAGTTGCCGGCTCAGGAGCAAATGTCCATACACTTTTAGTAAACTCAAGAAATTCATCTTTAGAAATCGTGCTCTTTCTTCCTAAACTTTCTCTTGAAAACATGCTTTTAGAAAAAACCAGGATATATTCATGAATGTCTCTCAATGTCGGATTTTTAGCAGAAAGCCAGCTACCCCAGGCAGTTGATGGACTTGATCTTGATGCCTTATTCCAGATAATTTCACCCCTAATTAAAAATCCTAAATCAAGCATATCCTCAATTATAAAAGCATGGAGAGGAATATATGGCTTTCTTCCAAGATTAGCAATGTTGATACACGCTCTTCCACCTGGCACAAGAACTCTTTTCACCTCGCTCCACACTTTTTTCAAAAACGTTCTATATTCATTCAGAGTAAGATTTTCATCATACTCCTTTCCCACATTGTAAGGTGGTGAAGTCACCATTAAATGAACACTATTATCGGGTAATTCTTCCATTGCTTCACTTGATTTGCAAAGAATTTTATCAAGACATAAAGATGGAACCGGGTTTTCTATATAATCTGTCGATTCTTCTTTTGGTAATCCATCATATAACCTGCTGGCATAAAAAGATGTAGAATCATGACCTACTCGCCCTGGAGATCCGAAAGAGCTTGTTTTTGTTCCACCTTTTTTTCGATAAGTCCCCATTTATTCCTCCATCCATAAATCAATCCACTTTTCATAAGGATCAAACTTTACTTCTGTTTCTCGCCATTCTATTGTGATATGCTTACTTCTTCTATCATTTACCAACCTTGAGAGAGCTTCCTTGGTAATTTCAACACCTCTTGGATTTGTTCCTGATTTTGGAAGTTTAATGTATTTTTCTCTTCCCATACTTTCAAAAAGATCTTTTTGAGCTTCTAAAGGAATGTAATAAAAATTGCCATTGCCATTCCAGTTAATCTGAACCAGCAAAATATCACAACTTGGATAATATGTTTTCAGGAATTCTTTTGCCTTTTGAGAATCAACCGTCCATATAAGTTTTACATTTCTTAAATCTTTACCTGTAATTGTCTTTATGGATACGGGTTTTCCAAATACTTTTGCATCTACTTCTGGCTCAGTAATAGGAATTCCTGTATCTACATTTTCCTTACCGAATTTATAAATAAGCAAAGATATAATTATTTTTTCACGAACCGAACCCACTTCCATACCTATCTTACCCGCTCTTGAAGACTCTAATTCTGCAAGTTGAAATAAATATGGCATTCGTCTCTTGATTTTTTCAACAAGTTCTTGATCTTCAAATATCTCAATGACACGACTTGACATTATTTATTAATCCATTATCTTGGCGAATTTTTGAATAACATTCTTAAAACAAAAGAAGTCTTTGCAATGCAAAAACTTGGTGTGCGTTGAAATGCATAAATCTTTTATACTAATCAAAACACTATGTAAGTTTATGATCATTTTACTTCACTTCGATTTACACTCAAAGACAAAATCATATTCACACCGGATCATATTACATTTTTCACCTTTAATGTAACAACAGAAAAACAAGAAAATCAAGTTTCCGAAGGGCTCGCTCGAAAAACACGTAGTTAGAGGGTTAATGTTCATTTATTGAAAAAAACACCCTTCAGAAGATAAAAGGATAAAAAAGAGTTACAAAAATGGTCAAGCTTTAAAATACAGTTACGTTGGCAAAGGAAAGGGTTCCAATTGCTGTGAACCTGTCCGAAAAGAGCGTAACTGGAGAATGTTATTTTTGTACTTTTGTGTCATTGCGAGCTAAGCGAAGCGAAGGCGAAGCAATCTCTCTGTTGTGGCAAAAAAAAGAGATTGCAACGCGCCCTTCGGGCGCTCGAAATGACTCTTCTTTGCGTCATTGCGAGTCCAAGCGCAAGTGAGGGCGAAGCAATCTAGCCATTGCGAGCGAAGCGAAGCAATCATCACGGCCGCCTTGCGGCTTGCGGCGGCCTCACAACGACTTCCCTTTAGCCGCCTAAGCTATACATGAAATACGCCTGTTGTCATCTATTAAGTCAGCTTTTTCGAACAGGCTCAATTGCCGTTGAATAAAGACAGAATAGATGCTATGAAAAGACGGAATGGGACTGTTTCACGTGAAACAGTGAAGAGCCTGTCGGTCGTCAATGTTTCACGTGAAACACTGCTTGCGGCGTTTCAAACATTTGAACGCAGGGGTGATTTGATTTGTCACGGAAAGCTTTTGTTGTATCCATCGCAAATCAAAAAGGCGGGGTTGGCAAAACGACCACGGCGGTAAATCTTTCGGTTTGTGTTGCAAAGCTCGGTTATCGAGTCCTTCTCATCGATGCCGACCCTCAGGCCAACGCTTCGAGCGGGTTCGGGTTGAGAATAAATGGAAACGAACCGTCCCTTGCCGACTTTTTCGGCGGAAAGCTGGAAGTGCTTCCAACCAAAAGGCCCTTTGTGGACGTTGATCTATGGGTATGCCCTTCTCACAGAGCTCTCGCTTCCGTCGAATGGAGTCTGGGCGAAAAAACGGTTCGAGATGAAAAGTTCCTTGACGCAGCTATAAAAAAGGTTCGTTCCGACTTTGATTTTATATTTTTCGACTGTCCCCCTTCCCTCGGTCTTATTACTGTAAACTGCATTGTGGCAAGCGACGCCGTTCTCATTCCTCTCCAGTGCGAATATTACGCCCTCGAAGGGCTTTCCTTCCTGCTCGATACCATTCGCAGAATCAAAACAAGATGGAATCCTTTCCTCCGTATAAGCGGTATTGTTTTTACCATGTTTGACCGTAGAAACAACCTTTCTCATCAGGTAGTGGAAGAAATTAGATCAGCAGCCCCCTTTTACGTTTACGAAACCCTTATCCCCCGAAACGTTCGTCTCGGTGAAGCTCCCAGTCATGGTCTTCCCGCTGTTATCTATGATCCTCACTGTTCAGGCTCGAAGGCTTACATAGAACTTTCAAAAGAATTCATTAAACGCTCAGGAGCGTAACGGTGGACAAAAAAAAGGCTTTAGGAAAATCCTTCAAGGACGTTCTTTCTTCCCCGGCAGACTGGATGTTCCGGGAAGACTTCCAGGTCTTTTTCTGCCCCGTTGACAGCCTTGAACCCAATCCCCATCAGCCGAGAACCATAATGGATGACGAAGGACTGGAAGAGCTGGCTGCGTCCATTGCCGAAAAGGGCGTGCTTCAGCCGCTTATAGTGGCTAGATCCGAAGAACAGGGGCGCTACGTGATTATCGCCGGAGAACGTCGATGGCGGGCGGCAAAAAAAGCCGGCATCCAGGAGGTGCCGGTAATCCTGAAGGATGCTGCTCCATCAGACCTGGTTGAACTGGCGCTTATCGAAAACGTCCAGAGAAAAGATCTTTCCTGCATCGAAGAGGCTCTGGCCTACAACAAACTTCAACGCGAATTCGGGCTTTCTCAGGAAGAAATCGCTCGCCGGGTTGGAAAAAGCCGCTCGGCCGTGGCCAATACTCTTCGTCTTCTGTCGCTGCCTCGGTCAATCCAGGAAGATATTCTGAACGGTCGGCTTTCCATGGGTCACGCTCGAGCGCTCATGGCCCTCGATTCAGAAGAAAAGCAGCTCGCTCTTCGTGATGAAATCATTCAGAAAGGGCTCTCAGTAAGAGCCGTTGAATCGCTGGTTTACCGGAACGACGCGGATTCTCAGTCCGCTGGTGGTGAAGAAAATCAGCTTCCACGGAGCGATAAGACCGAACAAGCAGGAGAAGACCGGATAGGTTCTCTTGAAGCTCAACTCCGCTTATTGCTCGGCATGAACGTGCGCATAAGAAGGCGTGGCAGGACCTCAGGACAGGTCTCGATATTCTTCAGGTCAGAAGAAGAACTGAATCGGCTTATCGAACTCTTGCAGACCATTCAGGCTGTTAAAGGAGAGCACCATGAAGATAGCAGTAATTGATGGACAGGGTGGAGGCATCGGGTCGGTCATTATTAAAAAAATCAAGGAAATCTACGACGAAAAGATTGAAGTCTGGGCTCTAGGAACAAATGCCATCGCCACTTCTCAGATGCTTAAGGCAGGTGCAAATCGAGGTGCCACTGGAGCGGCAGCCATATGCCATTGCGCTCCAAAGGTTGACGTTATCATAGGACCGATATCCATCATAATCAGTCACGCCATGATGGGCGAAGTTACGCCAGAAATTGCAGTGGCAATCGGTTCTTCTCCCGCACACAAACTTCTTCTTCCTCTTACACAGGAGCCTATTTCGATCGTTGGAGCCGTGAGAGAGCCCCTTCCCCATCTTGTTGACAAGCTTGTAAATGAAAATCTCGCAAGCTTAATATCGGACCAGGGAGATCGGATGTGATCCAGAAGCATCTCGTGCTCGGTGGGGCAAGGAGCGGAAAAAGTCTTTACGCCGAAAAGCTTATTTCCTGCTTCCCTCCTCCCTACATTTACATTGCCACAGCCGAAGTGCTGGACGACGAAATGGCAGATCGAGTCAGACGCCATCGAGAACGGCGGGGCGATCAGTGGATAACCTATGAAGAACCTCTGGGTCTGGTTAAGCTGCTGCAAACTCTCACCCCCACTTCCTCACCGATTCTTGTGGACTGTCTTACTCTGTGGCTCTCCAATCTTTTAATTGCAGAGCAGGATGCCGAAGGCGAAGTGGAAAGACTCTGCGGTATAATCCGCCAATCTACCGCATCCCCCCTGATATTTGTCTCCAACGAAGTGGGTTTGGGAATTGTCCCCGAAAACGATCTTGCCAGAAGATTCCGGGATGTTGCCGGCTGGGCTCATCAGAAAATCGCCGCCGAGTGCACTCACGTGACATGGATGGTTGCCGGCATTCCAGTAGTTGTCAAACATCCAGAAGGCAAACCGCCGGGGCAGGATATTTTCTGCTGACAATGCCATAACAGGTTTAAAAATTCACCGGCTATCCTCTAGCTTTTTTTCAATCCGTGATTAAATTCTGAACTAGCCTGGGGCGTATGACCAGGCTAACAATATCCGGATAAAAATAAGACACATAGAGATGGAATTTTTTCCGTCATTGCGAGCGAAGCGAAGCAATCACCACGCCCGCCTTCGGCGGGCTCGCAATGACAGCGTAAGAGGGATTGCCACGCGCCCTTCGGGCGCTCGCAATGACGTAATAAAGAAACGGCGGGCTCGAAATGACGTAAAGGAGCGCGTGGCCTCGCAATGACTCCCCTTTGTGTCATTGCGAGCCGTAGCGAAGCGAAGGCGAAGCAATCTCAGAGATTGCCACGCGCCCTTCGGGCGCTCGCAATGACACCCATACTCGTCATTGCGAACGAAGTGAAGCAATCACCACGCGCCCTTCGGGCGCCCGCAATAACAAGAAGATAAGGAGGTGTTGATAACAATGGGAAAGGCTGTAGGTATTGATCTGGGAACTACTAACTCGGTAATCGCAATCTGGGAAAACGGAACTGCAACAGTAATTGCAAACGCAGAAGGTTCTCGAACGACTCCATCAGTTGTTGCTTTTACCGAAGATGGTCAGAGGCTTGTCGGGCAGATCGCAAAACGTCAGGCGATTCTGAATCCCGAAGCAACGATATTTTCGGCGAAGCGGTTCATCGGTAGGCGCTGGAACGAAGTGCAGGAAGAAGCCCGTATGGTTCCTTACAAAGTCGTTCCGGGGCCAAACGATGCGGTGAGATTTGACATCCGAGGAAAACTCGTAGCCCCTGAAGAAGTTTCCGCTCAGGTTCTTCGTAAGCTCGTTGAGGATGCATCGAAATTTCTCGGTGAGAAGGTGACAGAGGCGGTTATTACCGTGCCGGCCTATTTTAACGATGCTCAGCGCCAGGCGACCAAAGCCGCCGGTGAAATAGCCGGACTTAAAGTGCTGAGAATCATCAACGAACCAACGGCTGCTGCTCTCGCTTACGGACTCGACAAGAAAAAGAACGAAACGGTTCTTGTCTTCGACCTTGGTGGCGGAACTTTCGACGTATCCATCCTCGACGTGGGAGATGGAGTATGTGAAGTTCGGGCCACGGCGGGCGATACGCACCTTGGAGGCGATGACTTCGACAAGCGCATTGTTGACTGGCTTGCTGACGAATTCAAAAAGGATACGGGGATAGATTTGCGAAATGACCGTCAGGCTCTCCAGAGACTCTATGAAGCGGCGGAAAAGGCAAAGTGCGAACTCTCGAGCGTGATGGAAACTGAGATCAATCTTCCCTTCATCACCGCCGACGCAACAGGCCCGAAGCATCTCGTAAAGAAGATCACTCGAGCAAAATTCGAGTCGCTCGTTGCAGATCTTATCGAACGATGCCTCGGTCCTGTAAAACAGGCTCTGGCTGACGCCAATCTGACGGAAAAGGACATTGATGAGGTCATCCTTGTTGGTGGTTCCACTCGTATCCCGGCTGTTCAGGCTCTGGTAAAACGCCTCACAGGCGGAAAAGAGCCTAACATGAGCGTGAACCCCGATGAGGTGGTTGCGGTCGGTGCGGCTATTCAGGCGGCGATCATCAAGGGCGAAGTAAAGGATGTCGTGCTGCTTGACGTAACTCCGCTTTCTCTCGGCATTGAGACTCTCGGCGGCGTTATGACAAAGCTGATCGAACGCAATACGACTATACCGTGCCGACGTGAAGAAATATTTACAACCGCCGAAGACAATCAGACGGCTGTTGATATCGTAGTGCTTCAGGGCGAACGCCATATGGCTCGAGACAACCGCGTGCTTGGAAGGTTCCGTCTTGAAGGCATTCCACCTGCACCACGAGGCGTACCGCAGATCAAGGTCACATTCGACATTGACGCTAACGGTATCCTCAAGGTGACGGCTCGAGACATGGCCACGGGCAAAGAACAGACCGTAACCATAACCGAGTCCACAAACCTCGATAAGAGTGAAATTGAACGCATGCTGAGAGAAGCCGAGCAGTATGCCGAAGAAGACCGCAAGCGCAAAGAGCGGGTTGAAGCCAAGAACCAGACCGACAGCATGGTTTACCAGCTCGAAAAGACTCTCAGGGAGCTTGGCGATAAAGTCCCGCTCCATGAAAAAAGCCGTTGCGAAAAGCTTATAGAAGATGCCAAGGCCGCTCTTAACGATGACAGCACAACGACAGAGCGGTTCAAGCAACTGAGCAGCGACATCCAGCAGGCGCTGCATATGATTGCTGCAGCAGCTTATCAGCAAACTACGTCGCAACAACGGCCGGGTGAAGGTGCCAGCGGAGCTGGTGCGGAAGGACGTAGAGCTTCCGGTGGCGATGACGTTATAGACGCCGAATTCAGAGAACGATAATTCCATCTTCCAACCCTTAATCGACAATATAGAAAAGGAGAGACGGTTCAGTTACCGTCTCTCCTGAATCCATCAATAATTCGGGGCGAACGAAGATGGCGGTAAAATTCAAAGACTATTACGAAATCCTCGGTGTTCCGCGCACCGCAACACAGGAGGAAATTCAACGAGCCTACCGGAAGCTTGCGAGAAAATACCATCCCGATGTCAACAAAGAACCCGGCGCCGAAGAAAAATTCAAAGAGATCAACGAAGCATACGAAGTCCTGAGGGATCCTGAAAAGCGCAAACGTTACGATCAGCTAGGTGCTCACTGGAAAGCCGGTCAGGACTTTACGCCACCGCCCGGCTGGGATATTCACTTCGACTTCGGACCCGGTGCGGGAAAAACCTTCGAAGATGTCATTTTCGGGTTTGGTGGCAGAGGGGCCAGCGGATTCAGTGATTTCTTTGAGCTGCTTTTCGGGAGAGCTCGACATGGCGGCGGAGCTACATCAGGTTTCACCTGGGTAAGGGATGGAGCGGATCAGGAAGCGGTTATTCGCATAACTCTTGAAGATGCTTACCACGGGGCTCAGAAAGTTATAACTTTACCCCACGGGCAAAAAACATATGAGGTGAAGATCCCCGCCGGTGTATTGCCCGGTCAGAAAATTCGACTTGCGGGGCAAGGCGAACCCGGCATCGGCGGAGGCCGAAGCGGTGATCTCTATCTGAAAGTAGAAATTGAACCTCATCCGGTTTACAGGCTTGAGGGACGTGACATTTATATGAATCTCCCGGTTACACCATGGGAAGCGGCTCTTGGAGGAAATGTTACGGTTGATACCATCGGTGGAACCGTGACGATCAGGATTCCACCGGGCACTCAGAGCGGCCAGAAGCTGCGGCTTAGAGGTAAGGGAATGCCTAATCCTAAGGGGACTCCCGGCGATCTTTATGCAGTTGTTCAGATAATGGTTCCAAAGAATCTAAGCACCGAGGAGCGGGAGCTTTTTGAAAAACTTCGTGATATTTCCCGCTTCAATCCCCGCTCGGGTGTGAATCTCTAAAATCGGAGGCAAAACACACGAGAAGCGGGGTATTTGGCTGATTCAATATGTATGGGGAAAGGCCCGGTGAGTTCCCACCGTAAATGCTGGATACGGGAAACACCCGCCGGGAAGAGATAGCCTATTTTGAGTGCGGAGGCGTTAGCCATGACGCTGTATCTTGTGAGATGTGTGGAATCGAAAGTATACATCAAAGCAGAGGAAGTGGCTCAACAATGCGGTCTTCATCCGGAGCTCATTGACCGGTTCGTCTCACTCGGCCTCATAGATCCCGTCTGCCGTGATGCTGGGGACGGTTCATGGATGTTTGATGAATCCGTTGTGCCGATTGTAAAGAAGATTGTTCGGCTGAGAAATGAACTCGGCATTAACTATGCGGGAATAGGCGTGGTTTTAGATCTTCTCAGTCGTCTGGAAGCGTTGGAAGAGCGAGTTAGAATTCTTGAAGAGCAAATCGCGAGGTTAATAAGTAACTGGAATTCATCAAATCTATAGTTTTGATCTTCCTTCAAGTTTGCCGCGATATTTTCCATCGCCAAGAAATTGAACAAAACAAATCCGGCATTAATTTTAGTAACGCAGAGGCTACCTTTTCTTTATTACGTCATTGCTTCGTCGCTTCGCTCCTCGCAATGACGTAAAAATTAGAAGCGAACGATGAGACAATCTCAAGGAATCAGGTTGTAAGGACGACCCCTGTGGTCGTCCTATAGGAATTTAGTCACTTAGAAAATACCACACAGAGGAGGAACGACATTATGGATATTAACAAGTTTACGATAAAGTCTCAAGAAGCTTTGCAGCAGGCTCAAACCAAAGCCATTCGCTATGGTCATCAGGAAGTGGATGCGGAGCATCTATTTCTCGCTTTGCTTGAACAGACCGATGGGCTTGTGCCTCGCTTTCTCCAGATCATGGGTGTTCCTGTTGAAGCGGTGAAAGCTCGAGTCACTCAGGAACTGGAAAAGAAACCCAGAATCAGCGGCCCCGGCCTTGAACCCGGGAAGGTTTATCTCACTCACCGATTGGGAAAACTTCTGGTAAAGGCAGAAGAGGAGGCAAAGAGGTTAAAGGACGATTACGTATCGGTAGAACATATTCTGATGGCTTTTGCCGAAGAAGGAACGACTACCGCCCTTGGACGTATCCTTCATGAATTCGGTATAACAAAGGATGCAATTCTGAAGGCTCTTACTGCCGTTCGAGGGCATCAGAGAGTGACAAGTCCGACGCCAGAAGTAACCTATGAGGCTCTTCAGAAGTACGGCCGAGATCTGGTTCAGGAAGCCAGAAGTGGAAAGCTCGATCCGGTAATAGGTAGAGACGCAGAAATCCGGCGGGTTATTCGCATACTGAGCCGAAAAACAAAAAACAACCCTGTGCTTATAGGCGAACCGGGTGTCGGAAAGACAGCGATAGTCGAAGGGCTTGCTCATCGAATTGTGCGAGGAGACGTTCCCGAAGGGCTGAAGGACAAAACGATCTTTGCTCTCGACATGGGATCTCTTATTGCGGGAGCAAAATACCGTGGTGAATTTGAGGAGCGTCTTAAAGCGGTCCTGCAGGAAATCAAGCAGTCCGAAGGGAGAATCATCCTCTTCATAGACGAAGTTCACACCATAGTAGGTGCCGGGAAAGCTGAAGGCACAATCGATGCAGGAAATATGCTGAAGCCGATGCTTGCCCGTGGCGAACTTCACTGCATTGGAGCAACGACTCTCGATGAGTATAGAAAATACATCGAAAAGGATCCCGCTCTTGAGAGACGTTTCCAGCCGGTGCTTGTTGAAGAGCCTACTGTTGAAGATACGATTTCGATCCTGCGAGGACTCAAGGAACGTTATGAAGTCCATCACGGCGTAAAGATCCACGATAGCGCTCTGGTAGCCGCAGCAGTGCTTTCTCATCGCTATATTACTGATCGTTTCCTTCCCGATAAGGCAATCGACCTTGTGGACGAAGCTTGCGCCATGATCCGGACGGAAATTGATTCTATGCCGTCGGAACTAGATGAAGTTATGAGACGCATAATGCAGCTCGAGATTGAAGAGGCGGCATTGAAGAAAGAGGCGGATCGAGCGAGCAAGGAGCGACTTGAGCATGTCCAGAAAGAGCTTGCGGAACTTCGGTCTAAAGCTGAAGTCATGAGAGCCCAGTGGGAAGCGGAAAAGAACGCCATTAAAGAAGTGCAGGCTCTTCGTGAAGAGATCGAAAAGGTAAATCGCGAAATAGAGATAGCGGAAAGACAGTATGATCTGAACAGGGTTGCCGAACTGAGACACGGAAAACTTCCCGAACTCAAAGCCAGACTGGCCGCTAAGGAAGAAGAGCTTGCTCAGATTCAAAAAGGAAAACGGCTCCTGAGAGAAGAAGTAAC
This sequence comes from uncultured Syntrophobacterales bacterium, assembly GCA_964634695.1. Classification (GTDB taxonomy): domain Bacteria; phylum Desulfobacterota; class Syntrophobacteria; order Syntrophobacterales; family Thermodesulforhabdaceae; genus JAOACS01. The sequence goes on along the minus strand of CAZWJX010000032.1, from coordinate 7,903 downwards.
GGAGGAAGAAATAGCCGAGATTGTATCTCGCTGGACGGGAATACCTGTTTCTCGCCTGATCGAAACCGAAAGGGACAAACTTCTTAAACTTGAAGATCTGCTTCACAGGCGCGTGGTTGGTCAGGACGAAGCCGTAAAGCTCGTTGCCGATGCGGTGCTTCGTGCAAGATCAGGCATAAAAGACCCCAGAAGACCCATCGGATCGTTCATATTCCTCGGTCCTACGGGCGTCGGAAAGACGGAACTTGCAAAAACTCTGGCCGAAGCTCTCTTCGACACGGAAGAAAATATGATCCGTATCGACATGAGCGAATACATGGAAAAACATACTGTCTCAAGGCTCATTGGAGCTCCGCCCGGATACGTGGGATACGAAGAAGGTGGTCAATTGACCGAAGCGGTTAGAAGAAAGCCCTATTCGGTGATCCTCTTCGATGAAATTGAAAAGGCTCATCCAGACGTTTTCAACGTTCTCCTTCAGATTCTTGATGATGGGCGGCTAACCGACGGGCAGGGAAGAACGGTGGATTTTAAGAACACCATAATCATCATGACCAGCAACATCGGCTCCCACTATCTCAGTGAAGGCGTAACTGAAAACGGTGAAATTCCGGAGTCTACTCGAAATGCGGTCATGGCAGAACTGAGGCGACATTTCCGTCCTGAATTTCTAAACCGGGTGGACGATATAATTCTATTTAAACCGCTCAGAATGGAAGAGATCAAACGCATTGTGGATCTTATGGTCGAAGATGTTGCAAAACGGTTGAAAGACAGGCATATTACTCTTGTGCTGACGGATGAAGCCAAGGAATTCATCGCACGTTCTGGTTATGATCCGGTTTACGGGGCAAGGCCGTTGAGGCGCTTCATACAGAGACATCTGGAAACGATGCTGGCCCGAGCAATCATAGCTGGCGAAGTGCGAGAAGGTTCTACCGTTTGGGTCGAACTCCAGAATGGTTCTTTGGCCCTGAAGGTCATGTATGAAGCGGCTTAAGCCGTAAGGTTTCTATATCTGGCAGGAGAAGGATTGAATGCTACTCCTGCCAGATATATTACTGCAGGGCTATCAGTGGGAGAATCGATGGATATCGATCATGTTATTTCAAAGCTCGAGGAAGACGGTTTTCCCATACTTAGAAAAACTCTTCAGTTCATAGCCTCCATTGAAAATTCCAAAGACCCTATCCCAAAGCTCGCGGAAAAAATACTTTCAGATCCCGGTATGGCAATGAAGCTCGTGCAGATTGCCAACAGCCCGTTTTTTAATCCATCCGGAGTTAGAATCAGAACAGTCACAAGAGCGATCCTCCTGATTGGCCTACAGAACGTCAAAGCTATTGCTCTGGGTCTGGCTCTCATGGATGATCTGGTTAGCAAGGGAAAGAAGAGAAAGCTCGGTGCCTTGTTTGCGATGGCCATAGCTAGAGCTGTTATGACCAAAAATCTTGGGGCAGCTTCCAAATGTTTTTCGCTGGAGGAGATGTATATTGCCGGTCTGTTGCATGATATAGGTGAGATAGCAATAGAACTACTTGTGGAAGATGAAACATTGCAAGAAATTCAGAAAAAGGCAGAAAAGACAGGTGAACCTGTAGAATCAATTCAAAGAAAGGAGCTTGGATTTTCAGCCAGAGATCTAACGAAGGCAATTAATGACCGCTGGAAGCTATCAGAGATTCTTAGTAAAGCGCTTTCCGGAGTCTGTTCAACGGAAACTCTGTGTTTGAAAGCGGCCGACCAGCTTATTCAGATTCCAGATCTTCGTAAGGAGTTCATAGGAGTTAAGTTCTCGACATTGTTTGACAGTTATTCAGAAACTCTCTCTAAAGAAATCCGACAGATTGAAAAACTTCTCAAGATCAACTCTAGAGAGATTCAGCAGATTCTGGAAGATACCAAAAAGGAAACCCAATACTTTCTTACCAACCATTTTTCGCTTCCCTATCTGGAAGAAAAAGATATTGACGCATTTAAGCCCGGCGCTGAGTTATCGGAAGCCAAGGATCAGATTCGCGAAAAGGTGGATGAAATAAAGGTTAGGCCTTCTGAGGAGTCGGTGGAAGAGCCGGGAATAGATTTTCAGCTTATTATGAACCTTTCCTACGATATAGTTTCGCTGATTCATAATGGACTCAAAGATCCCAATGCTTTATTCTCTCTGGCGATGGAGTTAATATATAACGGCTTGAATATGGATGTTGTGCTGTTCCTTCTGATAACGCCAGACAGGAAAGCGTGCTTTGTTAGGCATAGTTTTATAAAACCCGAGATAAGGGCTCTTTTTATACCCGAGCGTATCCCTCTAGAGGGCGATAAAGATCATTTGTTTTCTTACGTGGCGAAGAACGGTGAACCGTTATGGGTAGGTAATGAGTCCCCTACCGACATTATCGAATTGGTGAAACATCCAGTTATTTCCTCGTTTACGGATGTGCCCAGTTTTGTTGCCCCGATTCATGCGAAAAAAAGACTTATAGGCTTTATTTATGCCGATGGCAGAAGCAAGCCCGATCGTATCACCGAAGATCACTTTGCCGGTTTCAGTATGACAGCAAAGCTTGCAAGCATCGGGCTGACACTTTTGATCTCGTGAGTGGAACGTTTTTTTACGCCATTGCGAAGAGTCCGGCCGTGGCGGGCGGCGAATTAATCTCGCCATTGCGATGACCTTTTCCTGTCATTGCGAGGAGCGAAGCGACGAAGCAATCTCTGATTGCCACGGCCGCCTCACGGCGGCCTCGCAATGACGAAAAAGGCGTCATTGCGAGCCCGTAATGACTTTTCTTTGCGTCATTGCGAGCCCGAACGAAGTGAGGGCGAAGCAATCTCTCATTGTATTCCTTTTGAGATTGCCACGGCCACTTCGTGGCCTCGCAACGACAAAAAAGGCGTCATTGCGAGCCGTAGCAAAGCGAAGGCGAAGCAATCTCTTCCCGTCCGTCTCTGTGAGATTGCCACGGCCGCCTCACGGCGGCCTCGCAATGAAGATTATGAAGAGTCATTGCGAGCGAAGCGAAGCAATCTCTCTTTGTGTTTCTCTTGAGATTGCCACGCGCCCTTCGGGCGCTCGCAATGACGTAAAAAAGAGTCATTGATTTGAATGTTAAGGGTGAAATGTCATGGCTGTAAAGGAGAGTTAAATGGAAAAACAAAAGGACGCCCAGATTATAAGTAAGGTTCAAGATTACTTACGTGATGCTCCATCAGTTCAATCTAACTGCGGTTGCCGGCCTTCATCATGTTGTGGTGCGCCCGAAGATATAGGCGCATCCGATTATGCCGGTTTTCAGGTCAAAGCAGGGGAAGACACGAGTAATAAGAAAATCCTGAACGTGGAGTTGCTCGCTATTGATTTGAACACCTGTGATCGCTGTTCTCCGACCCGGGATCAATTGAGGACAGCCGTGCGTCTCCTTACCCCTGTGGCAGAAGCTCTTGGGATTGAGCTGAGACTTCGGGAGATTGTTGTCCAGACTCCGGAACAGGCGAAGGAGCTGGGCTTACTTTCCTCACCAACAATAAGACTGAACGGCCGCGATATTGCTGAGGATATAAGGGAATCTGCGTGCCGATCATGTGGGGAACTGACCGCCAGTAATACTGTTATTAACTGTCGCGAGTGGCACTACCGCGGGCATGTTTACTTTTCGGCTCCTTTACCAATGTTGATCGAAGCGATCATGAATGCCATGCTGAATATAGATCAACCCCCGGTTGTTCCACAACCTCTTAAAGAATTGCCGGAAAACCTACAAAGATATTTCAATGATAGAAAACAGCCACGAGCGAAATGCTGTTGATACCCCTGAGTTTGTCACAACAAAGAGATTGCTTCGCCTTTGGCTCGCAATGACACAGGGGGAAGGCAATGACGAGATTGCTTCGCTTCGCTCACAATGACGGTAAAAAGGGGTGTCATTGCGAGCCGGAGGCGAAGGAATTACGCAATGTGTCATTGCGAGCCAGAACGAAGTGAGGGCGAAGCAATCTCGTCATTACGAGCTTGATGCAAGGCAATCACCACGCCTGCCTCTCGACGGGCTCGGAATGACAATATGAACCCGTGGATAGTTTTTTCGTTAATTTACGAGGATAGGAGGATGTAATGGCAGAAGAAAAAATCGTTTACATCGCTACCCATGCTGGGGAGGACCCAGAAAGGGCAACATTTCCGTTTGTTATGGCTAATGCCGCGCAGGCAATGGACGTGGAGGCTGTTATTGTGCTGCAGGGCACTGGAGTATACCTTGCAAAAAAAGGATATGCTGATCATGTGCATGCAGCGGGTCTTCCGCCTTTGAAACAGCTCATGGAAAGCTTTCTGGAACAGGGCGGTAAGCTTCTGGTGTGCACACCGTGCCTCAAGGAACGCAAAATTTCCGAAGATGATCTGGTTAAAGGAGCGATTCCTATCGCGGGAGCAACTCTAACTCAAGAAATCATAACAGCAAAAGCCACACTGGTTTACTAAGGGAGGGAGATTTATGGCTCAGAAACTTCTGTTCGTGATATCGAAAGGATTGGAAAAGGCTGGTGGAGCAACTCGTTCCTTCCAGTTTGCCGCTATTGCAGCGGAACAGGGAAGTGAGGTGGAAGTTTTTCTAATCGATGATGCTATTCATTGGGCTCAGGTGGGAATGGCTCAGGGAATTCACGCTCCAACAGGGGAGCGCATGATAGACTTCATCGAAAAGCTTATCGAGCTTAAAGCCCCCATATATGTTTGCAAAGCCTGCGCGGATAAAAGACTCATAGGACCCGATGACTTAATTCAGGGAGCAGAAATTGCCGGCGCTCCGGTTCTTGTAAACAAGATGGCGGATCCTGCGTATAAGGTCTTTACCTTCTAAAATGTGCCCGAGACTGGAGCATCTATCCGAAAATTGTTGTTATCTGGTCGATAAAATTACTGCCGGCCGGTGATCGCTAACTGATTTTGCAAAAGCCAGAAAAGAGGGGGGAGAATTTTAAAACTCCGTTCCTGCCAAAACTGTATATCCGATATTTCTCCTCTCCCTCTCCCCCTTTCCCTCCTTTACCGTTCAGGCGATAGTAAGAAACTATCAGGAAGACTCCAATTCGCTTGACTTTCTGACCCATGTTAGCTATCAAAATATGTCATTTAAGACATAATAAACACATAAAAAGGAGGAACTAATATGAAACGATGGTTATGGGTATTTGGGAGTGTATTAGTTTTATGTTTTTCTACGGTTTCTCTTTTGTATGGAGAAAATTCAAAGCAGGTTATACTTCTTACCACCACCTCCTTCGTGGATACCGGGCTTGCTGATGAGATCAAGGTAAGATTCGAGAAAGAGACCGGTTACAACCTCAAGATTATTGCTTTGGGGACCGGTCAGGCTCTGGCAATGGCA
>CAZWJX010000032.1:0-2509 GCA_964634695.1 uncultured Syntrophobacterales bacterium | reverse complement strand
TAAAAAAGGGGTGGTTATCGATCGGAAACGAGTAATGCATAACGATTTCGTGCTGGTTGGGCCAAAAGATGATCCGGCCGGCGTTAAGAATAGTCCGAATCTCACAACTGCGATGAAGCGCATAGCCGAAAGTGGGGCGCCTTTCGTATCTCGAGGAGACAATTCGGGCACTCACATAAAGGAATTACATTTGTGGGAGGTGGCTGGTGTGAATCCAAAGGCGCTTAAATCTTACATCGAAGCAGGAACGGGCATGGGAAAAGTTCTGCTCATAGCATCTGAAAAACAGGCTTACACTCTTTCCGATAGAGCCACCTTTCTTGTGTTTAAAGACAAGGTTAACCTTACGATACTTTTTGAAAATGATCCCGAACTGTTCAATATCTATCATATAATGATGGTCAATCCGGCTCGTTACCCCAAAGTTAACTCGGAAGGGGCAAAACGTTTTATTGAATTTTTTACTTCCGAACCTATTAAGAAACTTATAAGTGAATACAAGAAGGATGTCTTCGGTCAACCTATATTTTTCCCTGATTTTTAGGTAGTTTAATTGTATCTGGTTGACATGGGAATAAAAAGAGGCTTTCCTCCCCAAGGAGGAAAGTCTCTTCCCATTCGGACTGACTAAACACTATTGATTTTTAGAATGGATTTTATAGTCGACGGGCTGAGAGAAGCATTTAATCTTGCAATTTCTGGGAACGATGATTTCTGGCTTATTGTTTTTCTCACGATGCGAGTGAGCGGAACAGCCACGTTATGTGCTGCCCTTGCAGGAATACCTGTGGGTATCATTCTGGGCAGGTGGCGATTTACAGGTCAGAGATTTATTCTCAGTATATTCAACACACTTCTTGGCCTTCCACCGGTTGTGGTAGGGCTGTGGCTGACAATGTTCCTGTGGCGTACGGGTCCTTTCGGGTCTTTGCATCTTCTCTATACCCCGAAAGCAATGATTCTTGCTCAGTTTTGTATTGCCCTGCCGGAAATAATCGTTTTTACGGCGGTTGCCTTCAGCAATATTTCTGATGATTTTTTCTACCAAGCGAAAGCTCTTGGAGCGAATTCCTTCCAGATTTTGTATTTGCTTTTTAAAGAAGTCCGACTAGGAATACTAGCGGCTGTTATTGCAGCTTTTGGAGCTGCCGTTTCCGAAGTGGGTGCTTCGATCATGGTTGGAGGAAACATTTATAGAGAGACTCGAGTACTTACAACAAGCATACTCCTCGAAGTAGAACGAGGAAACTTTGCATTAGCAATCGCTCTTAGTTTTGTTCTCATGATCATTGCCTTTTCGGTTGTTGGTATTCTCACGTTGTGGCAGCGGAAAGGGTACTGATAATGCCTGTAACGATAGTAAAGCCGCTTGAAGTAGTGAAGCAAGGTAGAACCATTCTGTCAGTTGAACGTTTTGTTCTGAGGGAGGGAGAGAAAGTCTGCCTTTTTGGACCGAACGGAGCCGGGAAATCTACATTTTTAAGAAATCTGGCGCTTATTGATTCGAACCATAAGGGCTCGGTTTTTTACAGGAAGGTTAGCACCAAAGAAATCGGATATTTGATGCAGGAACCTTATTTTTTTCGAGGAAGTGTTGCCGACAATCTGGCACTTCCGTTGAAGATCAGGGGCTGGAGCAAGAGAGAAATAAACGAGAAAGTGCATCACATTGCTACGCTTTATAAGATTGAACGACTCTTGCCCCTGTCCCCTTTCAAACTTTCGGGTGGAGAGAAACAAAAAGTAAATCTGCTCAGAACGTTTATCTACGAACCGGTTTTTCTTTATCTTGATGAACCTTTTACCGGCCTGGATGCACCGGGGAAAAGAGAGCTAACGGACTATCTCCTGGATTATCTTGAAGAAGACCGCAGGCGTTCCGTGATTTATACGAGCCACAATGTCTATGAGATGATCGACTGGGGAGAACGCTTTGTTTACCTTAGAGACGGTCGGATTGTTTTTGACATGGGTCGGGACGAGTTTATGGAGCTTGCTGATCAGGAGCTTGATGACCCTTATCTCAGAGCATTCCTTGCCCCGATGCACAGGAGGTTCCGTGATGGAAGTCAGACTGCGTGTGTGGATAGAAGAAAACGGCAAGGTGATATTTGGTGACGGTAGAGCCATGATCTTCAGAAAAGCTGTTGAAAAGGGTTCACTATGGGGAGCTGCCGGAGCTCTTGAAATGTCCTACAAAGCACTCTGGAGTAAAATCAAGACTACGGAGAAGAGGACGGGTATCAAATTCATAAAAACATCCAGAGGGCGAAAAGGTGGGACGGTTATAACTGAGGAAGGGATCCGCTTCCTCGAACGTTACGAAGCCTTTCGAGCTAAACTTCAAGAAAAAGCCGAAGAACTTTTTCGAGAATATTTCCCTGAAGGCTTGTCTTAATTGATCCGTTGCTCAAACCATGTTCAAATATAACATGGTCTGATTCCTGCTTCGTTGAGGATGTTACCATCCTCTCCACAGGCGTAACTTCCCGTGCAACTCACGGTAGCC
>CAZWJX010000031.1:5273-19927 GCA_964634695.1 uncultured Syntrophobacterales bacterium | reverse complement strand
CGGATAGCAACGACCGAAAATTACCCAAAAACGCCATTGACGTGACAAACTCGGGATAGGTGGCAAGAGAGAGAGTTCGTCAGCAGATGGCTGATACTGATCAGAACGATCTATACCAAACAGTTTGGCTTCCTGTTACTCAACTATTTCGTGAAGACCGACAAGGTGCGCAAAGAGTGGAACAGTTACTTACCAGTTTGTTTGATCCCGGTCAAACGCAGTGGCGGCCTCTTGTCGTGATAGACTTATCGGTGGAACAGGCAGCTCATACAACACTCTTCTGGAATGAGGTAATACAAGCGCTGGTTATCAAACGATTGCTGGAAGGTATTCGCACAGCGGCGGAATATGCCTATAAACAGAACCGCAGTCTCAACACACTGGTGTTAATGGACGAGGCGCACCGCCTTGCACCCCGTGAAGACCCTGAAAGCGATGAGAAGAGAGCGATACGTAGCATCTTGATTGATGCGGCACGTACCACGCGCAAGTACGGGGTAGGGTGGTTGTTCATCAGTCAGACTCTTTCCAGCCTGCATCGCGAAATATTGGAGCAGTTACGCATTTTCTTTTTCGGTTTCGGCCTCGGGATGGGAGCCGAGTTCAGGGCTTTAAGCGAACTGGTGGGGGGACATAGTAAGGCTCTTGACCTGTACCAATTATTTCGTGACCCGCACTCATCGTTTGACATCGCAACTAGGGAGTATTCATTTATGACCATCGGCCCGGTTTCTCCACTCTCATTTGCTGGGACACCATTATTTTTCAACGCTTTTAATGATGTTAAGGAATTTCTGGATACCAACAAGCTGGGACTATGAGAAAGGCCTAATCCGAGTTTGTCACAACAAAGAGATTGCTTCGCTTCGCTCGCAATGACACGGGAGAAGGTGGACCGAACGCTATGGTATATCTTTGTTCGATAAACACCAGCGATATATATCAATAAGAGGGACACCGTGCCGTTCGGCAAGTTCTCGACAGGATTCGTACTCGGGCATAATACGTTGTAAACCATTAGGTTCCTTAAGAACCTTAACCCGTGCAGTTCCCCAAGGAGTTTCAACATCCTTTTCCGCTCTCTGGAGAGATTTTCGAGAGACTTCAAACGAACGGATGCCAGCCGTGCTCGTTTCAAGAAAAAGAATGTTTTCCATAACTTCTCTGATAGAAAGCGGACAAAGGACGGAGATAGTTACGGCAGGACGACTTTTTTTCATGACTATAGGAGTTAGCCAGACATCGAGAGCTCCATGGGCAAACAGCTTATTCATCGCATGTTCGTAAATTTCGTGAGGCATATCGTCAATGTTTGCTTCGAGAACCACCAGTTTCTCCGATATCTTATCCTCCCTGGCGGAAGCTATTATCAACCTCAACATGTTAGGCGGGTGTGAAGATGGGTAACTTCCTACACCGTAGCCTATCTTTTCCACCGTGCACGACGGAAGTTCACCAAAGCGCGTAGACAGAGTCTTCAGAATTGCGGCCCCGGTCGGGGTTACCAGTTCTCTCTTAGATTCCACCCCGTATACAGGAATCCCCTTTAGTATTTCCAGCGTAGCGGGAGCCGGAAGAGGAATCAATCCATGCTGAGTCTGAATAGTGCCGCCCGTTCCTATTGGAAGCGGGGAAGAGATCAATTCACGGATGTTAAGCGTGTATAGACCCATAACGCTACCCACAATGTCGGCTATCGAGTCAAGTGCTCCTATTTCGTGAAAATGAACCTCTTCTAAAGGAACGTTGTGGATAGTGCTTTCAGCTTCCGCTATGATTCTGAATATTTCTATGGACTTTGATATGACCCAGGAGGGCAAAGAACTTTTTTCTAAAAGAGCACTTATAGAACGAAACGTTCTGACCGGTTGGTCGGAAGGGCTGTTTATATTAACGATGGCCCGGGTTCCCCAGATACTTCCCCGGCGTTCTTTTTTAGAGCTGATCTGGACTTCATCGGATAAGAGACTCTTTAACGAGTCGTTTATTTCATCTACCGGTGCGCCAACATCCAGCAGCGCTCCGAGAAACATATCGCCGCTGACGCCGGAGAAGCAGTCGCAGTAGGCGAAAATTCTATCGTAACTCATGACACGTCCAGCCGATTTTCACTCATCGCAAAATCACAGTTCTATTGGAAGCAGAGGCTCATCCTGATCTGCTATAAGAAATCGCACAGGGGACCACTTCGTGTCATTCCTGAGTTTTGAGATGCTCTCCATAACCAATTCCTTGGTATTGTTAATTTTGCTCAAATGGGCAAAGCATAACACTTCGAGTTCGGAATGAAATATTTTCTGACACAGTTCAAGAGCCTGATCGTTTGATAAATGCCCTACCCGGCTTTGTATCCGCTGCTTGAGATGAAGAGGGTAGGGGCCGTTTCTTAGCATATCGACATCGTGGTTAGATTCCAGAATAACAGCCTGGCATTTGCAAAGATAAGATTGAACCAGCTTGGTCGGTGTACCCAGGTCGGTACATATTGCAATACTGGCTGACCCGTTTGAGATTACAAACCCGTAGGGGTCTGAGGCATCATGGGGTAGAGAAAAAGGTGTAAAGGTTAAGTCCCCAATACTGAATGACTTCCCTCGCACGAAAAATCTTTTTTTCGGAATGTCCCCTGTTCGTGGAGGGAGAGCTTCAAAGGTTTCTGGTGAAATATAAACTTCAATTCCGTACATGCGACTTATGGGACCCAACCCTTTGACGTGGTCGAAATGTTCGTGAGAAACCACCACCGCATCTATTTGCGACGGCTCGATTGATGAAGCTTTCATACGCTCTTTTATTGTTCTCACCGGGAGCCCCGCATCTATTAGCACGCAGGTATTGTCGGTCCAGACAAGACAGGCGTTTCCTGAGGAACCGCTGGCCAGAACCTGAAAACGAAGTGGCGCCATCTTCAGTCCCCTGTCATTTATTCAATGAAGGAATTCATGAGTTTCTCGACATCGTTATTTTTCACAGGTCCCAGTAAAAGGACGGACATGTCTTTCAGGGGTGGAAAGGTCTTCAACCATTCTTTCATCTGATCCGAAGTGATCGAAAGGATTTTGGCTTCCGTTTCCTCGGGTGGAACGTCCCGTCCGTGAACTATCTCGTTCTTTGCCAGCCTGTTCATGTAAGCATCTGTTCCGTCCATATTCAGATAAAGACTTCCGACAAAACAGTCCTTCGCTCGAGAAAGCTCGCCTTCGGTGATACCGTCTTCCAGGATTTTTTCTATCTCTTCTCGAACAACTTTTAGCAGTTCTTCGGTGTTGGAAGGATCCACAGCGGCGTAAATACCGAAAAGCCCTGTATCTTCGTAGCTATTCAGGAAAGAATAAATAGAATAGGCGAGCCCGCGCTTTTCTCTGACCTCCTGAAACAGCCTGCTGCTCATGCTATTTCCGAATATCATGTTGAATACGTACCAGAAAAAGCGCGAAGGGTCTCGCAGAGAAACACCCTGAGTCCCTATGCATATATGAACCTGTTCCAGTTCCCTTGGAATCCATTCCCGAAAAGTAGCTCCCCGAGGGCTATTTCTGTTGTTACGACAGCTGGCATCGGGCTGGAGTGCCCTGAGAGCAGGTTCCAGCATTTCAACGAACTGTTCGTGTTCTATATTTCCCGCTGCGGTAATAAGAAGCTGGCAGGGATGAATTATACTGTCTTTGTAGCTTATGAGGTCGTTTCGTGTTATGGACAGCACGGAGGATCGATAGCCACATATCGGGTGCCCTAGAGGATGACCTGACCAGAATTTTTCGCAAAATAGTGTATGGATGTACTCTTCAGGTGAATCTTCCACCATGCTTATTTCCTGAAGAATTACCTGTCGTTCCCTTTCCAGTTCATCCGGATCGAATCTGGATTCAAGCAGGATATCCAGAAACACATCCAGCAATTTGGGGAGATGTTTATCCAGCACTTTTCCATAAAGGCACAGGTTTTCTTTCGTTGTAAAAGCGTTGGAATATCCCCCCAGAGCATCCAGCTCTTTCGCTATTTCTCTTGTAGAACGCCGGCTTGTTCCCTTGAACAGCATGTGTTCCAGAAGGTGGGTTATACCTTCGAGGGAGCTTTGTTCGTCTCTGGAGCCGGCGTTGATCCAGAATCCCACAGAAACCACATGAGAAAGGGGGATCTTTTCCGTAATTATTCTAATCCCGCTCGGAAGAACCGTTTTTTCAGCCATAGTCTAAGTTCTTTTCGGATGACGGCGATGATGATCTGCTTCGGGTTTTTCCATAAGGGCCTTTCGACTTAGTTTAAATCTTCCATCTTTGTCTATTTCTATGACTTTGACTAAAACTTCATCCCCTTCTTTCACAACATCGCTTACTTTCTTGACTCGTTTGGTATCCAGTTGAGAAATATGAATCAGCCCTTCCAGATTGGGGCGAATTTCGGCAAAAGCTCCAAAATCGGTAATTCTCGTTATTTTTGCCATGTAAACCTGGCCCACTTCAGGTTCCATGGTAAGAAGTTTTATCTTTTCCGCAGCCTTCTCACATGATTCAAGAGAAGGTCCCATTATTATCACTCGCCCCGTTTCTTCGATGTCTATCTTTGTGGAAGTCTCGGAAATAATCTGCCGTATCACCTTACCGCCGGGACCGATGACATCTCTGATTTTTTCCGGTGGAATCTGAACTGTGATGACTCTCGGAGCGTAAGGTGAAAGTTCGGGCCTAGGAGCACTTATCACAGATCGCATCTTTTCTAGAATGGCGAGTCGAGCTTTTCTGGCTTCTTCCAGAGCCTGACGCATGATTTCGCGGGTTATGCCGGAAATTTTAATGTCCATCTGGAGTGCCGTAACGCCCTTTTCGTTTCCCGTAACTTTGAAGTCCATATCTCCGAGATGATCTTCATCTCCGATGATGTCGGTAAGGATTGCTATGCGATCGCCTTCTTTCACGAGTCCCATGGCGATGCCTGCTACCATGTCCTTTACAGGAACGCCGGCATCCATAAGAGAAAGGGTTGCTCCGCAGACTGTTGCCATAGAACTGGATCCGTTGGATTCCAGCACTTCCGAGACCACTCGTATGGTGTATGGAAATTTTTCCGAATCAGGAAGAATGGGCTGGACTGCTCTTTCAGCCAGAGCGCCGTGCCCGATCTCCCTTCTACTTGGCCCTCTAAGCGGTTTTACTTCCCCGACGCAGAATGGCGGGAAGTTGTAGTGAAGCATAAAGGACTTGAATGTTTCGCCCGTCAGCGCCTCAATTTTCTGCTCATCGGAAGAAGATCCGAGAGTTGTGACGGCCAGGACCTGAGTTTCTCCTCGACGGAACATTGCCGATCCGTGAGTGCGCGGCAGCACGCCGACGGCTATTTCGATCGGTCGAATCTCGTTCATGCTCCGTCCGTCGATTCGCCGCCCCTCTTCGATTATCATCTTACGGGCTATTTCTCGTTCCAGTTCCTGCAAGATGTCTTCAATTTCCTTCTGGGAATCGGGGTATTTCTCGGCAAGAGACGCAACAATTTGTTCGCGAAGAGTTTTCTTTTTCTCTTTACGGAGCATTTTTTCGGGTGTTGTCATTGCATCACGCATGGGCTCAAGTGCGAGAGCCCTTACTTCTTCAACAAGTTCAGGAGATTTCTCGGGGATTACAAAGACTTGCTTTTCACGACCGACTTTTTCTCGAAGTTCCTCCTGAATGTCTATGATGGGCTGTATAGCTTTGTGGCCTATTTCCAGAGCTTCGAGGAGGTCTTCTTCGGGCACAAAGATCGCTCCGCCTTCAACCATCACAATGGCGTTTCTAGTGCCGGCTACCACCAGATTTATGTCACTTCTGGAGAGCTGCTCCATGCTCGGGTTGATAATGAACTGGCCATCAACTCGTCCCACTCTCACCGCCCCTATAGGACCTCCGAAAGGAACATCGGAAATATGCAGAGCCGCCGAAGCTCCGGTTATGGCAAGCACATCGGGTTCATGTTCCTGATCGACCGATAGCACGGTAGCAATAATCTGGACTTCGTGATTATATCCTTTGGGAAATAATGGCCGTATGGGTCGGTCGATAAGCCGGGATGTTAAAATTTCCTTTTCGCTGGGGCGACCTATTTCCCGACGGAAGAAACCGCCGGGGATTCTGCCCGCCGCATAGCTCATTTCCTGATAATCGACCATAAGCGGGACGAAGTCCACATTTTCACGGGTTTTTTCGTCCCGAACTGCGGCGACCAGCACCACCGTATCACCATATCTTACCCAGACAGCACCACTTGCCTGCCGGGCTATATGATTGGTTTCAATAGTAAGTGTCCGGTCGCCAACTTTTTCTGATACAGCAATAGTTGCTGTGTTCATAACCTGTATGGACTCCTTCTGGCTTGTATCTTTTTTAAATTAGCCTCTCAATCCTAACCGGTCGATGAGGCTAAGATATCGGTTTATGTCTCTGGATTTTAGATAGTTCAAAAGCTTTCTTCGCTGTCCTACAAGCTTAAGGAGACCTCGCCTTGAGTGGTAATCTTTTTTGTGAACTTTGAAATGTTCTGTCAGGTATCTGATCCTCTCCGTTAAAAGAGCGATCTGCACCTCGGGAGACCCTGTGTCACTGGGATGAGTTTTGAATGTTTCGATGATTTCTTTCTTTTTTTCAGGAGTCAATGCCACGGCTTTTACCCTCCTTTCGTTTTTCTCGTCAGATTAGCACCTTCAAATGACGTTTATGGGTTATACCTCTCTGAGGCCACCACAGAGCCAGTAAAGTGTCCTGTGTGTCGTTAAGGATCCTCACAGGACTGTGATCAGAAGTCACCACTTCCTTTGCTTTGACTGCCAGGGAGTGGTTGATTTGCCCGTGTTTAAGTTTTTCCATTTCTTCTCCATTTGCTGATACAGCAGGCAGATGATCCAGAGCATCTGCAAGAGGAATGAGCAGTCTCTCTGCCTGTCCTGCATCTATATGAGATTTGACTTCTTCGAGTGTCCAGGCATCCTGAAGAGAAAACCGTCCGCTCTGAGTCCTTATGAGATGCTCCAGAGTGCCGAAGCAACCCGCTGCCCTTGCTATGTCGGCTCCAAGCTGGCGAACATAGGTGCCTTTAGAGCATCTCGCTCTGAACGTCGCCCGGGGCCATTCGTAATTTATCAAATCCAATTCATACACCGTAACCTCTTTCGATGGAGCTTCAACCGTTATGCCCTGCCTGGCAAGTTTGTAAAGACGTTTTCCGTCTACTCTGGCCGCCGCGTAGGCTGGGATGCGCTGTTTTAAATTACCCCGAAACTGCGATAAAACCTTTTCGAGCGTTTCTCGATCTACAGGAGGACCGTCATAGGTATGGATAATCTTTCCTGTTCGATCGAGAGTGTCGGTTTCGTAACCGAACAGGATCGTGAATTCATAGGTTTTATCATCATCCAGGAACTGGTCGGCTATTTTCGTTCCCCGGTTGATAAGAAGAACCAGAAGACCTTCGGCAAAGGGATCAAGAGTTCCGCCGTGCCCGATCTTTTTGGGATTAAGCCACTGTTTTACTCGTCGAACCACTTCGGACGATGTCATGTCCACAGGCTTATTGACGATCATTATCCCATCTAGATTGAAAAAATGCTTGCTCCTTTTCATTTTCCGCCGATCTCTTCGTCAAGGTAGTTACTCAAGGATGGAAGAATCAGATCTTCAACGGATTCTATTGTTCCCTCAATTCGGCAGGCTGATGCATTTACATGTCCTCCTCCGCCAAACTTCCGGGCGAATCTGGCAACATCGACGGAACCTTTAGATCTCAGCCCTACATGGATTATTCCATTATCATCTTCTCGAAATAGTACGGATACCCTTACGGGTCCGACCTGCCGGAGCATATTGACAAAGCCTTCACCATCCTGAGATTTTGCGCCCGTTTCCTGAAGCATCTTTTTTGTAAGTCGCGCTGTTGCTATGGTGTAGTTCCTGAGATACCTGAGAGTCTCAAGAACCTTGCCGAGGCGGGGAAGACTCAAATATCTGTTCGGCTATGTAATGCGGATCGGCCCCGTAGGATGTCAGTGTTGCCGCAATTTCAAGGACTCTGCGGGATGTGTTTGAAAATTGAAATGAACCTGTGTCTGTCAGAATACCCGTGTAAAGGCACGCGGCAACGTCAGGGGTAATGGTTATATTCATAAATGACAGGAGTTCGAAGATCATTTCACAGGTGCTGCTAAATGATGTCTTAACCCAGAAGAGGTTTCCAAAGGGGTTTTCCTGAATATGATGGTCAATGTTGATGATGAAATTAGAAGGGGTAAGCATTTTAAGAAGATTTTTCCCGCATCTATCTATAGCCCCACAATCCAGAAAGATCACCGTATCGGAAGGTGATACAGGATTATCCTGCACATCGCTCAGGATGTCCTTTGCGCCTTCCAGAAATTGAAACGTGGAAGGTATGCCGTCTTCGCAAAAACTTTTAACCTTTTTGCCCATACTTTTAAGAACGGCCTGAAGAGCCAGAATAGATCCAACGGCATCTCCGTCGGGGTGCACATGGGTTACAAGAACATAGGAGGTGCCGCTGTTTATGTGTTCCGCAATTTTTTTGAGAAGTTCATCTTCTCGCTCGCCGATTTGCGGAAGATCTTTATGTTCGATTGATTTCTCCATCATAATGGATCCTGCGTATCAGTTTTCGGTTTTAGCGTTCCAATAAGCCGCTCAATTCGTTCGCTAAACTCAAAGGAGTCATCATAGACAAAAGACAATTTCGGGACCGATCGCAAATGTATCCGTTCGGAAAGCTCTTTTCGTATAAATCCTGTAGCACTTTCTATGGCGCCGGACAGTTCAGCTCGATCAACTTTATGGAACGTGACGCAATAAAAGATCTTCGCCTCCTTGAGATCATCCGTCATACGAACGTTGGTTACCGTTATTCCCTGTATTCGCGGATCCTTTACCTTTCGCTGAATAATGTAAGCAATCTCTTCCTTGATAAGATCCGCGACTCTCAACTTTCGAGGATACTTCCTCATGGTTTTCCTCTTTAGTTTTTTTGTCTCCCGGCAGGTTTCATACCTGTCGGTGTATTTTTACCCCACATCGTTACGATTTTACACTCCGTCTCCTCAGTAGCGTATGAGTTCAATATCCTGGTCGATAATTTCCGCGAGTTTTAGCGAGTCCATGTATTCCGCTATCTTGTCGAGAACAGCGTTTACCGTTCTTCCATCCTTTCCGACCACGGCAATGGCCAGAGTTGTTTTCTGATACAATTCATGATCATCTACTTCGGCGACGGAGGCGTTAAATCTGTTTCGGCACTTCTCTACAAGGCTTTTGACCACCTTCCTCTTTGCCTTGAGAGACATGCCTTCCGGTATGATAAGAGTAATCCGCGAGATTCCAACCGTCATTGACATTTTATCGTCCATCCTTTGAATCTTCCTTATGGGAAGATAAATTGTCAATGGATGGTTTTACGGCTTCCATCGTGTAAACTTCAAGAACGTCGCCGACCTTTACATCGTTAAAATTCTCAATAAGGATACCGCATTCAAAGCCGGCTTTGACTTCTCGAGCATCCTCTTTGAATCTCTTGAGTGATGCTATCTTTCCATCATAAACGACCACCTGATCTCGAAGCACTCGAACCTTGGCACCTCTCTGGACAACACCACTTTGTACATAGCACCCTGCCACCGTTCCGACCTTCGAGATATGGAATGTCTGTCTCACTTCGGCTCGACCAAGGACTTTCTCCTGATACTCTGGCTCGAGCAGACCGGCCATTGCAGCTTTTATGTCGTCTATGAGCTGGTAGATGACGTTGTAGAATTTTACATCGACCTTTTCTCGCTGAGCCAGCTCTTCAACCTTTGCGTCCGGTCTCACGTTGAAGCCGATAACAACGGCGTTGGAGGCTGAAGCGAGCATTATATCGTTTTCGCTTATTGCTCCCGTAGCCGCATGGATAATGTTGATCTTGATCTCGGGATGAGAAAGCTTCTTGATAGCTTCGGTAAGTGCTTCAAGAGATCCCTGGACGTCGGTTTTAAGGATAAGGTTGAATTCTTTGAGCTGTCCTTCTCGAATTTGCTCGTAGAGTTTTTCCAGCGTGACCTTGGTGGAAAGGGAAATCTCCCGCTCTCGCTGTTTTCTCAGTCGGTGTTCAGCCAGAGTTCTGGCCTGTTTTTCATCAGCAACGACGGCAAAATCATCTCCCGCCTGTGGAACTCCAGAAAGTCCTATAACTTCGACCGGCATAGAAGGTCCGGCCGATTCTATTCTCTGTCCACGATCGTTAAAAATATTTCGCACCTTCCCGTAGTGGACGCCACATACAAAGGCATCGCCGAGCTTCAGAGTTCCCTCCTGAATGAGAACCGTAGCAACAGGACCTCGCCCCTTTTCGAGCTTGGCTTCGATCACCCTGCCTCGAGCTGGCTTGTTCGGGTTTGCCTTAAGTTCCATAATTTCGGCCTGGAGGAGCACCATTTCAAGCAGGTCTTCGATTCCGATCTTTTTCTTTGCTGAAACTTCGACCATTATGGTGTTGCCCCCCCATTCTTCGGGAATAAGCCCATGCTCGGCAAGTTCTCGTTTCACTTTCTCCGGATTGGCGTTGGGCTTATCTATCTTGTTTATGGCGACAATGATGGGAACCTGAGCGGCCTTAGCGTGATTTATAGCTTCGATTGTCTGCTGCATGACACCATCATCGGCAGCCACAACCAGAATAACGATGTCCGTTACCTTTGCGCCTCGAGCTCTCATTGCTGTAAAGGCTTCGTGGCCGGGAGTGTCGAGGAATACAATGTCGCCTTTTTCCAGATGAACATGATATGCGCCGATGTGCTGTGTGATTCCGCCGGCTTCTTCAGATGTTACGTTAGTATGTCGAATAGCATCCAGTAACGATGTTTTTCCATGATCTACATGTCCCATTACGGTTACAACAGGAGGACGGGGACGCAGGTCTTCCGGACGGTCTTCCTGAGTGGCAAGAATAGTTTCTTCTTCAATGCCTTTTTTCTCTACTTCGTAGCCGAATTCAGCCGCTACGAGCGACGCCGTGTCAAAGTCGATTGCCTGGTTTACAGTAACGGGCAGCCCCAACAGAAGAAGCTTTTTTATAACTTCGGTAGCCTTTACGCCCATTTGATGAGCAAGCTCGCTAACTATTATGGCTTCTTCTATACGTATTTTTCTTTTGGTTGCTTTTGGTGGAAGCGTGCTCGGCGCTGCAGGTTCCGCCTTCTTTACGATGGCCGGTTCCTCTTTTGTCAGGCTTTCCTTTTCATCACGCCGAGGCTTCAAAAACTTGGGTGGAGGAGCAACTTCTTCGTCTTCTCGATCTAACTTGATATCTTCCTTTGCGCGGAACTTTTTAGGGGCTTTGATGGGCTTTTTGGGAGCCTCATCATCCACAAGTATTTTTCCACGCACCTTGGCTTCTAAAACGTCCTCGTGGTCTTCTTCATCATGGGGGATAATTTCGGGACGCTGTATGATCTTTGCCGGCTCTTCTTTTTTTGGTTTTCTCCTTCTTCGACGTCTTCTTTTTGGTTTCTGTCGTCTTTCTTCTTCCCGTTCACCCTCTTCGGCAGGAGATTCAATGGCGGCCGCATGCGGTGAAGATTCAGACTCTTCCTCCGGAACCAGTTCGGGGATCTTTTCTTCCACCGCCTCTTTTACCATTTCGATTCTTTGATCTTCCGCTATTTGTCCGGCAAGAGAATCCATTTCCTCTTTGACAATTTCTTCCTTCACTTCAATGGCTTCAGAAATCGGTGTAGTTTCTATCTCTATGGTTTGCTCTTCTACCGCATGAACAGGTTCCGGCACCGCAGCTCTTTCTTCAACTTTTTCTTCCGGCTCTATTTTGGCAATCTCTGGCTCGACCGAAATCTCCCTTTCTTCAGCAAAGACTTCTTCTTGAAGTCGTTCGATTGAGTCCTGAAAACGCCCCATGTCCCCTTCCTCCACCACCTGTATTTCGGGCGCTATGGTTTCCTGTGACTCCTGTATTTCTACGCCAGCTACTTCAGTAATTTCTTCGATAGTTTCTTTAACTTCTTCTGTGGGAGCAGGCTCTACCGTCTCTTCTATCGACTCTACGGGTACTGATTCTACTGGCACGGTTTCTGATGGAAGCTCAGCAAGAGCCGGTGTTTCTTCTTCTATATGTTCTGCTTCAGGTTCTTTTTGTTCCTTTTTCGGTCGCTTTCTCACAATAACCCGCTTAGCAGTGGCCAGAATCTCGTCGATACCGCGACGGGATGGCTTTGCGTATTTTTTGAAGAAACGCCGGATGTAGTTTGCGTCATCGTTGCTGATAATACTCATGGTATCTTTGAACGGAATTCCCAGCTCGTTCATTTTATCCATGAGTTCTTCGGGTGATACGTTCAGCTCTTTTGCAAGTTCGTGAACTCTTAACCGCGCCATGCTGTGCTCCCTTAAAATTAATGAGTCATTGCGAGCGAAGCTAAGCAATCTCCTGTTGTTCTGTCTTCATGAGGTTGACCACGACCATTTCGTGGCCTCGCAATGACGGATAGACAGATGCAAACTGAGTTTGCGAAATTTCCAGTTTTCTGGCTTGCCCCCGGAAGGCTCTTTCGAGCCTTTTGTTCCATTTCAACTGCGATATGCATTCGGGACAGACGTATGCGCCTCGCCCGCTCATCTTCTGTGAAGGATCAAGGACAACGGAACCGTTGGGGTTCAGAGCAAGCCTCAAGAGTTCTTTCTTAGGCCTTTTGCTCCCGCAGACTATACAGGTTCTTATGGGGACATGGTTCTTCTTTCCGGTTTCCAGCATTTCACCTCTACTCTGGACTTGCCTGTTTTTCAATTACCTGCCGAGCCTCTTCCTTCAGGCTTTCTATTGTGGATTTTGAAAGTCCCATAATGGACTCCAGATAGCCTGTATCGGTATTGACGAACTCTTCTAGAGTTGTAATACCTTCGTCAAATAGAAAATCTGCCAGGTCTTCTGTCATATCCGGCAGGCTAAGAAATCTCATATATCTCGGATCTTTTCTGCGTTCGTATCGTGTTTCGCTGGTGACATCTATTTTCCAGTTTGTAAGTTTGGCAGCCAGTCTTACGTTTTGTCCTCGCTTCCCGATAGCGAGAGATAGCTGGTCATCGGGCACTATAACTTCAACTGCCTGATTTGCCTGATCTATTACGACCTTGGTTATAACGGCCGGAGCCAGAGCGTTAACGACAAACTTGGCCGGATCTGCGCTCCACTGGACGATATCTATTCTTTCCCCACGAAGTTCCTGAACGACTTTCTGGACCCGGTTTCCTTTTACTCCCACGCAGGCACCTATGGGATCGACAGTTGGATCTTTAGACACTACGGCGATTTTAGCTCTGGAACCCGGTTCTCTGGCCGCGGCAATGATGCTCACGATTCCTTCCTGAATTTCCGGGACTTCAAGGGCGAACAGCTGAATCAGGAATGAGGGATGTGTCCGGCTTACTATTATCTGGGGACCTTTGCCTGATTTCTTCACTTCCATCAGATAAGCCCGGATTCTATCACCGGGTCTGTAATTATCCTGAGGGATCTGTTCTTTCACGGGAAGGAAAGCTTCGGCTTTGCCCAGGTTTATTGTGATTCCCGTCTTATCAACTCTTTGCACAACGCCGTGTATTATTTCTCCGCGACGATGTTTGAATTCTTCATATACCGCATCTCTTTCAGCATCCCGAAGTCTCTGAACAATGATTTGCTTTGCCGTCTGGGCGGCGATACGGCCTAGTTTAGCCGGATCCAGCAATACACCAACTTCGTCTCCTACCTCCGCTTCAGGGTCATACTGGGATGCTTCTTCAAGGGAGATTTCCCAGTCCGGGTCCTGAACTTTTTCGACCACCTTATAAAACTTTATCGCCTCAATTTCACCTCGTTCATCATCCCATCTGACCATTATGTCAGCTTTCGATCCGATTTTTTTTCGTATCGTCGTAGCTATAGCGTCTTCAATAGCTTCGATAAGAACCTCCCTCTCAATCCCTTTTTCTCTACTGACCTGCTCGATAAGCCGTGCTAGCTCACTTGTCATGCTTTTTCTATCTCCTTTACTTATCGCACAAAGGAATTTTCTTCTGTTTTTTCATCTTCAAGGCTTTTTCTGTTTCGAAATAAGCTAAATTTGCTCTGTCTATGGATTCTAAGGGTATTGTAAAGCTTACTCCATCACACTCTACCACTATTTCACTTTCCGAAACCGCTCTGAGAAACCCCTTGAATTTCTTTCTGTTTGATATTGAGGATAAGGTTTTTACTGTGATGATACTTCCCACATATCTTTCGAAGTGTGCTGGTTTCCTCAATGGTCTATCCAGCCCTGGCGATGATACTTCGAGATGGTAGGTGTGGTGGATTGGATCCGCGACATCAAGGAAGTCGCTGAGAGTTGAACTTACTCTGGAACAGTCGTCTATGGTTATGCCGTCAGGATGGTCAATGAAAATTCTCAGCACGTATCCCTGGCGTTCCCGTCGAAATTCAAGGTCGAGCAGTTCCACACCCTCAGCATTTATCACAGGTTCAATCATGGATCTTAACTCATCCACAAAATCTTTATTTACTGCCACCTCTACCTTATCCTCCAAAAAAAAAGTGGGCAAAGCGCCCACTTCATCTTAGCAGAACCAGATCATTTACAGGTTCAACCCTTTGCTATGGCT
>CAZWJX010000031.1:0-5155 GCA_964634695.1 uncultured Syntrophobacterales bacterium | reverse complement strand
ATCCCCCATCATTGATCCGTCCACTAATCGAAGCAGGCACCTCTATTTAGAAGCACCCCCTCAATAAGGGACTTTTAAAAGTGGTGAGCCGATAAACCGATTTACAACGTCACCGCCGTTCAGAAAATTGTGTGAGCTCACCGGGCTCCTGTGTTTGATCCTCTGGAGCGGGCAACGGGCCTCGAACCCGCGACCCCAAGCTTGGGAAGCTTGTGCTCTACCAACTGAGCTATGCCCGCTCGCAAATCCGGTTTTTAATTATATCTTTCCAGCCGCCAAGTCAAGGAATTCTTTGGCACTGACTGCTCACAGGTCCATATCACAAAACCTGACAGTTAATGTATGGCTTGGCGCCTGATTCCCCGCTCCCTAACGATAACCCACTACCGCCAGTAAGAGATTATGTAGTCTCTTTTTTTCTGTTTTCGCCCCATCAGTAAACCTATAAGCCAGCCCAGGAAAAGAACACCAGCACCTGCTAAAAACCAGCGAATACGTTCTGCATTTATCGCTTGCGCCCGTTCCTTCTGAAGTTTTTCTTTTTCTTCCTTAAGCGCCGCGATGCTTTGTTGGAGAGCCCCATGAGCCTGTTTTAAGGTCAAAAATTCTGACGCATCTGACTGTAGTTTGGCGTATTGAGCTTTCGATTCTTCCAGTTCTTTTTCCAGTGAAGAGATAGTCTGCTTTAGAGAAGCTACCTCGTTTTCATACTGTGTTATCGTCGTTTTAAGACTCTTGTTTTCTTCTATCAGCTGTGCCATGTCTCTTGGAATAGGCGGGGTGTTTGTGATGTGTTTTTTAGAAACCCATCCTTCTTTACCCTGAAAAGGCCCTTCTTTAGGCACTACCAGACACCAGCCGTTTTGTTCCTTTTTCACTTCTACCTGAATACCAGGGGTGAGGGTTCCAATCAGCTTATTTCCGGAGCCGGGACCCGAGCGAAACTGTATTTCAACCCTGTCTGTTACGTAATTTTCGGCGTACACTATGGCACAATTGATGGTTATTACGACAAGAAAACAGGCACCCAAAATTGGTATTATCATCTTTCGCATAGTGCTCTTCCTCTTGTTGCCCTAATGTTTGCCCCGAAAACCCTTATCAGAACCATTCTAGAAAAGGCTTTGAAATAAAGCAAGAGATAATAAGGGCTGGAAACTGTGACTATCAAGAGTTTGCCAGCATAGTATCCTGCTCTTATTCCATGTACGCCGTCCCCATACACTTTTGGCCGGTACAACGGTTTCAGCGGTTTAGCGAGCATATTCGAAAATTGCATAATTGTGCGCTTCTTGTGTCATTGGGAGGCTATTAAGTGGCCGTGGCAATCTAATAAAAAGCAATGGCGAGATTGCTTCGCCTTCGCTCCGCTCCGACTCGCAATGACACAAAACTATACAGTTACGCAATTTTCGAACGGACTCACGGCTTAGGTTTGAAATTGTAGTAATTCGGTCAACCTTCTGTAAGTGTTGAGTGGTTGACTTTTCTAAGATTTTCTTCCAAAGTGAGAGCGCAGGGGAAAAAAGCTGATATATATGATCTTTATTTCGACTTCAGGAGAACGGATGGATGAAGCCCCATACTCTTAAATGTATTATCGATCGAGAGTCAGTAAGAGCAAAAATCGAGGATATTGCCAGCCAGATTAACAGGGATTACGCTGGTAAAAATGAACTTGTTGTCGTAGGAATTTTGAAAGGAGCCTTTGTTTTTCTGGCCGATCTAGTTAGGCACATATCCATTCCGGTGAAAGTCGATTTTATAAGAATTTCTAGTTATGGATTACAGGCGGAATCCAGTGGAACCGTCCATGTCACGAAGGATGTAGAATTGCCCATTGAAGGAAAAGACGTTCTGGTTGTGGAAGACATTGTAGATACAGGCCTTAGCCTGGACTGGGTTGTTAAGTATCTTAAACAGCGACATCCTGCATCTATTAAAGTTTGCGTGTTAGTTGATAAACCAGAACGTCGAACATGCCCGGTGCAGGTAGATTATTGCTGTTTTAAGGTTGAGAAAGGTTTTCTGGTAGGTTATGGTCTTGATTACTCTGAATGTTATCGTAATCTGAACGGTATTTACGAAGTGTGTTTTTCTGGAGACTGAACGGGAGATTTTCTATGATAGTTACATGCGAATCATGTGGAACCAAGTTTAAGGTTGATACCACCAAGGTAAAGAAAGATAAGATAAAGGTTAGATGCTCCAGATGCCGGCATGTTTTTACTCTAGATCTTGCTCCCGCCGGAGACGAACAGCAAAAAAGCGAGAAAGTTATAGTTCTGGATGACTCCTTTGATGATGACGTAGAAAAAGTCTCGGCCAGGACTGAGACTGCATCAGACGATTTCCCGCCTTTAAGCGATGAGACGGAAGAAGAAATCGACAAAGCTTCGGAAAGAATTTCTAAGAAACCATTGGCTGCTAAGCGGCCTTCTTATTTTGCCGTCAATAAGCTCGTCGTTGTAGGGATTGTAATTCTGGTCATTGCAGGCCTTTTAGGCTATAAGTATCTTTCAAAAAAATCCGGAACAATTCAACCCGAGCAAGATCTTTCGCAGCCCACAAAAGCTACAGTTCAACTTAATCCGCAAACTCAGGCCTTCTTTATTGAAAATGTGCAGGTTGGTCAGATACTCGTTGTACAGGGAGAAGTTACGAATAAATCCAATACGAATATCAGTTTTGTCTTGCTTGAAGGTAAATTAATCGGCACAAACGGAAAGCCGCTTCTCAGCCAGCGGTTTTATGCGGGAAATATCATGACAAAAGAAGAACTTACTCAGCTTACAGTTGACAAGATTCAGGAACGCATGATGCGAAGGGAAGGTAACAACCTGTCCAACGTTCGCATAAAACCGGGTGATAAGGTCTCGTTTATGGTGGTATTTTATAACTTGCCGCCAATCGATGAATTGTCCGATTATAGCATCGAATTTGTAAGCGCGGAGGCGGAAAAACCTGCAGGGGCTCAGCAAGGAGCAGAGAAAACGAAGTCGCAATAAAGTAAGCCAAGCTTTCCCGGAAGGAGACGGCAATGTTGGATATCAAGTTTGTGCGAGATCACATAGACGAAGTGGAAGCCATGTTAAGAAACCGCCAGCTGGACATTGATCTTTCTCAGTTTAAAAGTCTTGATGGACGGCGGAGAGAGCTTCTTAAAGAAGTTGAACAACTAAAGCACGAAAAAAACCGAATCTCCGATGAAATAGCAAAGCTTAAGAAAGATAAACAAGACACGACGGCTCTTGTCGAAAAGTCCCGGCAGCTTTCTCAGCGCATTGAAGAACTTGATAAGGAACTTTCGCAAATTGAAGAACAGCTCAAAGAGATTCTCTTTTTTATCCCTAATATGCCCCACGAGTCCGTATCTTTTGGTAAGGATGAAAGGGATAACCCGGTTGTCAAGGTGTGGGGAGAGAAGCCCCAATTTAGCTTCGAACCTAAGCCCCACTGGGATATAGGTGAAAATCTCGGTATTCTGGATTTTGAGAGAGCGGCCAGGATGACCGGTGCTAGATTTGCCCTGTACTGGGGGCCCGGAGCAGAACTTGAGCGCGCTCTCATAAATTTCATGCTCGATATGCACACAACCCGTCATGGTTACACCGAAGTGCTCCCGCCTTTTATTGTCAACTCAAACAGTCTGTTCGGAACAGGACAGCTTCCCAAATTCAAGAACGATCTTTTCAAACTGGAAGGCTGGGATTACTACCTTGTGCCAACCGCCGAAGTTCCTGTTACAAACATTCACGCGGGCGAGATTCTCGATGAAGACGAGTTGCCGAAGTATTATACGGCTTATACACCATGTTTTCGGTCTGAAGCCGGTTCTTACGGTAAGGATACGAGAGGACTTATAAGACAGCATCAATTCAACAAAGTTGAGCTGGTAAAGATAGTGAAACCCGAGGATTCTTATCGGGAACTTGAGTCCCTTCTTGCCGATGCAGAGTCCATATTACAGGCTCTTGGACTTCATTACAGAGTGGTCAGTTTATGCACCGGGGATCTCGGGTTTGCTGCTTCGAAAACATACGATATAGAAGTCTGGCTGCCGGGACAGAACGCTTACAGAGAAATTTCCTCCTGCAGTAACTTCGAAGATTTTCAGGCTAGGCGGGCAGACATCAGGTTCAGGCGTAAGGGGAAGAAGAAAACAGAACTGGTTCATACTTTGAACGGTTCCGGACTGGCTGTAGGTAGAACGGTTGTTGCTATTCTTGAAAACTATCAGCAAGAAGACGGTAGCGTTGTGATTCCCGAAGCTTTAAGGCCTTATATGAAAAACCTGGATCGTATTGTACCCATCAAAAAATAGGAGGCGAACACTATGACCAAGAGCGAGCTCATTACAAAGTTTGCAAAAGCCGAGGGAATTCCTGTGAGAATTGCCGAAATGATAGTCAACAAGACTTTTCAGGTGCTTGAAGAGGCTCTTATAAAAGGAGATCGAATTGAGATAAGAGGATTTGGTAGTTTTAAGGTGAAATCCTATGATGGTTACAAAGGGAGAAATCCCAGAACGGGAGAATTGATAAAAGTTAATCCCAAACGATTGCCTTTTTTTAAAGTGGGGAAAGATCTTCAACGGCTGGTAAACAGCAACATCGAGACGGCCGAATGAGAGAAGATTATGGCCGAAGGTCAGGAAACCTTTAAATTTAAAACAACCGTAAGAGTGCGTTATGCCGATACAGATGCTCAGGCGCACGTCTATTTTGCAAACTACCTGGTATATTTCGACATTGGCACCACAGACTACATGAGAGCCATCGGCTACAGCTATGACAGGTTGTTAGAGGATGGTTATGACTTTTACACCGTTGAAGCTCTGTGCCGCTACCGGGGGGAAGCCTTCTTCGATGATGAACTTCAGGTTGGTGCAAGGATTTCCCATATAGGTAATTCAAGTTTTACCTTCCAGCTCGCTATTTTCAGAGGTGAACAGATGATAGCCGATGGTCATATCGTGAATGTGATGATAGATCGAGAATCAAAAAAACCGGTTAGAGTGCCGGATGCTTTTCGTAAAGCAGTTGATGACTTCGAAAAGGGGTTTTTTAACAGCTAAAAAATGTGTTGACTTTAGTATAGGAATATATTCAAATATACTCACTATGAAGTTGAGCGAATGGGCGATACAGAAGGG
>CAZWJX010000030.1:0-20269 GCA_964634695.1 uncultured Syntrophobacterales bacterium | reverse complement strand
TCGATTTGCTCTTTGACCCGGGCACCTTTGAAGAATACGATCTTTTCGCGACACCCATCGGGCGGGAATACGGTCTGGACAAAAAGGAACTTCCGGCAGACGGCGTAATTATAGGTTTCGGAAAAGTCAACGGCCGTGGATGCATGGTTTATTCCGAGGATTTCACGGTGGTAGCGGGCACTTTTGGTGAACGGCATGGAAAGAAAATCTGTAAAATCATTGACATGGCCAGAACCTATGGCTATCCGGTGGTGGGGATTAACGATTCAGGTGGCGCTCGAGTCACGGAGCAGATGGGAGCGCTCTCTCAGTATGGTCAGCTATTTTATCGCCACGTTCAGGCTTCAGGAGTCGTTCCGCAAATTGCGCTCATCATGGGGCCAGTCGCCGGAGGACAGGCCTATTCTCCAGCTCTCATGGATTTCATCTTCATGGTGGATAAAACAAGCTCGATGTTCATTGCAGGGCCTCCGCTGGTAGAAGCCGTCGTATACGAAAAAACCGATGAACAGTCACTGGGAGGGCCCGATGTTCATGCTCGGATCACCGGAGTGTCCGACGGCACATGGGCAGACGATAGAGAATGCCTCGCCAAGACGCGACAACTTCTTTCCTATCTTCCGCTGAACAACAAGGAGAAGCCACCTTACAGAGAACCTGATGACTCTCCAGATCGGCGCACTCCTGAGCTTGAGGAACTCATTCCGACAGACCAGAAAAAGCTCTACAACATGAGAAAGGTTGTGGAAGCAATAGTGGATAAAGGCTCGTTCTTTGAAATAAAAAAAGAATTTGCGACGAATCTCATTATAGGCTTTGCTCGTCTTAACGGACATGTGGTTGGAATTGTGGCGAACAACCCCATGAAATATAACGGAGCTCTGGATTACAACGCTTCCGATAAGGGCTCAAGATTCATCCGGTTCTGTGATGCCTTCAACATTCCTCTTATAAACCTTCAGGATGTTCCCGGCTTTCTGATAGGCACCAGATCTGAACACAACGGAATAATTCGACACGGCGCTAAGATGCTCTATGCCTACGCAGAAGCTACAGTTCCAAAGATCACATGTGTTGTGAGAAAGGCTTACGCTGGTGGTTATTTGGCGATGTGCAGTAAAGACCTCGGAGCCGATATTGTCTATGCCCTTCCAACGGCTGAGATATGTCTCATGGGACCTCAGGGCGCCGTAAATATCCTGTTCAGGAAGGAAATTGCGGCGTCTCCAGACCCGGAAGCAACTCGAGCAGCACGGGAGGCTGAATTCATGGAAAAGTATGTAAATCCCACCTATGCAGCAAGCCTCCAGCATGTGGATGACATTATACAGCCGGCGGAATTACGTATAAAACTTATCAGAGCTCTTGAAATGACGCTTGATAAGGTCGAAAAGTCGCCAGATCGAAAGCACGGAATAACTCCGGTATAGATAGATCAAAAACCACAGCTTTTTCTTGCCGGGGCAACAATCCTGTTGCCCCGGTTTTTTAGCGAGATTTTTGCAAGAGATCCGTATCAGGCCCTTCCTTCAAGGAATTGTCTGCATGCTGGTGAGTTTTCTTAAAAGAAACAGACAGCGATCGCAGAAAAGAACAGGAAGACTATCCAGCACATCCAGGCGGGCGCTGAACTTCATAACGCATTTTTCATTTTCGCAGTGATACAAGGAAAATACATGCCCTATTTCGTGGAGGGCTACTTTAACGATCCGCTCGTAAAATAGGCTTTCTGATATTATTTCCCCCTTTTCTCCTCTGTGAAGACGAGCAGTTGAGACAATGGCAGTTTTACCACCGAGTTGAGCTTCGCCAAAAACATAGGTAAAAACGGGTATGCAGAGGTCAACATTTGTAATACCAAGAATACAGGCATGATTTAAAGACAGGTCTTCAAGCGCTCTAAGCATCAGTCCGGCGTCATACTGCCGTCTTTCAAGGATGAAACTTTCTTCAGGAACATCTATCTCTCCTAAAATGTCCACAGGGGTGTCAAGAATGCCCTGAATGGACGCTGCCACAATTCTTGCAACTAGAGTCCCGATCTTTCCAACGCTCACTACGCCAATGACCGCCGGCTGACCGCTTTTCATTGTGTCATGCACTTCTTGATTGTTGTGATAGATTATATTTTTTAATTTTGGCGTGGAGCGTTGTTCTGTTAACACCTAGAATCTTTGCGGCTTTGCTTATGTTCCAGGACGTTTCATTCAGAATTTTTTCGATATGACGTCGTTCTACCTCCTCCAGTGTTTTGGGCTCTTCGATCTGATCATACAAAGGTTTCTGGCGGAGCAGAAAGGCGAAATCCTCCTTGGTAAGTATGCGACTTTTTGCGAGGACCACCGCTCTTTCTATGGCATTCTCGAGTTCTCTCACGTTTCCCGGCCAATCGTAGGAAGTGAGCAGATTAAGAGCATCTTTAGAAATGGCCGTTACGAGCTTGTTTGTTTCGCGTCTGAATCTCTGCAAAAAATGCTCGGCAAGAAGCGGAATATCCTCCTTTCTTTCTCTGAGAGGCGGAACGAATATTTCGATCACATTTAGCCGAAAGTAAAAGTCCTTTCGAAAACGTCCCTGACGGATTTCTTCTTCGAGGTTTTTGTGAGTGGCAGATATGAATCTGAAATCTACAGGAATGTAATCCCGCCCGCCCACGCGCTGAAAGCGTTTTTCTTCGAGCACTCTTAGAAGATCGACCTGCATCTTAAGAGGAATTTCGCCGATTTCATCGAGAAAAAGAGTGCCTCCGTGAGCTATTTCGATGCGTCCCTTTCTCGCTTTCACTGCCCCCGTGAAAGCGCCTGCCTCATGGCCGAACAATTCCGTCTCAAGAAGTCCTTCGGGAAAGGCACCACAGTTTATGGCAACAAAGGGACCGAAGCGCCGAGGGCTTTTGGCATGAATGGCTTTGGCAATAAGTTCCTTTCCTGTTCCTGTCTCACCCTGTATAAGCACAGGTGAGTCAACGGCGGCAACTTCTTCTATTATTTCAAAAAGCTTTTGCATACATGGTGCTGAGCCGATAAGTTCCTGATACCTGGTTCTTCTTGAAACCTGTTCTTTCAGGAATATGTTTTCTTCTATGAGCTTTTTCTGCTGAACAAGCTTTTCAACCAGCAGGACAAGGTGTTCTGGTTCAAAGGGTTTCATCAGATAATCGCTGGCACCGAGTTTCATTGCTTCCACGGCTGTTTCCACCGATCCATAAGCGGTAATCATGACAACGAGGGTGTGAGGAGAAAGCTCTTTAATGCTCTTGAGGACGTCGATCCCGCTCATATCCGGCATCTTGATGTCGAGGAAAATTAAATCATAGTCCTTTTCTTTGAAGCGCTTCAAAGCTTCGGTGCCGCTAGAAGCTCCATCCACATCGAAGCCGCCCTTTTTGAGCCATCCGATCAGCGATTCTCTGACGATCAGTTCATCATCCACGACAAGAATGCGTATATGGGCCATAAATCTGGTATCTCCCCTTAGTTCAGCACATCATCCGCCCTGGGTTCTTCACAGGGAAGTCTTACGATAAAATCCGATCCCTTACCGGGTTCACTTACAACGTATATGCTTCCCCGATGTTCCTTTATTATACCGTAAACAACCGACAGTCCGAGACCAACGCCCTTGTCCTTGCCTTTGGTGGAAAAAAAGGGTTCGAAAATCTGAGAAATCAGTTCCTTCGGAATGCCGTGACCTGTATCAATAACGTCTATACGGATCTGTTTCCTGAAATCTTCGTAAGAGCTTTTAATCGTAAGTGTCCCGCCATCTGGCATGGCTTCTACAGCGTTGAAGACCAGGTTTATAAGGCACTGCTGAATCTGACCGGGATCTCCATAGGCCTGCGGAAGGTTTTCTTGAAGCTCCGTTATAACCTGGATATGCTGCAGATCCATCTTATGTTTACTGAGCAAAATAACACGCTGGATGAGTTCATTAACATCGAAATATCGGCGTTCCATCTTCTGCTGTCTTGAAAAGGAAAGAAGATTACTCACAATGTTACTGCATCTGGCGGATTCCTGATCTATGAGCTGGAGATAGTAGTAAAACTGCTGTCGTTCATCGTCACTCAATGGATTTGGATCTTCAAGGCGGTTTTTCATAAGGCGGGCCAGAGCGTGGATGCCGGAAAGAGGGTTATTTATTTCGTGGACGGCGCTTGCAACCAGTTTTCCCAGGGCTATCATTTTATCTTCGTGGATTAACCTTGCGAGGTCTTTCTTGAAGGCTCTCGTCTTCTGTTCGACCTTCTTTTCAAG
The DNA here is from genome assembly GCA_964634695.1 of uncultured Syntrophobacterales bacterium. Classification (GTDB taxonomy): domain Bacteria; phylum Desulfobacterota; class Syntrophobacteria; order Syntrophobacterales; family Thermodesulforhabdaceae; genus JAOACS01. The sequence continues at coordinate 16,010 of CAZWJX010000030.1, read as the reverse complement.
CTCATCCGTAATGTCCCTTATGACTTCAAGAACCGCTTCAACCGAACCTTTAGCGTTTTTCAGAGGAACTGTGCTTATTTCGCAATATCTGACAGTATTGTCTCTGTCTACATGTTCATGGATGGCGTGTCCTGTTCCTCCCGTTTCTATACACTCTTTAAGAGGACAATGCACTCCATGCTTGCTGCAAGGTTCGGCAAAACGATGAGTAATTTGATAACAGGGCTTTCCAATAACGTCTTCTTTTTTCATTCCAAGCCATTCAAGGAGGGCATCATTTACATCAAGGACTTTCATGTCTGGTTGCATTATCATAACCCGGTCCCGGATGCTCGAAAAAATGGTTTCCACGATGCTTTCAATGAGAGCAAGCTGACGTTCACGAAAAAGGCGCTCTTCCTGAAGCTGAATGAGATCTATGAAAAGCCTGGAAATGGTTGTTCCCAGAATTTTAACCGTCGGATGTCCTTCGTTCATGAATTCTTTCAGGAGTTCCTCACGTCCCGTGAGGTCTATCACCAGATCGAGATCTGAGACGGGCTGTAATTCTCGTGGATCTTTGAATGTGGGAATGTTTTTTTCTCTGGCAAGCTGGATCCCTACTGCCTGCTCATTTGGATCAACAACGGCTACAATTTCAGCGTTCAGCCATGGAAACCGTTCAGCGTCTATCATTTCGAGCAGGGATCGACAGCGGCGTCCTCCCCCTATGATTGCAATTCTGGTTCGTTTCTGTCCATCCTGAGCCTCTGCCTTTGTAAATCGGCTGATATCTGCATCTGTAGCTTTTTTAGGCTTATCCTTTTTGGGTCTCGGCATAGCGGTTACCTTTGTTTCATCTGCAAAATAATCTCTCACTGTAGTAAATTCCATCAGTCTGCATAAAAATTCAACAGTTTTTTCGCTTCATTTTTCTCTGCTAAAATTCGTTCCATTCAATTAAATCAGGCTTTTAGAAATCATTTTCCTGCGTGGTACAACTATTGCTCTAGTCCTTATTGGAAGAATCGGAAAGGAGGTTTTCCGATGAAGGCAAAAACGCAAAAAAAGGTGAGAAGGGTAGTATTTGGAATTCAAGAGAATCAGTGCGTCTGGATGAAAGCGGGTGTTGTAATTTTCAAGCTCTGCCAGAATGCCTATGATTGCACGACCTGCTCCTTCGATAAAGCCATGCAGAAAGCAATAAAAGAAGGCGATACTATGGAAAGCTGGCGGAAGGAGATGCTGGAAAAGGCTCCCAGCAAACTTTGCCGGCATATGCTCAGTGGAAACGTTGGTGCGAGAACCTGCAGCTACGCTTACGATTGTGCTCGCTGCGAATTTGATCAGGATATGTATGAAAGACAATTCGTGGAATTTCCCGGTATAATAAAAATATTGATGGTTGCTGGTTTTGCCCTTGCGGTGGATTATCTCTATCATCCGGGTCATGCCTGGGCTCGAGTGGAACACGGCGGTTTTGTGAGAGTGGGGATGGATGACTTTGCATGGCGGCTTGTTGGATTTATCGATGAAATACGCCTGCCGGAGATTGGCATGCAAATCTACGAATCCAGAAAGGGCTGGATGGTGCGGCGTGAAGAAAAAATATCTCCATTTTTCGCTCCCGTAACCGGTAAAGTGGTGGCCCGAAACTACAAAGCCATGCTGAATCCTGACCATGCTAAAAAGGATCCGTACGGTGAGGGATGGCTTCTTATGGTAGAGCCGGACAGTTTGCGCTCGGTTTACGATTCGCTCATGTATCACGAAGATGCCGAGAAGTGGCTGAAAAAAGATGTTATGACACTTGATGAACTTGTAGAACAAACCTACGGTGTAGCTCTTGCCGCTACGGGTGGTGAAAGACCCGAGGATATTTATGCTAACCTGAAATCTGTCGGTTGGGATAATCTTATTGAAAAATTCTTGATACGTCTTTATAAAATGGAGGGAAGTTTGCTATGACGATTGAACATGTTGAGCAACAGGAATTTGCTCAGGAGGCGGCCAGGGAAATCAGTTTCGGGTTAGCAGAGGAAATAGCAAGAAAAACTGGAAATCCTGTTCTTGCCTGTTTCCAGTGCAGGAAGTGCACAAACGGATGTCCTTTGACCTTTGCTATGGATTATTATCCCGACCAGATTATCAGGCTGATTATCCTTGGCCAGGAAGACGAAGCTCTAAAAAGCCGCACTATATGGGTTTGCTCATCCTGCGAAACATGCACTACAAGATGTCCGAACGGCATAGATATTGCCGGCGTTATGGACTATCTCAAGCAGGAGGCGCACAAGCGAGGTCTGGTCAGCCCGAAGGAAAACTGGAATTACGCATTTCACAAGGTATTTCTTGACAATGTTCTTAAGAATGCCAGAGTCCATGAGCCTAAGATTCTGAGTGATTATCTTTTCAAATCCGGTGCGTGGAAGCGTAAGCTTGAAGACGGCTCCATCTGGCGTGATGTCAAACTGGGACTCTTCTTACTTAGGAATCGGAGGATGCGTCTATTCCCTCATCGAGTGCCCTTGAACGGTTATAGTGTATCGCACGAATCATCCAGGATGAATTAGTCGGAGGGGAGATTTCAAAATGGTAGATGTGACACTTTACCCCGGTTGTTCTCTCGAAGGTACAGCTCAGGACTACAGGGACTCTCTGGAAATTACCTGCTCCCGTCTTGGCGTTAATCTTATAGAACTTGAGAACTGGATCTGCTGTGGGGCAACGGCGGCTCACAGCCTTGATGAACAAATAGCTCTGGAACTTCCGGCAAGAAATCTTGTGATGGCGGAACGCAAGGGGCTTGACGTCGTTGTCCCCTGTGCTCTCTGCTTCAATCGATTGAAAACGGCCGAAAAACATTTGCTTAGAAATACTCACCCGCAACTCACGGAAAAATATCCTTACAAAGGAAGCATAAAAATCCACGATCTCCTTTATTACCTAACAACACCGGAAATGCTTGACCGGATATCATCACTAATTAAAAAACCCCTCGAAGGGCTGAAACTTGTTTCTTATTACGGCTGTATGGTTAATCGTCCTCCAAGGATTACGGATGCCCAGAACCATGAGAATCCAACTCAGATGGATAAACTTGTAGAAGTTCTCGGGGCCACCCCTATTGATTGGCCTTTTAAAACCGATTGCTGCGGTGCAAGCCATGCAGTAGCGAGACCCGATCTTGTTTTCGCTCTTGTCAGAAAACTCTATGATCGGGCGATAGCACAGGGAGCAAACGGTATAGTGGTTTCCTGCCAGATGTGCCATGCAAACCTTGACATGTATCAGGATCAGATTTCGGAATATTTTGGCAAACGCTATCATATCCCCGTGTTCTACTTTACCGAGCTTATTAACCTCGCTCTGGGAGATGAACGTCAGATTGGATGGCTTTCTCGCCATGTAGTAAACCCCATTCCTACCCTGCGTGAATGTGGGCTCGTGTAAAGTCATTGTGATGTGTGGGATCTTACCGAAAAGGGCAGAGATCCCACGTCACCTTTTCTTCTAGTTCGAATGCCGGGAATGTTGCGGACACCAGGCAGAGAACGTAGTTTCTCCGATGAGACAATAAAAATACTTTTGATAGAAATTTGCTGATTCCGGAATCTCATGGAAGCTGCTTTGTGTGAGGAGTATCGATGGTAGGGGATACGTCCAGACCGGCGGTTGCAGTAATCGGCGGAGGTATTGCGGGAATACAGGCAAGCATTGAGCTGGCTAACAGCGGTTTTCATGTTTATCTAATCGAAAAAGACATAAGCATTGGTGGGATAATGGCCCAACTGGATAAGACTTTCCCCACCAATGACTGTTCAACCTGTATGATCTCCCCCAAATTCCTTGAAGTTCATGCTCACCCCGATATTGAAATCCTCACAAGAACTGAAGTCCTGGGGCTACAGGGAGAAGCGGGAAATTATCTGCTTAAAGTTCGTAAGCTCCCACGTTTTATAGATGAAAAGCTTTGCACTGCCTGCGGTCAATGCGCCGCTGTGTGCCCTATTGAAGTTCCGGATACCTTTAACCAGACGCTTTCATTGCGAAAAGCCGCCTACAAGCATTTTCCTCAAGCTGTCCCCGCCGCTTACGCCATTGATAAGGCCGGAACGGCCCCCTGCAAGGCAGCATGTCCGTCAGGGATAAGCATTGAAGGCTTTATAGCTCTCATCAGAAAAGGTCTTTACGCGGATGCCATTAAGCTTATAAAACGCGACAATCCCTTTCCTGCAGTTTGCGGACGTGTATGCCCTCATCCCTGTGAGACTGCCTGTTACCGGGGAAAACAGGATGATCCGATCGCCATTGAAAAGCTAAAGCGATTCGTAGCGGATGTTGATCTTTTCTCTTCAAATCCTTACATTCCTGAGAAAAAGCCGCCGAAAGGCAAGAGAGTTGCCGTCGTTGGAGCGGGGCCTGCCGGTCTTACGGCCGCTTACTTTCTCGCCATAGAAGGCTATGACGTTGTCGTTTTCGAAGCGCTGGAGAAGCCCGGTGGACTTCTCGAATACGGTATCCCTTCCTTCAGGCTCGATCGCGAAGTGGTTCGCAGAGAAATTGAAATTATAAAATCGCTTGGAGTTGAAATTAGAACCAACACGGCCTGGGGACGCGACTTCACACTTAAGGATTTACGCGAAAAAGGTTTTGATGCCGTATTTATTGGAGTAGGAGCGTGGGAGCCAGTTCCGCTTAACATTCCCGGAGAAGATTTGAAAAACGTTTATGCCGGTATCCATTTTCTGAATGCCGTCTGTTGCGGACATCCTCCCGATATCGGAAAAAAGGTGGCGATAATCGGGGGAGGAAGTGTTGCTATTGATGCGGCTCTAACGGCCCGTCGCCTCGGTGCGGACGAAGTGACCATTCTTTACCGTAGAAGCCGTAATGAAATGCCCGTTGTCTGGGAAGATCTGGAAGAAGCGGAAGAAGAGGGAATCCACATCGAATATCTAACGGGCTGTGTGGAAATACTGGGGGATGAAGAAGGGAAGGTCAGGGGACTCAGGTGCATCAGGATGGAACTGGGCCCACCGGATGAGAGCGGAAGAAGGCGTCCCATACCCATTGAGGGAAGTTTTACCGAAATAGAAGCTGACACGGTAATTTCTGCAATCGGTCAGCGAGTTAAATTCCCTGCACTCGATAAGGAACCACCCGAAACACGCCTGAAACTTGATAGATGGGGAACTCTATGGGTTAACCCCAGAACTTATGAAACTTCTGTACCCGGAATATTTGCCGCCGGAGACGCCGTTCTCGGTCCGGCAACGGTGGTTCTTGCTATTGGTTCTGCTAAAGAAGCGGCCATATCAATAGATCGTTTTCTGAAAGGTGAAGACCTTGAAGAGGGTCGTGCTTATTTCCTTCCTGTGCCTGAAAAGCCTTTCCGTATCAAACCCCGTAAAAGACGCGTGAAGTATTCCAAAATACCTGTAGAGGAGCGTATTCATTCCTTCAAGGAGATGTTTCTGGGCTTTTCTGAAGAAGAAGCCAGACAAGAAGCGGAAAGATGCCTTGAGTGCGGGATATGTTCCGAGTGCTACCGGTGCGAGGAGGTATGCCTTGTCCACGCCGTAAAACACAAAATGGCCCCGGAAGAACTGGAACTTCCCGTTGTGGGAGTAGTGGTTGCTCCCGGATTTAGGACCTTTGATCCCCTTCTTAAGCAAGAATACGGTTATAAGCGCTATGCCAACGTTATGACGAGCCTTGAATTTGAGAGGATGCTGGCCGCATCTGGACCAACAGGCGGTGAGATTAAATGTCCGAAGGACGGAAGCCATCCGAAGAAAATCGCCTGGATTCAATGTGTTGGATCCAGAGATGCCTCCATCGGTCGGGATTACTGCTCAGGGGTCTGCTGCATGTATGCCATGAAGCAGGCAATGGTAGCGAAAGATCATGATCCTGAAATCGAAGCGACCATATTTTTCATCGATGTCAGAGCAATGGGAAAGGGGTTTGAGCGCTATTATGAGAGGGCTAAAAACCAGTATGGCGTTCGTTTTGTCAAGAGCAGTATATCCCGTATTGTAGAAGCTCCCTCCGGTGGCAAGATTGAGGTTTCTTACGTTAATGAAGCCGATGAGCTGATAAGCGAACTTTTCGATCTTGTTGTGCTCTCTGTAGGCGTCGATCCGGGTTCGTTCACTAAAGAACTTGTGGATAAACTCAATCTGACGGCCGACTCTTATGGTTTTATTGCCACCGATCCTTTCGATTCTGTCCAGACAGCGAGAGCCGGGATTGTAGTGTGCGGAATGGGGCAGGGGCCCAAGGATATTCCGGATTCAGTTGTTCAGGCATGTTCAGCAGCGGCATCCCTTCAGAAGTTTGCATCTGAAGGGCTGATGGACGAACAAAAGTCCTCTAAGCCTGTAATGACAGCATCCAGCGACGATCAGAGAGATTCGAGGATTGATCTTATAACTGCCGGAGAACATGAGCGCCCGAGAGTGGGGGTTTTCGTGTGCCACTGTGGAATAAATATCGCGGGCGTTGTGGACGTTAAAGCCGTGGCTGAATATGCTCGCAGCCTTCCTGATGTAGTTGTAGCCGAAGATCTTCTCTTTGCCTGTGCTTCCGACGGCACCCGGCGCGTAAAGGAAGCAATCAGAACCTACAATCTGAACCGCATCGTAGTAGCATCCTGTTCACCGAGGACACATGAACCGCTCTTCAGAGACGTCATCAGGGAAGCAGGTGTCAACAAATATCTTTTTGAGATGGCCAATATTCGGGATCAGTGTTCATGGGTGCATAGTGACGATCCGCGTAGAGCCACGGAAAAGGCAAAAAATCTTGTTCGGATGGCCGTTGCAAAAGCCAGACTTCTTGAGGCGCTGGAAGAGCTTCGCATACCTATTTATCAGCATGCCGTTGTTGTGGGTGGGGGACCTTCAGGCATGGTTGCTGCTCTTCAGCTAGCTCAACAGGGGTATCCCGTTACCATTCTAGAAAAGACTTCATCTCTTGGCGGTAATGCTTCCAGGTGGCATTACGTTCATCATTCGGGGGCTTCTGTTCAGGACTACGTGAAGAATCTTATAGACGAGGTAACTCGCACGGAATCCATAAGAGTTCTTCTGAATACCGAAGTGGTGCACTGTGAAGGTCGTCCGGGGGCGTTTGTGCTTACGCTTCGTAAAGATAACGGACGAGAACAGGAGTTGTTAACCACCGGAGCCGTAATAATAGCTACAGGCGCTCAGGAATACCGCGGCCCGGATTTCTTGCTCGGTCAGGATCCGAGAGTGCTTACTCAACGTGAATTCCAGAAAGCTATGGCGCTGAATGACCCCATTATTAAAGACGTCTGCCGCATAGTTATGATCCAGTGTGTTGGCTCCCGCAGTCCCGAACATCCATACTGCAGTCGAATCTGCTGCACAACGGCCGTTGCCAACGCCATCTGCTACAAGGAAATGTGTCCCAACGCTCAGATTACCGTTCTCTACCGGGACATTCGCACCTTTGGAGTCAAGGAACTTCTCTATGCAGAAGCGAGATCCATGGGTATACGGTTTCTTCGATTTAATGAAAACAGTCCACCGCAGGTGATTAAGGAAAGACCGGAGGAACGGAAGGGACCGGGCGTCTTCCGGGTTCGTTACGATGATCCGGTCTTGAAGCGCACTATATGGATTCCGGCCGATCTCATTGTGCTCAGCACAGGTGTTGTGCCGTCAGAAGAAAATTCAGGGCTTTCCAAGATATTCAAGCTAAGCCTTGATCCTGATGGTTTCCTGATGGAAGCCCACATTAAGCTGAGACCTATAGACACAGCAACGCCCGGGATTTTTATATGTGGTCTTGCTCACGGGCCTAAGTTTCTGGAGGAATGTGTTGCACAGGCAAAAGGAGCGGCTTCTCGAGCGACGGTTTTTCTGCGACAGAAGTTTATAACCGTTGGTGGATCCATATCTGTTGTGAATCCCGAAAAATGCAGCAGATGCTTAACCTGTGTGAGGACCTGTCCCTATGGCGCTCCGTCCATAACTGAACAGAATGGCCGATCTACAGCCGTCATAGACCCCGCCGTTTGTCAGGGCTGTGGTGCCTGCGTGGCAGCCTGTCCCGGAAAGGCCATCGAATTGAAGCTTTATACAGATGAACAGATTCTTGCCAAGGTCAGTGCTCTGATGGAAGACTTTAAGGTGTGACGATTATCTTTCCCTTTCCTCTATCTGTGACGTATCCGATGATCGCAGATGCAGTAAGTCCCCGGGATTTCAGAGTTTTCACCAGTTCATGGGCTTCAGGTTCAGGAAGACTCAGAAGCAGTCCCCCTGACGTTTGGGGATCCGCCAGTATATCAAGGAGCACAGGATCGACATCGGGACTGACTTCAAGCTGGTGCGAGCAGAAGTTTTTATTTGAATAGCTTCCCGCAGGTATTATGCCCATTGATGCCAGATCGTAGACTCTGGAAAGAACAGGCACGGATGAAGCCCGCAGGGTTATAATCACCCCGCTTGCGATTGCCATTTCAAGGAGATGACCTAACAAGCCGAAGCCGGTTACGTCGGTGCAGCCGTGGACGGCAAAGTTTCCGGCGATTTCAGCAGCGGCCTTGTTAAGGGTTGCCATCCATTCCGTAGCTTCCTGCATGTCTGCTTCTGAAATGAGCTTTCCTTTGAGTGCTGTGGCAAGAATGCCAGTTCCAAGCGGTTTTGTTATGACTATGGCGTCACCGGGTTGAGCCCCGGCATTTGTCAGCACTCTATCGGGAGAAACTATGCCCGTTACGGCAAGCCCGTATTTTATTTCGTCGTCTTCTACGCTGTGCCCACCGATGAGAACGGCTCCGGCTTCGTGGATTTTATCGAGCCCTCCGCGAAGAATTTCTTTGAGATATGAAAGATCGAGTTTTTTCGTGGGAAAACAAACGATATTCATTGCCGTAAGTGGAGTTGCTCCCATAGCGTAGATGTCGCTTAGAGCATTTGCCGCGGCTATGCGCCCGAAATCATAGGGATCGTTCACCATGGGGGTGAAAAAGTCTACCGTTTGCACAAGGGCCGTGCTTTCATTGAGAAGATAGACCCCTGCATCGTCGGAGGTTTCCTTTCCAACGAGAATTCTCTCGTTGGTTTCCACCGGAAGGTCTTTAAGAAGGTCGGCGAGCACCCCGGGCCCGATCTTTGCCGCTCAACCTGCCGCCTTCACCGTTTCGGCAAGGTTTATTCTGGTCACATTGCTCACAACTGATTCCTCACAAATCTACGTTATAGTGATAACTTTAGTTGCTACCTGCATCGACGTGACAATATCGAGCATATTTGTTGTTTCGCCAACCTTTTTCTTTTCGAGCAGGCCATAAAAATTAAGGCAGGTTCCGCATACCAGAATGCTTACGCCGGACTTTTCCAGTTCAGCAATGGCATCCAGAACGGGAGAGCCGTCAATGGTAAGACGAACGCCAGAGTTAAGAAACACGATTCGCCACAGCGCAGAACCCATTTCCTTCAGGGTTGCGATGAAGTTTTTCATGAGAGCTTCACCGAGCGTGGAGTTATCAGAGGGTGAAGGCTGGTGATCCCTTCCAAGACGATCTGTCGCTATGAGAACAAGTGTTTTTTCGGAATGTTCAGGAGATCTGCTCACGGCACAGGTAAGTTCGGAAGGAAGAGGTTCTGAAGGGGAAACTTCTGCCCCTTCACGCTCGCCGATTACCACAAAATCGTTTCCTTCCTGAGCCGATGTAACCCGATAGCCGGACCTAGTTAGAAATCTGGTGACATTGTCGCGAGCTGCGGGGTTATCTACTCTCACAACAACCCTTGTTACTCCGGGCTCTTCAATGGCTTCTTTTGTCTTCAAAACAGGTGCGGGACAGGCAAGACCTCTGCAATCCAGAGAACGTTCCATTTTTAGCTCCTTGCTTCTTTTCGAGATTTAACTTCTGACGACGGTTTCAAATAGCGCTCTGGAGAGGAAGAGGGTCAAATAGAAAAGATCGATTGATATAACCGCCATAGATCGAGATGATCTATGGAGCTCAGCATCACTGCCGGTTTTGTCAATATTTTGAGCCTGTTCAAAAAATGAGTGACTGGAGAATGTGTTTACTGTGTCATTACGAGCCGGAGCGAAGCAATCACCTAAGATTGCCACGGCTGCCTTGCGGCAGCCTCGCAATGACACCCACAGCCGTCATTGCGAGGAGCGAAGCGACGAAGCAATCTCGTCGTTGTGATGACTTTTTCCTGTCATTGCGAGCGAAGCGAAGCAATCTCTTATTACCCTCCCCCGTGTCATTGCAGGAAGAGAAGTAGGGGCTCGGCGGCGCCGTGCCCCTACCTTTGTTGTGACTCGCAATGACACAAAACTATACAGTTACGCAATTTTCGAACAGGCTTATTTATTTTGTTACTTGCTTTCCGAGCAGGTCTGTTATTTTCTTTACGGGATAAAAAGTTTCTCTTGGAACTTCCACAAAGACCGTTATCCAGTAAGCCATAGATCCATTCCACAGGCCGGGATGTTCGAGCACTCTGGCGATAATACCGTGATGGAGTTTCTCCGTAATTATGTAAGAATTGTAGTCCACAAACAGGCTCAAGTTGTAAGAATTCCCGAGGCGGTCTTTCAAGGCACAGACAACATCCACGGGGTTAAAGTGAGTAGAAGCCTTCCACAGCTCGATATTCTCTTCATCGCTGAAATTGACCTGAGCCTGTTCAACAATCTGGCGTGTGATCCATCCGTCCTGATCCATGACCCAGAAGGGGCCACCGCCGGGTTCATCAACATTTCGGACCATCCCGCATATTCGCTTGGGTCTATCAAGCAGGAATTTAAGAGCTTTCAGTTTCTCCGCTTTTGTTAGCCGCTCATAACGGAATGGGAATGTCTGTTTCCATCTGAGATAAATCTCTTCGGCCTCGTTGATGAAGTTGGGGTCTTTATCCAGCTTTTCCAGAGCCTCGTGAAAATCGCGCTCCAGAGCAACCAGCATACCGCCAAGGATCTTCTTCCATCGAACCACAAGAGGCTTCAAGCTGTCTTCTGCTATGTTGTCAACATTCTTTATGAAGACGATATCACCCCCGTATTCCTGAAGATTTTTGAGGAGGGCTCCGTGACCGCCGGGCCTTAAAATTATGTTTCCTTCGGAAGTTCTTAGCAGGTTGCCTCTTTCATCAACGGCAGGAGTATGAGTTGACGGATGCTGGATCGAGAAAGAGATGTCCAGCTTGATGCCTTCCTTCCCGAGCTTTTCTGCCATGGTTTTCGCACAATCCTGAAAACGCGATAGATGTTTGTTCGGGACTGTAAAATGAATCCGGCAACGACCTTCGTGATCTTTCACAAAGCCTGCTGCCTCAAGGATGTGTTCTTCAAAGGGCGTGCGGACCTCTTCGCCATAACGATGAAAAGGAATAAGAGCTTTGGGCAGTGTGCCAAGCCCAAGACCATCACGTCGCAGAATACCGTGTACAAGGTGCTTTATGGGGCCTTTGGTGATAAGTTCTTCGACTGTATAACCATGAGTCCGACACCATCTCTCAAGCTCGGGAAAAAAGGGAAGTCTGTGGATGTTGAGAAACAACGTCAAAGCTTCTTTTAGTTCTGATCTTTTCTCTGCCTGTTTCTCCAGATCATGGATTGTATTGATTTCGTCTTTTGCAAAAATGGGGCACAAACACTGAAACATTCGCGTTGCCGCTCCCGACGCGGGAACAAATTTGCTGCACCGTCCCTTTGCCGCTTCTTCCTCATATATATTTATGAAGCTTTCCTGTTCCTTTTCGCTCAGCACTTCAATTCCATCGGAGCAGGTACAGGGTCTTACAAGCTTCAGTGTTTGTTTTCCTTTTTGAAAGATGGATTGATATTTTCTAAAATTTTCCTCGTCGATGCCGTGATTTGAAAGGTAGGCAAGATCATCCGGGCTCAGGCTCCACTCCTCCATTGCCTCTCCTTTCCGGTTTACAAGGTTCATGCCCCGGACTTCATCAAATCAACGGATTACCGAACCACGCAGGTAACACCGGAGGACGAACAGGAATTCTTTCCTCCGGCAATGCTTTCTCAGCATTTCCAGCGAACGAGTAGCTTACCGGTTCGGTCAAAATCCCAAGAATCTAAGGAGCTTACGATGCAAAAGAAGGCTTTTCTCTAATTTCGTAAGTTTTGCCTCCCACCTTGATTACAAAAGCCCCATTTTCTTCCTCGATCATCTGGGCTATCTGGTAATAAGCAGGACGTGAGAACCGGGCAATAAAATCACCGCCGTGAATTTTGCAGTAGAGCACATTGTTTTTCCCGATGAAAAGCGTTGAAGGATCCAGGAGTTCTCTTTCCGGAAAATGCTTGAGGGTAATCCAGAGAGACTGCACCCCCTGTTCATTTTCATCCGCATCTACTCTTGTAACAACAAAGGGCGTATCGGCTACGCTTACAGGGTGAAATGCTCCTTCCCATTCTATAACGTATCCGTTTTCGGGGATAAACCTGAGATGTTCGTAAAAAAGCCGGATGATGTCTTCGCGAATAATGGGATTTCCCTGGTAAGTCCAGTTTCCTTCTTCATCAACCATTATTCCGGAATGCTCCACGATTTGCTCTCTAGTGCTGGATTTTTCGTGTGTCTCGCTCATCGTCTAGATCCTTCTTAAAAAAGCCTTTTGCTATCGAGCAGGATTGTTACGGGTCCATCGTTAATAAGATGTACATCCATCATTTCGCGAAATTTGCCTGTGGCTACAGGTATGCCGGCCTCTTTTAGCTTCTTAACGCACTCTTCGTATAACCTTTCTGCATGTTCCGGATGAGCGGCGTTGGTGAAAGAAGGTCGTCGTCCTTTACGGCAATCCCCATAAAGGGTAAATTGCGAAACAACCAGAATTGCTCCACCGATATCCATAACGGATCTGTTCATCTTTCCCTGATCGTCCTCGAAGATGCGGACATGAAGAAGTTTGTCAACGATGTAAGATATATCATCTTCCGAATCATCCTGAGCGACTCCCAGAAATACAAGAAGCCCTTTTCCAATGCTTCCTACCATTTCGCCTTTGACTTCAACTTTTGCTTCCTTAACTCGCTGAACTACGGCTCGCATGGCTTTACCTCTCAGAGTCAATCAGTCCGAATACAGGAGCACATCCTCCCGGCGTTGTAAATATTCCTCTACTTCGACCTGCCATTTAAATTCCAGCTCATCAATTTTCACTCCAGCTTCTAGAGCCTTTCTGATACGACTACTCCCGATCAGGATATCTATGGGGCGTTTTTCCCACTCATACTCATAAGGTGGATCCAACCAGCGGAAGTCATTCGGGTAAAGAGTCATCAGTTTTTGCAGGAGCTCCAGTCCGAATTTATAAGGTTTCCAGCGAACTTTATCGATAATATGAATCTGAAAGCCCCCACAGGCTTTCCCGCTCCATTTGTCGTAAACGGGTTCAAAAACAACGGGTCTCAAGAAGACGCCGTATTCTTCCAGCCGCTTTACTCCCCAGCTCTCTATACAGTCGTATGGGTTAATGAAAGGTGCTCCGACAACCGCAAAGGGCAAAGTGGTACCTCGTCCTTCACTCACATTTGTGCCTTCCAGAAGGACCGTTGATGGGTATAGCAGAGCCGTCTCCCAGGATGGCATGTTGGGGGATGGAAAAACCCATGGCAGGCCCGTCTCGGGAAATTCAGAGTTGCGCGACCATAAATCCATGGTGATCACTGTGAGATCCACGTCCAGCCCCTTTTCCATCACTATCCACCGTGCCAGTTCCCCCATTGTAAGTCCGTGGCGCATGGGCAGAGAATATCGTCCCACAAAAGATCTGAATTCCCGTTCTACAATGTTTCCTTCAACTTTGCTGCCGCCGATGGGGTTGGGTCTATCGAGCACAACAACTTTTTTGTCGAGACCGGATAGTGCCTCAAGGAAAAGTCCCATGGTGGTTGCGTAGGTGTAGACCCTTGTGCCGACATCCTGAATGTCTACGAGCAAGACGTCTATAAAATTCAGCATTTCCGGTGTTGGGGAACGATGTTCGCCGTAAAGGCTAAAGATGGGCACTCGAAGTTTGGGGTGGATTGTATGATCAGATTCTATCATGTTTGCTTGTTTTTCGGAGAAAAATCCGTGTTGCGGGGAAAAAAGGCAGACTATTTGGGCGCCTATTTGCATAAGTTCTTCCGGCACCGGTCTCAGCTTCGATGTTACCGACGCCTGATTGCATAGAATCCCGCATCGCCCTGAGAAAAGCCACGAAGGCGGATTGGTAATCAATTTTTCACAGCCCAAAACAGTATGTCGCATCGGATCAAATCGCCGGCATCAAAAATCTACCAGTCCCTTCGATTCCAGAACTTTGATGATCCCATGGGCTCGTGTTTCCAGAGATTGCGTATCGCCCCCGACGGAAAAAACTGCCACTCGCCCATTAGGAGTCACTATGACCCTCAAGATGTTCTCTTTGTTCGCTTCATCCGGCAGACTGAGCTCGAAAATAAATCCACCATTATCGAGTTCCTGTTCCTTAAGCACGTTGAATTCTTCCTTAAGAACCTTATTTACCTCAGCCAGGTAAAACTTGCTGGCATAAAATTTCAGAAACGCTTTCATTTCGGCCTGCCATGACTTCACTTTTTTGACGTGAAAAGGACTCGGCTCAAATTCGAGCTCCCCTTCTCTGAAGAATATTTTCCCCTGTTCGCATTGCATGATAACTCCGGAAAAGGTGTTCATTACTTCCGGAACTCTCCCGGTTTTTTTCTTTACATATTCACTTAGAATTTTCCTTACCGCCACCTCGGGGATACGTTTCAGTAGCGAGCTTTCTTTAAGTTGCCCGACAGCCAGAGGTTTATTTTTCTCGCTCATTTTACGCCTTTCCTGAGTGAATTTAAGAATTGCTTGAAAGTTCCGTGGTTACAATAGCTCATTTTGATCCGGCTGAAAATAAATAAAGGCGTCTTATTTCATACTGTCATGGCGAGGCCACGAAGTGGTCATGGCAATACCTTTCCGCCGTCATTGCGAGCCCGCCGAAGACGGGCGTGGTGATTGCTTCACTTCGTTCGCAATGACGAGATTGCTTCGCCCTTTGCTTCGCTTCGGGCTCGCAATGACAATAGTGGGTGTCATTGCGAGCGCCCGAAGGGCGCGTGGCAATCTCTTATTTACTACAAGCAGAGAGATTGCTTCGTCGCTTCGCTCCTCGCAATGACGGTATAAGAAAGCTCGCAATGACATCTGTCTAACGTTATTGCGAGGCTGCCGCAAGGCAGCCGTGGCAATCTCCTTTTTACGCAACAAATAGATTGCTTCGCTTCGCTCGCAATGACGGGAAAAAGTCATCACAACGACGAGATCTCTTCGTCGCTTCGCTCCTCGCAATGACGGTATAAGAAAGCTCACAATGACGCAAGGGAAAAGGGCTTGCAATGAAGCGAGGAAATATCACCGGGTTCATAATGACATTGAAAAACCATGGTCATAAAAAGTTCCCTTTTGTGAGAGAATGTTGTACCTGAGGTTAAATGGCTTAGTAGGATTTGTTGTTTGCAATCCGCTCGAACCAGGATGCCGGGAGATAATAATGTTGATACACCCTGTAAAGCTGTTATAGTTTAGACTCGATTTGATTCAGGACACTGGTTCAGCTCTGTGAACACAACGAAAGGGTTGAAGAATGATCAACAGGCTCAAGGAAAAGCTCGGTGGCGGGCTGGTTGTAATTCTACTCATCGTAGCGGCCTATTTTAGTTTTTACTTTTTCTTCATGGATTTTGTGATTGATTCGTGGTGGTTTGAATCCATCGGTTATGGGAAGTATTTCTGGCAGAGGGCTACCTACCGATACCTTATATTCTCAGCGGCAACGCTTATTTTCTTTGGTGTGTTTTTTCTTAACTTCTGGATCACTTCAAGGACGCTTACGAAGCCCGAAGAAGGACCTCAGACAACAGATGCAGAGCGAAGACGGATAAAGCAACTTCTCGAAAGCCTTCGATACGGATCTATGAAAGCCTACACTCTGCTGGCAATGGTTCTGGCCGTTTTCCTG
>CAZWJX010000029.1:16345-21031 GCA_964634695.1 uncultured Syntrophobacterales bacterium | reverse complement strand
ATGACGAATGTGTGTGTCATTGCGAGCGCCCGAAGGGCGCGTGGCAATCTCATTATAATGACGAGATTGCTTCGTCGCTTCGCTCCTCGCAATGACGCACCAAAACATTGCTTCGCTCCTCGCAATGACAGTCTTTTTCCCCGTCATTGCGAGGCCACGAAGCGGCCGTGGTGATTGCTTCACTTCGTTCGCAATGACGAGATACGAGATTGCTTCGCTTCGCTCGCAATGACACAATAAAACCGGCTCGCAGTGACACCAATTTCGCCCGTCTCGTACTAATCCGCAAACAGAGATACGAAAGCAAATTTCTCCACGTCCACAAGCCCGCGATCGGTGATTTTTAAAGATGGTATCACGGGAAGCGCAAGGAAAGAGAGAGCCATGAAAGGATTTTCTACTTTAGATCCGAGTTCCTGTGCTTTGCTCTTAAGCTCATCCAGCCGCCGGGCTACATTTTCAAGGGGGGAGTCGGTCATAAGACCGGCAACTTCAAGGGGAAGATCCAGAACAGCGCCCTTCCGGTCAACAACAGCCAGCCCACCGCCCCTTTTCCGCAACGTATCCGCTGCCAGAGCCATCAGATCGTCTGAGATGCCGGCAACGATCAGGTTGTGGTTATCATGAGCCACCGTCGATGCGATCGCACCTTCTTTAAGCCCCAGACCTTTGCAGAAACCAACAGCGGGAAGCGCTCCGGGTTCGTAGCGATTCCACACGGCAACCTTCAGTATATCTCTTTCGGGATCGCTTACCACCAGCCCGTCCTTTATCAATGCCGGCTCCACAAGATGATCTGTGAGTATCGAATGCTCCCTTATTCCGATAACTCGAATCATTGTCCCTTCGGCCTTCACGGCAAAGTGAGACCGATCGACCGATGCAATCTTCATGGGGTTCGTGGGCTTTCGGGCTCGACCGTTACATGGTTCTATTACCTTGCCGTCGTGGGACACTTCACGGCCTCGTTTAAAAACCCGGTGGGGCACCCAGGGTTTCAGAGTAGGGCTCAAAGAAAAATCGGCTATAGTCCCGGGAAGCAGAGCACCTCGATCCCTCAGACCGAAGGCCAGAGCTGGCGTCCATGACGCAAGAGCAAGGGCTCTCACAGGAGAAAGGCCAAACTCCATAGCACGGTTCACCTGAACATTAAGATGTCCGCGGCGAAGCAGATCATCGGGATGGCGATCGTCGCTTACCCACAGGCACCTGTGCCAGGTGGTATCGTCAACAAGGCCGATCAAAGCTTCCAGATCCTTCGACTGGCTCCCTTCTCGAATCATTATCCACATACCGCGAGCGAGCTTCTCTCGTGCTTCCTCAAGCTTCGTGCATTCATGATCGGATCTTACTCCAGAAAGAACATAGGCGTTCAAATCTTTCCCTGAAAGAAGCGGCGAATGTCCGTCGATATGACAATCCCCGAAGAGAAAAACCTTTTCCCAGATTTCTCTGTTAGCTCCCAGCACGCCGGGAAAGTTCATCAATTCTCCGAGCCCGAGCACTCGCTTATGCCCTGCCAGCTCGTAGAGATCAACGGCATTAAGACTGGCTCCCGATGTTTCAAGAGGCGACGCGGGCACACAGCTCGGAAGCATCACAAAAATATCCACAAGATGCTCAACCATCCCCGCCGCCTCCAGAAAATACCGTATTCCCTCCATCCCGCAGACGTTTGCAATCTCGTGCGGATCGGCGATAACCGTGGTTGTTCCCCACGGAACCACCGCTTCGGCAAACCTTTCCGGTATAAGAAGCGAACTTTCTATGTGGATATGACCTTCGATAAATCCAGGAGCCGCATAAGAGCCGCGGCAGTCTATGTTTTCCACAGCATCATAGTTTCCCAGACCGACAATAATCCCGTCATGGACTGCAAAATCGGTTTCCTCAATTTGACCCGTGAGGGGATTGACTATCCTGACATTTCTGAAGCAGAGCTGAGCTTTTTCTAGTCCTCGCGCTACAGAAATAAGCTGACGCCATCTCTCATAAGAAGCTTTCATCGACTGCCGTGGCTCCTTTTCTGTTCGTGTTTATGCTGAAAGCCCGAGAGCGAGTCTCTTCGCCCTGATATGATCTATGATTAGCTGAGCCGCCTTCTGAGGATCAGGCTCGACGGCAAACCGGGCTCCAACGACCTTTTCCAGATCTTCGGTAAGAAGTTTTACAATATTCTTGCTCCCGAGAATCGGCGGAGCAACACCAAGCACGGTGTAAATTCCGGAAGCAACGGCGTAACAGGCAATTGATACGGCCTTTTCCGAATACCATTCAGGCGCCGCGGCGGCAAGCGGAAGCATGGAAATGTCAACACCTATATGGTTTGCAAGAGCGGCGGCAAGAACGAGAATCCTGATATTATCCACACAGCTTCCTACATGAAGAACCGGCGGGATGGAAAGGGCCTCGCAGACTTTCCTCAAGCCTTCTCCTGCAAGCTTTGCCGATTCAAGCTGCTTAAGGCCGGCCTTTCCATGGGCTACAGCCGCACAACCTGTGTCAACGACTAGAATGTCGTTTTTAATAAGCTCTCTGGTAAGAGTCACATGGCCGTAATCATGTTTAATTTTGGGATTGTTACATCCAACGACTCCCACCGCTCCTTTGATCGCTCCGGATTTAATGGCATCTACAAGCGGATCAAGTTTTCCTCCGAGAGCTTCGAGCACTGCTTCCACGCTAAAGCCGCTGAAAATCTTCACAGGTTTTACCGGGATGAAGACCTTACCGGGAATGCGATTCTTAAAGTTTTCAACGGCTTCTTTCACAATTTCCCGGGCCAGATCACGAGCGTTTTCGGGATGAAACTCCCTGTGAACCATTCCCGGAAATTTTGCTTTGTCGGACGTGGAAACAAGTTTGGTATGATAACACTTCGCAACAGTCCCGAGAGACGGCATGATGCACTGATAATCGACTATTACCATTTCCACAGCGCCGGTAGCTATAGTAAGCTCGGTCATGAGATGGTTTCCCGCCATCGGGATACCACGGCGCATGAGAATTTCATTTCCCGTGCAGCACAGCCCTGCAAGGTTAATTCCGGCTGCTCCTACCTGACGGGCAAGAGCAACCAGTTCCGGATCCTGAGCCGCCTGAGCTATCATCTCAGAAACCAGTGGATTATGACCGTGAAGGATGATGTTGACGTGGTCTTCTTTAAGGACGCCGAGGTTTACTTCTGACTGCACGGGCTTTGGCACGCCGAAAAGAATATCGGAAACTTCGGTCGCGATCATAGAACCGCCCCATCCGTCAGCCAGAGCCGTCCGCAGACCATGAAGAAGGATGTTGACCCAATCGTTATCGACGCCCATGTGAGTTCGATGCATCATTTCGACAACTTCCCGGTCAATACCACGAGGTGTAATACCAAGCTTTGCCCACAGCTCGCGGCGAACCTGAGGAACTCTGGAAACAAAGGAAACTTCTCGCTTCCTTGTTCCGAAATCCTCTTCGAACGCCTCGGCAAGTCTTTTTGCCACTTCCAGAGCATCCACTCCTTCCGTGGCAATACCCAGCTCGCTTGCAACTCTCCTCAGCTTTTCTTCGCTGGTGATCTTATAGCCCGGTGCTTTGCCTTCGGCCACGCTCTTAAGAACTTCGACCAGATCTCTACCGTGATCTGAATGAGACGCAGCCCCTGAAGCGATCATTCGCCCGAGGTTTCTTGCCACAATGATGTCTGCATCAGCGCCGCATACACCCTTTTGAGGTCCTTCGCCGAAGGGATCAATGCGACAGGGACCCATTACGCAGTTTCTACAACTGAGTCCAAGTTCGCAAAATCCACACTGGGGAAGCTGAGCCTGATAACGATCCCAAACGGTTTCAACCCCGTCTGCAGCCGCCTTTTTAATCATAAGGCGGCCATCTTCCGTAATGGTTGGTACGTCGTGATGCATCGGTGTCCCTCCTTCATGGAGTCCTTATCAAACGGTTCCCTGTTATAACATCACGCCCTTATGCACGGTCTTCAGCCCTTTTCATCAGGGCTAAAGCGAATTATTTCAAATTCTTAACCAGAATCAATCTAAATTTTCGGTTTCAAGTGATGACAACTCGCACCTATAACCCCGGGTTCTCCCGGAAAATATACAGTTCCGATTGTAGCTATCTGAGAAGATGAATGTTCCCTAACCGCACATTCTTTAAGCCTGCTTCAAGTGCTACGTCTCTACATCTGAAAGCCATGTCCCTACCAGTAACGGGCATATCGTACATGTAGAACTGGGGATAGAAGGCAAGAAGTGCATAGGGAATATGGGGATTAAGATCGGCTATGAATTTCGCAATGTTTCCCACCTCCTGTTCATCGACATACCCCGGCACCAGAAGAGTACTTGCCACAAGGGGCGGTGGGTGAGGTCTTTCCTCTATTCTCTTCGCCAGCTTCTCGAAATTCCTTAGTGTAATTCTGTTGCTCTGACCTGTCAGAGCTCTATGGATAGCTTCATCCCATGCCTTAAGATCGAATTTTACACAACCTCCCGACTCAAGCACTATTTCGAAGGCTTCGTCGAGAAGATCTGCATTCATAGAGCCATTGGTTTCAAAGCATATCCTGAGAATTTTTCCCTTTCTGTATTCCAGCGCAAACCGGGAGAAGGCTAAGGCAAAGGGCATTTGAGAAGCGGGATCACCGCCAAAGAAACATATGCACGACGTGGCATCATCAAGAAG
>CAZWJX010000029.1:10768-16207 GCA_964634695.1 uncultured Syntrophobacterales bacterium | reverse complement strand
AGTTCTGACAGAAAAGACAGTTGAAAGAGCAGGTATGGAAGAAGATCGCAAGGTTTTTATATCCGTATTCGGGGCCCTTTTTATAGGCATATTTCGGATAGCCGGCACCGGTTCCTCCAGGACAGACCCAGTCAGCAACGCAATTTGTGGGAAGAGGATCATGGTAAAATGAGAGCTTTCCCAGCTCGGGATCCGGAACCATGTTGCCATTTTCGTTTCGCCTGAACCCGCAGTAGCCAGCCTCACCTTCGCCTATCACGCAGTTATTAAGGCATATCCGGCAGGCTATGCCTCCCCTTGTTCGGGGAGGCTTTACAGGAAGACCATACTTTTCTCTGGATCTTTCGTGAGTTCGCTCTGCAATAGCCAGAGCCTCATCCGGCCTTTCACGGATGCAGTCCCTGCATAGAGCTAGCTCTGAAGCTATATCACGACCGATCTTTCCGCAGAGATTACATTTTCCCATGATCTTTCAATTTTTTTCGCCCTTAAAACAAAACGACCTGCCCTGTCTTCAATTTTTTCTACCTCAAGATTTGCCATCATGGCAAGTTTTACAAAAGTTTCATCATCGGGAAGGAGATCCATTGAAACCTCGTTTCTTGACGCATGGTGGCGGGCAAGCTCTTCACGGCTCAGCAGATGGGCAATGATGAGCCTGCCGCCGGGGGCGAGCACTCGAGCCATTTCGCTCATAGCCATAGCCGGATCGTCAAAGTGTGGAAATGCAGCAAAACAGATGACTCGATCGAACACATTTGAACGAAAGGGAATGTGATGAACATCGGCGCATAAGACACCATCCTGGTTTCTTGATAATTTCCTCTTAGCCTGCCTGACCATGGGAAAAGAAAGATCGAACGAACATATGATGCCACCTGACCCAAGAATTCCTGTAAGAAAGGGTATGAGAATGCCGGTGCCCGTCCCCACGTCCAGGACACTAATATCAGGGGAGAGGCAAAATTCAGAGGAGATGAGTTCTTCAAGATTCTTTCTTACTTCCGGCGGATAATGCTTATCTTCCCACACTTCGGCTTCGGAATCATAACGGATACCCTCTTAAGACCATACAGTTTTGACATGGCCGGAGGGACGTTCGCCCCTTACGCTTTCGGGAGCTCGACCCTCCGTTAAACGCCTGTACTCTTCCCTAAAACACCACTTTACCTCCCACCATCCATGTAGTGCCGGGCATTGGATAACCGGGATAGTACTCGTAATGAGTATTCGTGATATTTTCGACGGCTACAAAGACTTCTCCCTGAATGCGATTGGTCGGAAGAGGAAGCTGGTAACTGATCTTTCCGTTCAGCAGAAAATAGCTGTCAACGGTCATAGTATTGGACGCTCCGGATCGTCTGGCCTGAGCATCAACATACATCTTGTCCACATACTGGCAGTCGGCGCTCAGCTTGAAGGCATCGAGAAACTTCCAGTTTACTCCGGCGCTGAATGTTATATCAGGCGCATAGGGAAGATAGTCGGGATCTTTGTCGAGAAATGTAACTCCCACAAAAGTTGAAACATTATCCGTAGGGTTGGCCGTTATGGAAACTTCAACACCCTTTGTCCGATAGTCGCCGATGTTTCCGAAGCGAGGTGGAGGCGGTGGCGGTGGAATAATCACGTAGCGATCCTTTCCGTCGTTGTAAAACCAGGTTACATCCACATCGAGTTTCTTATTGAAAAACGACTGCTTTATACCGGCCTCAAGGTGATCCATTTTTTCAGGGCTCAGATCCATCCAGCTGGTACGCAGGGCAGGGTTAACCTTTTCAGAGAGCACAACAACTTCCAGCCCGGGATAGAGGATGCCTCTGGAATAGCCGAGATGAAGGACCGTGTCCCTGTAACCAACCACCAGACCCGCATGAGGAGCAACTTCTGATCCGAAATCACTGTGATCATAGTAGCGAAAACCCGCTGAAGGGATAACATGAAAGCCATCTTTCCTGCCGAATTGATGACTTACGGCAAAATAAGGCGATACGATATCAAAATCGTGACCCGGCCATCTGTCGGTCGATCCGTCGGTAAAGGTTTTGTTATAATCTCCGTCGGTATAATCCCAGTCAATTCCCGTGATTATCTCGCCGCCTTCCCATAGATGAAAGGATTCTCGAGCCTTCACGCCGTAGAAAAGAAAATTATTGTAGAGGTTTTCTTTCTGTCCCTGTTTTGAACTGGACGGTTGATCCAGCCAGTCGCCATCTCCGTCATTCCGATAAAGCTTCACGTATCCTTCAGCGAAGGGATATTTGTTCTCTAAAGTAGCGATTCCCAGCCAGGCTTTTGTTCTGTATCGGCCTAACCTTGTGCTGGGTCTTCCCTCAACGCCCGGATCGTCGGCATAGTTATCGGTGCGGAATCCAAAAAGAGACACCCGCCATTCGTCGCTCAACTGATACCCAATTCTACCGTAGAAATCCTTCAGTTCACCATCGGAATTTTCTCTATGACCGTCGGATGTCCGGTAACCACCGCCGAGATAATAGTCAAAACTCCCGACTTTCCCTCCGTGCTCGCCTTTTGCCACGTAGGTTTCATGGGCTCCGCCCGCTACAGTGAGCTTGCTACCAAATCCTTCAGTAGTTCTGGCCTTGGGCACAATGTTAACAACCGCAAGAGCGTTCCCGAATATATACGGCTGAGGGCTTTTGTAAACTTCCACCGACCCTGCAGGATCAATAGACATAAGATCAAGCAGGGGGTGGTTCCAGATACTCATGAACATCGGGACGCCATCGATAAAAGTCTTTATTTCCGCCCCCGGTCTGCTCGATCCCATACCCCGGATAAAAACTCCACCGCCCGTTGCTCCACCGAAAGAACCGATCATGTCGTATCGTGATATGTTCACACCGGGGGTTCGTCGGAGAGCGCTGGCAAGATCCTGAGCGTTCAGATCTTCGATCTGATTTTCGCTCACAATGGTCTTTTCGCTCCCATACCTGTCACGTTCGTTACCTTCGATAATAGGAGTTGCGGTAACAATGATAGCTGACAGCTCGCTTTCGTAGGCAACGGCCAGACCCGGCACCAGAAAGACGGCAAACAACAAAAAAAGCAGCCCTGTTCGTTTCATACTCTACCCTCCTCACACAATAAGATTTTTTAATGGCCTTCCTGGCCGGCGGTTTTCAGGTTTTTTCTAGAGAGGCCTACAGATAAAACGAAGGAGTCCCACCTTCATGGCAGGCATTTCACTGTTACTGCGAGACCACAAAATGGCCTTGATAATTGCTTCGCCTCCAGCTTGCAATGACGGATTTTTCCCGTCATTGCGAGGCCACGAAGTGGCCGTGGCAATCCTCTTTCACCGTCATTGCGAGCCCGCCGCAAGGCGGGCGTGGCAATCTCAAAAGATTGCTTCGTCGCTTCGCTCCTCGCAATGACACCCAATATAGTCATTGCGAGCCCGCCGCAAGGCGGGCGTGGCAATCTCAAGAGATTGCTTCGCCATGTATGCATTAAACACAGGCAAATTTATACGGCTCTTATTTCTCTTTTTCAATTGAAATATAAGCCGGTAGCAAGAAAAGGTGCGAACCAGGGTCTCGGTCGTGGACGCGGAAAAAGCTGCAAAATCAATAAATATCGATATCCCCCATCGTATAGAAAAAACAATGGCGGACAATTTCGGCAGGTGGGATGTAAGGACTCAATCCGTCGGTCACCAGAGAAATATCAATTGGAGTGGGATGAGCCTCACCGGTTGTTACACCACTTAGACGTAATACATCGGGTATCCACACTATGGCCCTATCCAGATTTAATTCGTGCAAAAAGCGGCGAATGACCGCTTCCATCACAAAGGGGGGCACAAAATAATCGACAATCCTCACCGGGTTGTCATATCTTGACTCTACTACGATCCATCCCACAGGCTTCCAGAGGCGTTTAACCACATAAAAATCGTAAGAAAACCACGGATGAGAGACGTAGCGCCATCTTAGAAAGTTTCCGTCTCTCTTTATCAGTATGGGATACAGGCGGGATAATTTCTCCCAGATGGCATCAGCAACGGATATAAAGCTTAGAGGGTCAACAGCATCAAAGGAAATGAACTGTAATTTTTCGGCGGGGCGAATGCGTTCTGGCCTGTTAACAACAACATCCTCAACAGATCTTAATCGCTTCAACCAGCCATGTTTCTCACCTATCTTCGATGACACAGGTCCCGGAAACACGTAAGGGAAAAAGACAGGATGATGAGCCCGAATAAAGGCAAGCAGGGAATGAATCATTGCCGTAAGCGTATTCCTTCCGCGCCATGAAGGATGAACCATGGCATCAACAAACTGGAAAAAAGGCATTTTTTCGCCGGCAAATATTCCTTCAAGCGGCACAGCCGCAACGTGAGCCATAACCTGACGGTCTTCATCTTCCGCCTGAATCCCGTACAGCCGGCCAAACAGTTCTTCTCTGTACTTCCATGCAAAATCGGAAGCCTCAGCCGATTTTGAAAAAACCTCATTGAACAGCTCAGCCGTGGATTCAAAGCGGGAACTGTCTAGTGGACGAAAATTCAACTCTCCCATGAGTCAAGCCTGAATTGAACCTGTTCGCAAAGTTCGTAACTGGAGAATGTGTTTATTGTGTCATTGCGAGCCGGAGCGAAGCAAAGGCGAAGCAATCTATTGTTGTTCTTCCTTAATGAGATTGCCACGGCTGCCTTGCGGCAGCTTCGCAATGACCCTACTCTTTTTTCGAACAGGTTCAGCCAGAATCTTTCCAGAGACCGGAGGTCCCGTTATCTGTTGTTAATCACCGGTCACTATAATTCCCGGGCACGTAGCTACACAGCGGCTCTTCGGCCATAAAGTTTCCCGTTGCTTCGTAAGCTCGGGCCCGACAACCGCCACAAACTCGGATATATCCACAGGAACCGCATTTACCTTCGTAGAGGGAGAGATTTCTGAGTTTTTTGAAAACCTCCGAATTCTCCCATATCTCTCTGAAGGGCTTTTCCCGGACGTTGCCGCAATTTATTTCAAGATACCCACAGGGCTGGACATCTCCAACGTGAGATATGAAGCAAAAACCCGTACCGCCAAGACAGCCTCTTGTTACGGCATCCAGGCCGTAAGTCTGGAAAGTGACCTTTTCACCCTTCTCACGAGCCTTTTCTCTCAGGATACGGTAATAATGCGGGGCGCAGGTGGCCTTGAGCTGAAGAGGGCTTTTTCCGCGTTGTTCATAAAACCAGTAAAGCGCCTTTTCGTATTCTTCAGGGGGAAGTTCCTGTCCGGCAAGGTCCCGCCCGCGTCCTGTCGGGACAAGGAGAAAAATGTGGTGAGCGACCGCTCCCAGTAATATTGCAAGATCATGTATGGCGGCCAGTTCATGTATGTTGGTTGATGTTATTGTCGTGTTAATCTGAAACGGAACACTGTGAGCTTTGAGAATTCTTATTCCGCGAAGTGCTCCATCAAA
>CAZWJX010000029.1:9084-10758 GCA_964634695.1 uncultured Syntrophobacterales bacterium | reverse complement strand
CTGTCGGAATTCATCGTGAGCCTCAGGAGTGGCACCGTCAATGCTTATGCTTACACGCTGAACACCCGAACGCTTCATCTCTTCTGCAATCTCGGGTGTTATGAGTGTCCCATTGGTTGCCATGGTAACGCGGCACCCTTTCTCGGTGCCGTAAGAGGCAATGTCGAAAATATCCTTTCTGAGAAGTGGCTCACCGCCGGTCAGTATAAGGATTGGCTGAGCCACCTCAGTTATATCGTCCATAAGTTTGAAGGCTTCTTCGGTAGAAAATTCCCCGGGATATGGCGCATCCACGGAAGCCGCCCTGCAATGAACGCAGGAAAGATTACAGGTTCTTGTCACTTCCCACGCAACCAGCCTGAGATTTGCCGGAAGCGTTTTCGAAGATTGCAATTCATCATGATTCATGGATTAAAATCCTTCCGGTTCATACGAATTTGATTTCCGGCGCGCCCAGATTACACCGGCGATCGAGAATGGGCAAGGCATTCTTCAACAAGGTCGTCTATTCTTGCAACTCCAGCACACACAACTGTATCGGCACCTCCCCAGTATATTTTCACCGTGCCGTCTTCTTCTGGAACTGCGCCACAGCAAAACACAACATTATGCACGTAGCCCGTCACTTCCCATGGATCTTCCGGTTGCAGAATCCAGTTATCGGATACAGCTATTACCTTTGCGGGATCATCAAGGTCATGCAGGGCCACTCCAAGCCGATACACGGCCCCGTCCATGGTTTTGAAAACTCCATGAAAAATATTCAGCCATCCTCGGGAAGTTTTAAAAGGCGGAGCACCGGGCCCAACCTTCATTTCGTCCCAGTGATAGGTTTCCGGCTTTAAGACGATCTTTGAGTCGCCCCAGTGAATCAAATCGGGGGAATAGGAAATCCAGATCGACCAGGGGTGAATTTCGGTGTGAGGCCTATCAAGCCGCACGTATTTTCCATTGATCTTTTCCGGAAAGATCACAACGTTTCTCATGTCCGG
This sequence comes from uncultured Syntrophobacterales bacterium, assembly GCA_964634695.1. GTDB lineage: Bacteria > Desulfobacterota > Syntrophobacteria > Syntrophobacterales > Thermodesulforhabdaceae > JAOACS01. Next base: position 9,766 of record CAZWJX010000029.1, on the reverse strand, counting down.
CTGGCTTATCAGAGCAATACGACGCACAGAGCAGAAGTCATACGTTTCAGCGAGCCCGATCCTGACACCGTACCTCGAATATGCACTGTATGTTATAAGATACCGTCCTTCCAGATAGGTTACCCTCGGATCCTCAACACCAAACTCCTCGTAGGTTCTGAAAGGCTCCTCTTCTGCCTGAACCATAAAAGGCTGTGACTTTACTCTGAAGTTGAAACCATCCTCGCTTTCCGCAATACCTATAATGGATCTGCCGTTACGGAGGTGGGAGCGAAAGAGCATGACGTACCTGCCCTCATACTTTACCACTGCTGGATTGTGAACGGTCACAACCGGATAGGGCACGTCGTCTTTTCTAAGTATCGGGTTTTTCTCGTAGCGTTTCACAACACTACTATACCCTGCCATAGTCATCCTCTGCTCTATCTATATCGTCCTCACCGAAATAATCGCCTGTCTGAACTTCGATAAACACAAGATTCTCCTGTCCCGAGTTTTTAATTCTGTGCCATGAACCTACCGGAATATCAACGGCGTTGCCACTCTTCAGAACGTAATCCTTGCCGTCCAGCGTCACCAGGGCTTCTCCGTGAACTACGTACCAGTGCTCAGCCCGTCTGAAGTGCCTCTGATAACTGAGGCGTTTTCCCGGATACACCGTAATGCGCTTAACTTTGTGATC
>CAZWJX010000029.1:0-9074 GCA_964634695.1 uncultured Syntrophobacterales bacterium | reverse complement strand
GTAAAGAACCTCATAAAACCCCCAGGGCCTGTGATCTTCCCGTTTGCGTTCGTTAAGAATCTTCTCGTAAACTTTCAAATAGTCCTCAACCATCCGATCTGCACTGAAGCGCTCTTCTACCCATTTACGGCACTGAGTTCTGTCAAGATTTTTCACTTCCTTCACGGCTTCGATCATTTCGTCAACGGAGGAACACAAAAAGCCGGTGACGCCGTGATTTATGAGTTCAGGCATACTTCCTCTTCGAATGGCCACAACAGGCGTTCCGCATGCCATGGACTCAACCACAGATAACCCAAAAGGTTCATCGAAGTTTATGGGATGCAGAAGAGCGTAGGCGTTGCCAAGAACCCGATCACGCTGATCGGGCCCCACACTTCCTATGTATTCAATCTGGTTACCGTCTATGTGTGGTTTTACCTCTTCTTCAAAATATCGCCGATCCTGAATGATTCCGGCAATAATAAGTTTCATGTTGAGCCTTTTCGCAATTTCGATACATTCTCTCGTTCCCTTTTCGTTGTGGATGCGACCGAAAAACAGAAGATAGCTTCCGGGTTGATCCCGCAATGTGAAGCGGCTCAGATCAATGCCGTGGTGAATGGTGGCGATGTAGTTAAGCTCCGGGCTCCTATCGGCCTCGCTTATTGCTACGTAATAGCATTTGCCGTTGTATTTTTTGTAAACGGGCAGGATTTTTGGAGAAGAAAAGCCGTGAATGGTGGTGAGAACAGGTGTTGTTGTCATGCCGGAATAGGTAAGCGGAAGGAAGTCGAAGTGATTGTGAATGAGATCGAATTCGTCGCCGTGCTCGAAAACTTCAGAAATATGAAGACACTCCCAGACTTTGGGATCTATTGACGGATCTTCTTCATAGCCCCGCGGACATACACCTCTCAGGGTAGCTTTCGTCTCGGAATCGAGAGTCGCAAACAGAGTAACATCCACACCGCGTTTTACCAGTCCTTCGGTGAGAGTAGACACGACAGATTCCCACGGCCCGTAGTGTCTGGGCGGTGTTCTCCAGGCTATCGGGGAAAGCATGGCAATCCTCATCGGACACCTCCTGCCCAAGTAAGTAGTAAGGTCAATCCACCACGGTTGACCCGTTGCAACTTGCTGAACATCATTACGAGGCCGCCGCAAGGCGGGCGTAACAAACTCAAAAGGAACACAATGAGAGATCACACAGGGGATAACAATGAGAGATTGCTTCGCCGCTTCGCTCCTCGCAATGACACCTTACAATGCGTGGCCTCGGTATGACGCCTTTTTGCGTCATTGCGAGCGCCCGGAGGGCGTGAGGCAATCTCTCATTGTATCCTCTGAGAGATTGCCTCACTCGAAATGACGCAAACAGTGTGTCACTGCGAGCTTGAGCGTAGTCCACCATAAGCGGACGAAGCAATCCCTTATTCCTCTATCTTCGGAAATCTCTTTTAAGCCAGTCGAGAAGCTCAGAAATGCTCGCCGTAGCCAGCCCTATGGTTTTATCAGCCGCACCGTAGTAGACTCTTATGAGATCGCCATCGGCAACCCAGCCACAGGGGAAAACCACTTTGTCAACGTCTCCGATAAGTTCATAATCCGCAACGGGTGCAAAGACCCACTCATTTGATCTGGCAATTACTTTCTCGGGATTTTCAAGATCCAGCAGAGCAAGACCGCAGCGGTAAATGGCCCCGCTTACGGTTCTTTTAACGCCGTGATAAAGTATCAGCCAGCCTTCAGGTGTTTTAAGAGGCGGGGGGCCGATGCCCACTTTATCTGCATCCCACCAGCTTCCCTCACGGGCGGGAAGGACCACTCGATGTTCTCCCCAATGTTTGAAATCGGGGCTGTAGGAGATCCATATATGGGCTCCTGCCCGCTGAAAGGCCGGAACCGGCCTGTGAATAATGGCAAAGCGATTTCCCTTCCCGGGTATTTTTAAGGGAAACAGAGCGGCGTCCTTGTTTTCCGGCGGGAGAATCGGCCCCAGACGCTCAAAATTTTTAAAATCCTTCGTAAGAGCCAGAGAGACCAGCGGTCCATAACGGGAAAAAGCCGTATAAGCAATTGCCCAGACACCCGCTTCCTCAAGAAAAGTAATTCTGGCATCCTCGATACCGTATTCTTCTTCTGGTCTTAAAGGATCAGGGGTCATAATGGGTTGGGGAGAAAATTCCCAGTTCGATATGCCATCCGGACTTGTTGCCAGAGCTAAATGAGAAATTCCCCTTTTGTCCTCAACCCGCATAAGAAGTGCTGTTCTTCCTTCATAAACCGTTGCTCCGGGGTTAAAAACAGCATTTACTGGATAAGGCATGTCATCGGGCTTAATTATGGGATTTTGAGGATGACGGTGAAAAAGCTCTTTCGCTCCTTTCAGCATATCTATTATCCACCCCCACTCTTAGAATTCCAGCTCTAGCACGACCGGTTGTTTTGTTTCGCAGGACCATCTGGCCAATTCATAAGCCTCGCTGTACTGACGAGCAACAACCTCCCACGAGACCACCTCATCGAGATAACGTCTGAGATTTTCACCCAGAGTCAGACGAAGATTTTCGTCACAGGCGAGCTGGATGACCTTTTTCTTAAGCATGGCCTTGGTGGTGAAAAGGAGCCCGCCTTCGCTTTCGAGCGTTTGAGCCGTGAGCCCTTCCATAGGGGCCGTGGTAATGAACGGTTTGTTAAGAGCGATAACTCGAGCAAGAGTGCCGGACTGAGTTTCATCAACCGTTGGAATGACAATAAAGTCGCAGACGGCCATCACTTTGTAATATTCATCACCTCTGGGGATAAATTCGTAATAATGAGCGATGCCTTTATTTTCCAGCAGAAGAGCCTCTTCTTTCCAGCGTTCGTAGTCCTGCCTGTGAGCGGGATCGCGCATTGTGCCGGCTGCGAGAAGATCCCAGTCCTGCCCTGTTCGAGCCTTAATCTCGTTATGAATTTCCTCCCACATGGAAAGCAGAATGTCCCAGCGTTTATTGGACTGAATCCAGCCCACCATACCCACCACGTGTTCTGCAAGCCCGACACGATCGAAGCCGAGTTCCTGCCTGATTTTAGGAATCTCATGAATTCCCCAGCGCTTATCAGGTCTGGCACCATGAGGCACGACCATGATGTTTCTGGGGGTAGGCCAGTTTTTCGTGCTGAAAGTCCAGTTCAAGCGCCATTTCTGATAATGGCATTTGAAGAGCACGACGTGGCTTTTCTGGCACATTTTGTAGATAAAATCGGCTTCGGGATCTCGCAGTCTTCCGTGAATTGTATGGGGTTCAACGACTATGGGAAAATCACTTAGAGCATCGAGCATCTCCAGAAAGCCCTCATTGCCATCGCCAATTCCCCGCTCATCGTAGTACTCATAGAGCCCGTATTCGTGCTCTATGTGGATGGCGTAGGGATTCAGACGCTGAACTTCTTTGACAACAGGCTTCCACCAGTCGCGGCGCTTCATGTCGATAATCGGGAAAACGCCATCTCCCATCCCATCCGTGTGACTGATGACCAGGACGTCGCGATCTGGATGAGCTTTCTGGATAAACTCTCGCGCCTCCTCGCAAAAGGTTGCAATCCCGCAAAGCCGTGGGGGATAGGAACTGATCATAACGATTGGTTGTTTACCCGACACTGTTTTAACCTCCTATCGATTGGAAGCGTTAGAACTTATCTCCGCCTTGATAGACACCTGTTTGCTCCTCAGGCTATACATATTCAACAGGGAAAGCAACCAGGCAAGAGTAGATTCAGCTCCCTGGTTGAGATTGGGCCCTGTAGGGGTGAGGCCATCACAACAACCACCTGTGCGATAATCGTAAAGCGGAACATTAAGGTCGTTCCTGCCAAGGAACCATTCAAGACACATTTGAGCTCGATCTATCCACGCTTCATCTGCGGTAATAAGATAGGCATCTTTGAAAGCTTCGATCATTTCCTGAGCCTCAATAGGCTGCTGATCGAAGCGAGCTCTAATGCCGTTTCTTGTAAGCCATCCATTGTTTCCAATGGGCACAAAATGCCCTTTGGGATCGGTCTGTATTTCCGTTAGCCATTCAAGAGAACGGAGTCCCGACTGTATAAGCTCTCCATCGCCCATATCGTAACCGGAGACAATAAGAGCTTGAGGGATCTTGCCGTTTCCGTAGGTTACCACATCCTCAATCCAGGGCCAGTCAGGATGAGCGTTTCGACGGTAAAGATCGTAAAGCCTGTGAACGAGAATGTCCCTTATACGGCGAACTTCTCTATCACCGGGAAACCTCTGAAGATAAGCATGAATACCAACCAGCGTTGATGCCCATGCTCGAGGCGAACTGAAATCGAGGACGGCATTGAGAGCCTTAAGGAAAAGTTCGATAGCCGGTGCCCGCAGTTCTTCAGAGTCGGCAAGGCCCACAACTTCTCCCAGAGCCCATAAAGCTCGCCCGTGGCTGTCTTCGGAGCCGACCGCTTCGAGCCATGTTCGATCATACCCCATGAAGTTTCTGAAGCGCCCTTTTTCCTCGTCGAAAGCATGGAGCAGAAATCCAAGATAGGTGCATGCAAGGTTCGTGAGGACCTGGTCTTCAATTTCGGTATCCACTTCTTTGGCCAGAAGCACGGCTATGAGGGCTCTGGCGTTGTCATCGGTACAGTAGCCATGGTGACGATTCGGGACAATATACTTGGCATGCTGGAGTATGCCAACATTGTCCGTAAGTCTTATAAGATGATCCAGTCTCGGTTGAGGGATTTCCTTGGGAAGATATTCAAGTTCCTTGGTGAAAAACAACACTCCGGGTTTCTTTTCCCTTTCAGCCTTTACTTCGGCAAAGACTTCAAGATACTTTCGAGCTACTTCCTTCCAGACCATTTCCCGGCAGAAAGTGTAAGCCCGCTTTCTCATGGCATGGCGTTCAACTTCGTTATCAAGAAGATCTATGATACGTTCGGCCAGAGCCTTCGAGTCTCTAAATGGCACCAGATAGCCTCTTCCGTCTGCAAGCATCTCTTCAGCATACCAGTAAGGAGTTGAAACCGTTGCTTTGCCAGCCCCCATAGCGTACGCAAGCGTTCCGGAAACAATCTGCTCCTTGTTAAGATAGGGCGTTACGTAAATGTCGGCAGCTCCAAGAAATTCACACAGCTCTACCAGAGAAACAAACCGATTGTGGAAGATCAAATGATCGTCCACACCCAGTTCTCTGGCCTTCCTGTGGAGTGACAGCCTGTAAGATTCTCCCTGATCACGACGCACATGTGGATGAGTCGCCCCCAGCACGATATATACCACGTCAGGATGCTTTTCCGTTATGGCCGGGAGAGCTTCTATCATATACTCGATGCCCTTGCCTGGTGACAACAGCCCGAAAGTGAGAATTACTTTCTTACCTTCCACGCCGAACTGGTCTTTGTAGAAGTTCGGATCAACAAAGGGGACATCCGGAATGCCGTGTGGAATCATAACGATTTTTTCTCGTGGCACTTTATAGACGTCCATCAGAATTTCCACGGCTTTGTGGCTCATAACAACAACACGGTCTGAGAGTTGGCATATTCTCCTGAGAACGGAATACTGTCCCGGGGTTGGTTTTTGAAGAACCGTGTGCAGAGTGCTTACGATGGGCATGCGGAGCTCCGAAAGAAGCTCCAGTATATAGGCTCCGTATTCTCCGCCGAAGATGCCATATTCATGTTGAAGGCAGACAACATCAACTCTGTTGACGTTGAGAAAGTCGGCGGCGAGCCTGTATTCACCCAGAACTCGCTGGTTGATTTCAAAGCGAACCTCTTTTGGGTAAGCATATCCTGAAGGTATGTCGTTCATTGCAATTGCCCAGCATTCTACCGTTGGCATCTCGGCGGATACAGCGGTGAGAAGATCTGTTGTGAAAGTCGCTATGCCGCATTGTCTAGGAACGTAATTTCCGACAAAAACAAGTTTTGAAATACCACCAGGATAGGCAGTAGAATGAGCCACCGTGCCTCACCTCCTTTTGGTCTATAAATCCGTTATTTATCGATGCACGAATTCAGGGGAGTCTACTGTGAAATTAATTAATAACGGAGCTGGGTTTTGTCAGCCGCAAACCCTTAAATTACCCGACACTAATTCGATGATGTGTTTTACCGTGACGTTTCCATCCGATCTGGAAAGGATATCATTTAACTGCATCATACATCCAGGACAGGCTGTGGCTACAATATCGGCCCCGGAATGAGCAATGTATTCTGCCTTTGTCTTGCCGATTTTTTCGGAAATATCCGGAAATGATAATCTGAAACTTCCTCCAAAACCACAGCATGAGTCTGCCGCCGGCATTTCTATAAACTCAAATTGATCTAGAGATCTGATTATTTGCCTCGGCTCTTTCCAGATTTTCAGGGACTTCCTCAAATGGCAGGGATCATGGAAAGTAACCTTTTGCCTTGCTCCTGCCGGACGTTTATTCACGGCAGAAATTTTATTTATTCCATAACGAAAAATAAACTCCGTAATATCCATAACTTTACCGGCCGTGAGTCGAACCAGTTCTTGAAGATCAGCATCCTCACCTTCGGTCATAACAGGCCAGACGTTTTTTATTATGGATGCACAGGTGGCGCAGGGTGTAACGATCACGTCGCTCTGCGCTGAAAAGGCGTTGATATTCTGGATAAGCAACAACCTGAAGGCCCTCACATCGCCAGCGGAAATAGCGGGTGCACCGCAACATACCTGATCAGGAGGAATATGAACATCTGCGTCCACTGCGTTGAGCACCTTCATGGTCGCTTCGGCCACCGATGGAAATACTTTTTCTACAAGACAGCCCCAAAATACCGATACCCTTATAATCCCATGCCGATGTGCCTGCAGAACCGGAGAAAAGCAGGGATTGCCAATATGTGGAATAAGAATTCGATTTTTAAAGACAGGTTCAAAAGCTTTCAGACTTTTTTCGATAATATTACTGGATAATCGCAGAATGTCTGTGAACTTATCGAATTTTTCTCTGGATGCCAGAATCTTTCTCAGAAACAGGCGCTTCCAGTAAGGGAGTCCCCGATAGGTGGCAATAATTGTTCTGGCTTTAATGAATATCTCCAGACATTTTACACCACTGGTGCAGACATTTTCACAGGAGCCGCACAGGAGGCATTTCTCTAGACGTTTGGCAGCTCCGTTGGGGCTTTCAAAAAGTTCATCCAGCAAGCCACCAATAATGATAAGTTTACCACGGGCCACGTCTGATTCACGGCGAGTAACCTGATAAACCGGGCAAACCGACTGGCACATACCACAGCGCATGCAGAGCGCCAGGTCTGCTTCAAGGCTTTTAAGCATTTCCACAAGTTTTGTTAAATTACCCATATCGAATCAACACAAGGGTTCGGAGGGACATCGTAAAGCCAGGGATTGCTCAAAGAAACTAACAGGCTACCAGGCATCCGTCTCTGAATTTTAACTCGTCCGTTATGTCGCATCGGCTGAAGGATCTTTCCATCTCAACCAAATTTCGTAGTACAAACGCGACCCCCATCCAGCACCGTATGACTGTTCTCGAAGCAGGCTATAAAGCAAAACCTTCTCAGAAAGAGAATAGCTCTCGTTTGACCTTGCGTGGTGGAATGCCCAGCGTTCTTTTGAGTTCGTCCAGAACAAAGCGCTGCATAGCCGGGGGACCACAGAGGAAAAACTGGGCATTTCGGGTGTCGGTTATATATTTTTCAAGAATAAGCCCTCTAACAAGCCCTTCTTCCCATAGAAAGCCATCGTCTGCAACTTCCTGCAAAAGTTCCTCCGTGATTCGCTGTTCGCTTAAGACATGAATAATTCTGAGCCACGAAGAGTTTTTTACCAATTCTGAAAGTTCCCTGTAGGCGATAATATCATCCTTAGACTTGTTGCCCCATATAAGCGTAATTTTTACAGGAATGCCTTTCTTCGCCACGTGGCGAATGATGCTCAAAAAGGGAGTTACCCCTACACCACCGGCAATGCAAATGAGATGAGCGTTTTCTTTAAATTTCGGTGTAAAGACTCCATAGGGGCCTTCACAGAGGAAAGCCGTTGCCGGGGCCACATCGCGAAGATTTCTCGTAAAGGGTCCAACTGCCTTTACCGTGCAACAGATCTTCCCTTCCCCCGGTGCGCAGGAAAGAGTGAACGGATGGGGCTCCGTCCAGCCAAACAGTCCGGTTTCGTGCCGGAAAATAGCAAATTGTCCCGGGTGCCAGTTGCAAAATCTTCCCGGGCCTTCGTGGCGAACAAAGGTATAGGTGTGAGTGTCATGGGTTTCCTGCCGCACGGATTCAAGTAACCACCTGCACTGGGCTTTCCTGCTGGCTACGTAGGCAAACCTATAGGCAGAAAGAGCTATCCATGAAAGTCCCAGGAAGCCCCATCCTACCGTCATCGGAAAGACTCGCATATCACTACCTATCAGCATTGAATGTATGAGGGCCGCCGGCACTACCAAATATACCGGCACGTGAAGGGGCTTCCATAACTTGAAAGGAAGAAAATACTGTCCACCCTTTCCGGCAAGTATGGCTATTATAAAAATGAGCACCGCCCATCTGGCAAGAACAAGGGAATTATCCGCTAAATTCCACGTGTATGGAGAGAATTGCACCACGAAGTCCCATACGTCTTCCGTTCTGCCATCAACCACCTGATAATATTTGAAGGTTTTAAGGCTAACGTGAGCTATTACGAAGAAGGCCACAACCGGGCCAAACTTCTTGTGGAATCTTATAAGTCGATCAAGGCCAAAGGGTTTTTCCATGGCAGGGAAACGAACCCCGAGCGTAATCATTAAAATCATAAGACAAAGGGCGAGAATACCGCACAGGTTGCCGATGTCCGCTGCTTTATCGACCCAGTTCTCCGTGAGGAAACGATCTCTGACCACAACAAACCATAAAAAACAAAAAAAACCTAAAAGACAAATCCAGATCAGCACCCACAGCCACCGAAGGATTTTGCTCCCAACCATTCATTTCTCCCCATTTTTTCAACACGGCCCTGTGGAAATATCGTTTTACTTCAACAAAGGTCTCATAACCGTTGCTCAGACCATAGTCAAATATAACATGGCCTGATTCCTGCTTCACCG
>CAZWJX010000028.1:3960-21089 GCA_964634695.1 uncultured Syntrophobacterales bacterium | reverse complement strand
GATTGCTTCGCTTCGCTCGCAATGACAAGATACGAGATTGCTTCGTCGCTTCGCTTCTCGCAATGACACGGGAAAGGGCAATGAAAGATTGCTTCGCCTTCGCTCCGGCTCGCAATGACACAGTAAACACGTTCCCCAGTTACGCACTTTTCGAACAGGTTCATTGTAGGGACGCACGAAGGTGCGTCCACTAAGACTATAAATTCATTTCATGGCTCTTTTAAAATCGGTTGCCATCCTTCCGAGTACTTCTAGAAGTTCAGAGCTGGTCATGTTTTCTTCTATCGCTTTTTCAAAAGCACTTCCGATGACCACGCCATCGGCGATGAGAGAGATACGACGTGCCTGATCCGGCGTCGATACGCCAAATCCCACACACACGGGAACGCTCGTAATGGATCGAATTGTGGAAACCATGTTCTCTATTGCCCCGTAATCCAGTGGATCTCGAACACTTTCCTGCCTTGCCGATGGTAGTATCTCTTCGCTACCCGTTACCCCCGTTTTCGATATGAGATAAACAAAGCCCGACGCATCTTTCAGAATTCTTTTCATCCTTTCAGGGGGCGTTGTGGGAGCAACGAGTCTGATAAAGCTAAATATGCCAGCTTCAGGTGACCATCCATCCCAGCCGTCGGTAAATTCTCTGGCTTCCTCGGGCGGAAGATCTACAATGAGCACACCGTCGGCTCCTACAGATCTTGCCTTTTTGTAAAACCGATCGCTTCCGTAACGAAATAGCGGATTATAGTAGCTGAATAAAATAACCGGCGTTTCTATGCCGTCCTTTCTCAGTTTTTCCACAAAGTCAAAGGCCTTATCGAGCGTCATGCCGGCTCTGAGCGCTCTCATGGACGAACGCTGAATAACAGGCCCGTCGGCCGTAGGGTCCGAAAAAGGAACGCCAAGTTCCAGAATGTCAACCCCTCCAGAGCACAGAACCTTTGCAATCTCAAGCGACCTTTCCATATCGGGATCGCCCGCCGTGATGAACCCAACCAGGGCTTTCTCGCCTTTTCCCTTGAGTTCAGCAAATTTTTTATCGATTCGGTTCATAGCTTTCACCCAGCCTTTCTCATGATTGTGTCATATTTCGATACTGTGAGACCATTTTAAGATCCTTGTCACCTCTACCGGAAAGGTTCACGATAATCACTTCCGTCGGCTTTCTCTGTCGAGCCTCCTTCATTGCCCAGGCAAGAGCATGGGCGCTTTCGACCGCCGGGATTATTCCTTCAAAGCGAGACAGGGCGTCGAAGGCTTCCAGAGCTTCGTCGTCCGTAACGGAAACATAACGAACTCTCCCGATCTCTTTCAGATAGGCATGCTCGGGTCCTACACCGGGATAGTCCAGCCCGGCCGCTATGGAATGGGCTTCCCTGATCTGCCCATGTTCATCCTGAAGAACGTAGGACTTGGCGCCATGAAGCACTCCCACTTCGCCAGCTCCAAGCGTTGCGGCATGTTCACCCGTTTCAATGCCTTTTCCCGCAGCTTCAACGCCGATCATTTCCACAGGGTCGTCAAGAAAGGCGTAGAACAACCCCATGGCATTACTGCCCCCTCCAACGCAGGCAATAAGACAATCGGGAAGCCGTCCGATGGCCTCCTCAGCCTGTTTTTTTGTCTCCTCGCCTATAACCTTCTGAAATTCCCGCACCATCATGGGATATGGATGAGGCCCTGCAACAGAGCCTATAACATAGAACGTATCTCTTCCGGTCTGACCCCAGTAGCGCTTGGCTTCTTTCATTGCGTCCTTGTGGTTTCCCGTGCCGCTTGCAACAGGAACGACTCTAGCTCCCAGAAGCTTCATCCTGTTTACGTTCGGTGCCTGTCGTTTCACGTCTTCTGTCCCCATGAATATGGTGCATTCCATCCCCAGTAAAGCCGCAGCAGTAGCCGTGGCTACTCCGTGCTGTCCGGCGCCAGTTTCTGCAATTACCTTTCTCTTTCCCATGCGCCTTGCGAGAAGAGCCTGTCCGATGGTGTTGTTGATCTTATGCGCTCCCGTGTGAGCAAGATCTTCCCGCTTCAGGAAGATCCGGGCTCCTCCGATGTGTTCGGAAAGCCTTCTGGCGTAATAGAGAGGGGTAGGGCGTCCTACATAGTGCTTCAAATAATATTTCACCTCGGTCAGGAAGCTTTCGTCGTGGCGATAGGTCATAAATGCTTCTTCCAGCTCAAGCAGAGCCGGCATAAGTGATTCCGCCACGTATCGCCCGCCATAAATACCGAAATGGCCTTTCTCGTCGGGCATTGTTCCGAGGATTTTTCCTTCCTGTCTCAACAGATCTGTCATTATTTCCTCCAGCGTTTTTGGTTTCTACAATCGTGCCTTTCAGGACTTGCCTTTGAACACAGGCCTGATTTCCCAAGTCACATTCACCTTTCTTACTGTCTCCATCAGAGCCTTTATCAGGTCGTGATCTTTAATTCCGGGGGCTTTTTCCACACCGGAACTCAGATCGACTCCGTCGGCTTCAGATCGCCTCAGAGCTTCCTCTACGTTCGCGGGATTAATCCCACCAGCTACCAGATAGGGTTTGCCGTAGTTCCTGAGCTCCCTTGCTTCACTCCAGTTCCATGACGATCCAGTGCCACCAGGGCCCTTAATGCCCGGTTCGGCAAGAAAGACCGGAGCGCTCGATGAAGAAGCTTCTGAAAACCTCGGGCTTTTTGCATGGAAGAACGTCTTTATGACCATTATCCCATTGTGTATTAGCTCCTTTACCACCGTGTCAGGCTCTTCTCCATGTAGCTGAACCGTCTGGATCCCGGTTCTTTCGACGATTCTGACAACGTCATCGATCGCGGGATTAACAAAGACGCCAACGACGGTTCGACGAAAGGCCGAACGTATCTCGGCAGCTTGATCGGGGGTTACGAATCGCGAACTCTTCTGGAAGAAGACGCACCCGATAGCATCCACTCCCAGACGGTCGCAAAATTCGGCATCTTCTGGCTTTGTTATGCCACATATCTTTATCTGCACGCGGTTCATGGTTGTAACCCTCGCAGGCTGGCGATCATTCCTGAAGGATCATCTGAACGCATAAGAGCTTCTCCCACGAGAAAGCATCTTATGCCGGTTTCTGAGATAATTCTTTCTATGTCGTCGCGACTATTGATACCGCTTTCGCAAACGCCCGTGTGCCGACCGAAATCGATAAAGCGGGCAAGACGGACGGTAGTGTCGAGAGAGACTTTAAAAGTTCTCAGATCACGATTGTTTATCCCGATAATAGGAGCTCCGGAGTGAAGAGCCTTTTCCATATCGGCTTCATCATGGACTTCTACGAGAGCATCCATAGCAAGATGATCCGCCAGAGCGACAAAGTCGGCAAGCTCAGCTCTGGAAAGAATTCTTGAAATGAGAAGAACAGCATCGGCTCCCCACAAACAGGCTTCATAAAGCTGGTAAGGATCGATTATGAAGTCCTTCCTGAGCACCGGAATTCTTACAGCCTGTTTTACGGCCTGAAGATCTTCGGGACCACCGCAGAAGAATTTCTTTTCTGTAAGGACGGATATGGCACATGCTCCTGCCGATTCGTAACTTTTCGCCCATGATTCTACGTCAAAGTCGGATCGTATAACACCTCTGGATGGCGAGGCCCGTTTAATTTCGGCAATAATCTGCACACTTACATCCCCGGCCGATATAGCCTCAAGAAAGGCTCTGGCCTTTCTGGTCTTTGAAGCCTCAAAAGCTCTGATTCTGATCTCAGATTCGGGAAGCCTTTTTTTAGCTTCTTCGACTTCCCGTCGTTTCCACGAAAGTATTTCCTGCAACCTGTTGGGTATACCTGCTTCCATTCCTTGCTCCCGCTGAAAGTTTACAATACAGGGCGCCACAGATGCCGCCGTCACTGCGAGGTTGACGAAGTTGATTCTTCTCCGTCATTGCGAGCACACCGTCAGGTGGACGTCGCAATCTAATAAAAAGGCAATAATGAGATTGCTTCGTCGCTTCGCTCCTTGTAATGACACGTCGGTGGTATGCCCCTGCGCTTGATCCATTATCCCTGAACGCCCGTTGCGTGGTCGTTCCCGGAACTGAGCTGTCACATGTCATGACTGAGTAAACTCAATCAACGCATTTAGCTTTGCAAGTGCTGCTCCGCTGTCGATGCTCTGCTGTGCCATCTGTAAGCCCTCTTTGACCGTCTGAGCCTTTCCCGCCGCCATGAGAGCGAAGGCACTGTTCAGAAGCACAACGTTTCGCTTTGGCCCCTGTTCGCTCCCATCCAGAATGGATCGGAGAATGGCGGCGTTTTCCGCAGGTGTTCCTCCTGCAAGTGATCCTTCATCGGCCCGTTCGCCAAAGTAGTGCTCGGGATAGATGTCGTAGGTTTTGATGACGCCGTCCTTCAGTTCTGTTACTCGAGTCGGAGCGCATACCGAGATTTCATCCAGTCCGTCGTGTCCGTGCACGATAAAGGCTCGGCGGGCTCCCAGGTTATGCAGTGCATGGGCGAACATCTCGGTAAGCTCCGGTGCATAGACGCCTATAAGCTGGCAGTGGGCTCCCGCAGGATTCGTAAGAGGCCCGAGCATGTTGAATATGGATCGGACGCCCAGTTCTCGCCTTGGTTTCGCCGCGTGCTTCATTGCGCCGTGATAGAGCGGGGCAAAGAGAAAACCGATGCCGATTTCGTGGATGGCCTCTTCCACGATCTCAGGGGGAACATCGAGCTTCACGCCGAGAGCTTCCAGCACATCGGCACTACCGCAGGAGCTTGATACAGATCTGTTGCCGTGCTTTGCCACCGTTACGCCGCACCCTGCCACGACAAAGGCTGTGGTCGTTGAGATATTAAACGTGTGAGCCCCATCTCCGCCAGTTCCGCAGGTGTCAACAACAGTTGGCGCCACCACCTGAAGTTTTCTGGCTCGAGTTCTCATGGCGCGAGCGGCGCCGGATAGTTCTTCTGCCGTCTCGCCCTTTGTGGCAAGAGCCGCCATGAAAGCGCCAATCTGAGCTTCGGTAAGCTTCCCATCGAAAAGCTCATCCATCAGCTGCACAATCATTTCTTCCGATAGATTCTCTCTTGAAATGATCTTTTTCAACGCGGTCGAAAACATATTTCTCCCTCCAGACTCTTATCTTGCTGTGATCATTTCCTTGAAATTTCTGAGAATTCTTTTTCCCACGGGTGTTCCTATCGATTCCGGGTGAAACTGTATGCCTTCGATTGGAAAGTACCTGTGCCTTATTCCCATTATTTCGCCGTCGTCGGCTACAGCGCTTATTTCAAAGCAATCGGGAAGGCTATGGGGATCCACGGCGAGCGAATGATACCTCATGGCCGGGAAGGGCTTTGTGATGCCGGTAAAAATGGTCTTACCGTCTGCTTTTACTATTGACGTCTTTCCGTGCATGAGGCGCCGAGCATAGGTTACCACTCCGCCGAAGGCTCTGGCGATTGCCTGATGTCCGAGACAGACTCCCAGGATGGGAACAACGCCTGCAAATCGTCTTATGACGTCTATTGTAATTCCTGCCGATTCGGGTCTGCCGGGGCCCGGCGAGATAACTATTCCTTGAGGGTTCAACTCCGCAAGTTCATCAACGGATATAGCGTCGTTTCTGAACACCCGAAGCTCACAGCCCATATCGGCCAGATACTGGGCCAGATTGTAGGTAAAGGAATCATAGTTATCGATCATAACTATCATGGTTGTTCCTCCCTGATTACAGGTCGTTATTTGCTACATGGGCTTTTATGAGTTCTGGAATTCTTGCCAGAGCTCTTTCCATGGCTTTTGCTTTGTGGATCGTTTCCAGTCTTTCCCGTTCCGGGTCCGAGTCCGCCACAATTCCCGCTCCTGCCTGCACGGTAAGAGTGCCGTCACGGATCACACCGGTTCTGATCGTTATTGCCATGTCCATGTTGCCCTGAAAAGAAACGTATCCGACGGCTCCGCCGTAGGGTCCCCGGGGACGCCCTTCCAGTTCAGCAATCAGTTGCATGGCTCGCACCTTGGGTGCACCTGTAAGGGTTCCGGCAGGGAAGGTGGCTTTGAAGAGATCCCAGGCATCAAGTCCCTTCTTCAGTTCAGCCTGAACGTGTGATACCAGATGCATCACGTGAGAATAGCGCTCGACCACCATATATTCCGTGACCTGCACGGTTCCGACCTCGGCAACCCGCCCCAGATCATTTCGCCCGAGATCAACAAGCATTACGTGTTCTGCTCGTTCCTTTTCATCCTGCAGCAATTCGTCCGAAAGTCTTCTGTCCTCCTGTTCTGTAGTTCCTCTGGGTCTTGTTCCGGCAATGGGGCGAAGAGATGCTATACCCTTTTCAAGCCTGACCATGGTCTCCGGCGATGACCCCACAAGGGTTGTGTCGCCAAGTCGGCAGAAGAAAAGGTAAGGCGATGGATTAATAAAGCGCTGGAGTCGGTAAAGAAGCCAGGGATCCGGCGCTTTTTCGCAAATAAAGGGCTGAGACAGCACAATCTGGATGGCTTCGCCTTCGGTAATGTATTGTTTCGCTTTGAGCACGGATTTACGAAAATCTTCGGGCTGAACGGGTGACCGAAGCTCAAATGTGACATCTTTGCCGATTTCGCCGGTAAGGGCGATCCGGTTATTTTCTCCCATAACAAGGCGGTAAAGCTCATCAAGCCGATTGATTCCTTCCTGTCTTATTTCGGAAATAGTCTGGTCACGGCGTGGCAGAAGTAGCGCTATAAGGATAATTGTGTGCCGGCGATTGTCGAAAACGATAATGTTTGCGGGCAAGACGAAATGAGCCAGAGGAACCTCTTCGGGAAGGAGATTTGGAACCGGTTCGAAAAAGGATACCATCTCGTAGCAAACGTAGCCAACGAGCCCTCCCCAGAAGCGAGGAAGCATTGAGAGGTCAAAGACATCCTGCGGGGGAGTGACAAAGGTGTTCATGAAATTACGAATAATACCGAGCGGATCTCCGCGATGTTTGAAGATCAGGCCTGAACCATCCTGAGACCGAATATCTACGATTTCTCTGAAAACTTTTACATGGTAGTGTGCTCCGGCGCCGAGAAAGCTGTATCGCGCCCATCTTTCGCCGCCTTCTACGCTTTCCAGCAGAAAAGTTCCGTCACGATGGTATATGCGTCTAAGAAGAGACACGGGCGTTTCCAGATCGCCGAGCATTTCGACGAAAAAGGGGATGACCGGTTGTAGCGGCAGAGTCTCTTCAGCCCGGGACATTATGGTTTCCAGCGTTTTGTGGTCGGGGCATACTGTCATGTCCATCTGTTTCTCGCTCCCTAAGCGGTTGTCTGACATGATTCTACGACGCGTTCTGATACGATGTTATTCCTGAATAAATGCCGGTATTTCATGGTGCTGTCGTGGCTTTTGCTTATCCTCGCAATCCCATCATTGCGAGCCCTTTTTCCCCACGTCATTGCGAGCCCCTTTTCCCTCCGTCATTGCGAGCCCGCCTTCCCTTCGTCATTGCGAGTCCTTTTCCTCTACGTCATTGCGAGGAGCGAAGCGACGAAGCAATCTCGTCATTGTCCTCCCGCCGTGTCATTGCGAGCGAAGCGAAGCAATCTCTCATTGTTCTTTACCAGCGAGATTGCCACGGCCACTTCGTGGCCTCGCAATGACAGATTCGGTAGAGATTGCCACGCGCCCTCCGGGCGCTCGCAATGACGGTCCTGTGTGTCATTGCGAGGAGCGAAGCGACGAAGCAATCTCTCACTGTCCTCCCGCCGTGTCATTGCGAGCGAAGCGAAGCAATCTCTCATTGTCCTTCACCAATGAGATTGCCACTGCCACTTCGTGGCCTCGCAATGACGAATTCGGTAGAGATTGCCACGCGCCCTCCGGGCGCTCGCAATGACGAAAAGGAAGACGGTTGTCTCGCAATGACGGACATGGGACTGCCACGGTTCCTTCGTGGTTTTGCAATGACGATGATGCCGGTTGACCCAATCCTTCCAGCATTTTCATTGCTTCGTTGATTATGCGTAGTTCTTGCATAAGCTTGTTGAATTCATCGAAGGTAAGGGACTGGGGCCCGTCGCTGAGAGCCTGTTCAGGGCTGTTGTGGACTTCCACCATGATGCCGTGAACTCCGAGGCTACAGGCAGCTCGGCTGAGCGGAATTACCTGATCCCGACGCCCTGAAGCATGACTGGGATCTATGATAACCGGAAGATGGCTTTCCTTCATCACAAAGAGCGCAGCCGAAAGATCCAGCGTGTTTCGGCTGTGATCTCCGAAGGTTCTTATGCCGCGTTCGCAAAGGATCACCTGACTGTTGCCTTCATGGAGTATATATTCAGCCGCCATGAGCCATTCTTCCACGGTTGCGGACATGCCCCTTTTCAGCAGAACCGGCTTTCTGGATTTTCCGGCTCGTCTCAAAAGGGAGAAGTTTTGCATATTGCGGGCACCGATCTGGATTACGTCGCAGTATTCTTCAACTATGTCGAATACTTCATGATCCAGCGCTTCTGAGACAACCGGCATTCCGGTTTCTTCTCGAACTCTGGCAAGTATTTTCAGACCCTTTTCACCAAGTCCCTGAAAGGAGTAGGGAGATGTCCTGGGCTTATAGGCACCGCCTCGAAACATTGTTGCACCCTGATTTTTTACATGGTGTGCGATCGTGAGAGCTTGCTCTTCACTTTCTATCGCGCAGGGGCCCGCGATTATGACAGGTGAGCTTTTATCTCCAATGACGCAGTTTCCCACATGAATTACAGTATTTTCTGGCATGAATTCGCGGCTTACCAGCTTGTATGGCTTCGTGACAGGGATAGTTTCCTTAACGCCGGGAAATGACGAGAAAAGCGCGGGATCGATCGGATGATCATTTCCCACTATACCGATGGCCGTTCTTTCACGTCCGGGAATGGGGCGAGCTTCATATCCTGCCGATTTTGCCCTTTCTATAATTCTTGCTATGTCTTCTGGAGATGCGCTCTTTTTCATAACCACCAGCATAGCATCTTCTCCTTTTTTTCCGTGTTTGATATTTCCGAACAAAAAAAGCCGTGAGAGAAACCCTCCCACGGCTCAAAAAACAGAAAAGCCGTGGGAATCTCCGGGACTCCCACGGCCTGTACCGACTATCTATGTATTATCACAGCACGGCGCACCCGTGGCGAGCCCCTCTGGGGCACCACCACCAGCGCCAGCCTTTGATATTCATGGATGAATTTACAAATCCTGCAGTTTCCATTTTTAACTCCTCAAGTAAATCCTTAGCTCTTTAAGTTGCTCTTTGTCAATAGAAAAGTAAAACCTATGAAGTTGAACCTGTTCGAAAAATTCGTAGCTGGAGAATTGTTTATTATTTTTGTACTTTTTGTGTCATTGCGAGCCGGAGCGAAGCAAAGGCGAAGCAATCCCTCATTGTCCTTTTCCGGGTCATTTCGAGCTTTCTTATACCGTCATTGCGAGGAGCGAAGCGACGAAGCAATCTCGGCATAGCCTTTTTATGAGATTACCACGGTCACTTTGTGGCCTCGCAATAACGGTACCGGGTGTCATTGCGAGCCCACCTGTGGCGGGCGAAGCAATCTCAGTCATGCGCCCATTATAGTGTAGAATTTTCGGTCCACATCCAATGATCTCAATAACTTACAAGACGCCCTGACAAACTCGGGTTAACCCGGTGTCCTGACACCTGTTTTGAGGTAAGGTTGCAGTTCGATGAAGGCTCTGTTGGGAACGAAGATTTTTCCCGGGTTCATTATGTTACGAGGATCGAGAGCGCACTTGATACGCCACATAGCCTGAAGTGCCTCCTCACCTACATCCCATCTGATAAAGGGTGACTTGGCAATGCCGATTCCGTGCTCGCCCGAGATGGATCCGCCAAGTTGAAGCACGGAGCGGAACAGAACCTCCGTGGCCTTACGAGCTGCTATCACCTCTTTTTCGTCCTGCGGGTCGTAGAGAATATTAACATGCAAATTGCCATCTCCTGCATGTCCAAAACTGACCACGGGTATGCAGAACTCATCAGCCAGCCTTCGCACAACCTGAACAAGATGAGGAAGTTTCGATCTCGGCACAACCACATCTTCATTGATTTTTGCAGGACGGATCTTCGCTAAGCTTGGCGAGATCGCTCTTCTCACCGCCCACAGAGCTTCGCTTTCCGCTTCGTCTGAAGACACGATTACAGAAAGAGCGCCGTGATCTATGCAGAATTGGCGGACGGCGTTAGTATTTCGCTCTAGAAGAGGTTCGGGATCATCAAGTTCTATGAGAAGCAGGCTACCGGCACCGTTAGGAATAAGTGATGTTTGCGAAGATACGAGAGATATAACGGCTGAGTCCATAAACTCTATTGCCGAAGGCAGAATGCGATTCTTGAGTATGGTTACAACGACTCGAGCGGCATCATCGGTTTCACGAAAAGGCACAAAGAGTAGATTGCGATTTGTGGGAGCAGGAATTAACTTGAGGAGGATTTTGGTGAAAACGCCGAGAGTGCCTTCAGATCCAACCATTAGTTTGGTAAGATCATAGCCAACAGCTCGTTTTATGGTTGCTCCACCGGTCTTTAAGACTTCACCTGATGCCAGAACCACTTCCAGTCCGAGAACGTAATCTTTTGTTACACCATATTTTACAGCCCTTGGGCCTCCGGCTCCGGTTGCCACGTTCCCGCCTATTGTAGAAAATGCGAGGCTTGATGGATCGGGAGGGTAGAACAGGCCGTGCGAGCTTACGAATTTCTGAAGGGTGGCCGTTACTACACCCGGTTCAACCAGAACCGTGAAATTTTCGTCGTCAAGATGAAGGATACGGTTCATACGTTCGGTTGAAAGAACTATGCCGCCTTCATCGGGCACAGCTCCTCCGACCATTCCACTTCCTGCTCCTCGTGGATACACGGGAATTCGCTCCCGATTGGCTTCTTTGAGAATCAGGGAGACCTCCTCCACAGAACCGGGTGTTATTACACAAAGTGGCATTGACCCGAGTCTGCTGGCGTCATGACCATAAGCGAGTCTATCCTCAGGGGCCAGAAGCACATTCTCTTCGCCTGAAATTTCTATACATTTTCTGATGAATTCTTTAAGGCTTTTCATCGGTAGTTCGTTTCCTTTTCCGTGTTCGATGGTTCAGGCATGTCCGGTAAAAACTTTTTTCGTAGGTCGTTTCCGTGAATAGGGCACGACTCCGTGGGTTCATGACCTTCGACGAAGTATTCCGTATAGACGGACGGGCATTGTTCTGTTGCAAGAGCGCCGGAATCACGACAAATAAGTCTTGCCACGACACCTGGTGGTGGTTTGAATGGCTGGGGATTTAACAGGAAAGAAATACGTTTAACAAAGTTTGCCCAGACAGGCATAGCACCTGTGGCTCCTGTAAGTCCCGTGGAGTAGTTTCCATCGAAACCAACCCATGTCAGAACAACGATGTCTGTTGTGTAAGCCACAAACCACGAGTCGTGATAATCACTGGTTGTTCCGGTCTTACCAGCGCAGGGTAAAGTGACACCCAGGGCGGATAACGATCTGGCTGTGCCTCTCTGCACAACACCCTCCAGTACGCTTGTTATTAGAAAAGCTTCAGGAGGTGATGCTATGCGGAACCACTGCACGTGGTGCTGTTCTTGAAGAACTCCGTTGGCGTCGTAAACTTCTTTGACTGTAATAAGGTAGGGTTTGTCTCCATCGTTTGCCAGAGCAGTGTAAGCCGATGCAAGAGCGAGAGGCGTTACTTCCAGAGCACCTAGGGCTATTGAGGGATACGGATTCACATCATCGACAAGTCTCATGGTCTTAAAAAAGTTTGTGATATCGTCGAGCCCAACATCCATGGCGAGACGAACTGTTGGAACATTAAGAGATTTCTCAAGAGCCTCCCGAAGAGTTACACGTCCCCGGAACTGGCGGTCATAATTTTCAGGTTCCCAGGTTGTTCCGTTCAAGGAAAGCCTGATAGGTTCATCGCTCAGCCAGCTTGCCGGTGTCCAGCCTTTCTTGATGGCTTCAAGGTATATGAAGGGCTTTATAGCAGATCCCGGCTGTCTTTTCGCCTTCGTGGCCCGATTAAATGTGCTGGCCGAGTAATCCCGGCCGCCCACCAGAGCTCTTAACATGCCGGTCCTGGGCTGAACCGCAATAATAACGCCCTGAAGCACCCCTTTGTCGGGATCTCGGAGCTCTGGATGTAAAGCCTCAAGCTTCTGAAGTTCTTCCCTCAAAGCCTGTTCCGCTTCATCTTCGATTTCCGGTATAAGGCTTGTGTAGATGACCAGCCCATCGCTTGACAACACTTCAGGATCGTAGAGTTCTTTAAGTTGTTCAAAGACCAGATCTACGAAATAGGGTGCTTGCTTTAAGGGGATATTAAGCCCCTGGAATGTTTTGAGAGGTTCCTTCTGGGCTGCTTCCATTGTTTTTTGGTCAATCTTTCCCTGTTCTGCCATGGCCGCAAGAACAGTATCACGGCGAGCCTTTGCTCGTTCGGGATGAAGGATGGGATTATAAAAGTTCGGTGCCTTTATCATTCCCGCAAGCGTCGCAGCTTCTGATAATGTCAGGTCTTCAACGTTTCGCCCAAAGTAGATTCTTGCAGCCTCACCTACCCCCCGGATTTCAACGCCTCCTCTCTGCCCCATATAGATTTCGTTTAGGTACATTTCGAGAATTTCATCTTTACTGTAGCGCAGTTCGATAACGATAGAGATGATTGCTTCGAGAAGTTTTCTCTTTAGAGTACGATCCGGTTCGAGGAAATAGTTTTTAACAAGCTGCTGGGTAATTGTTGATCCACCCTGAACCACTCTCTGAGCCATTATATCGGTCCAGAGTGCTCTCAATATACCGATTATGTCCACCCCGGGGTGCTCGTAAAATCGCCTGTCCTCAATAGCGATAACTGCATCTTTTAAGAATGGTGATACGTTCTTGATGTTCACCAGAAGACGTTGTTCCTTATTTTGTCCGAAGAGCCTTGAAAGTTCCACAGGTTCAAGTTCCCAGTAAGGAAGGGATGTTCCTTCGGAAGAAATCTCCTGCAGAATATTATTTTTGATTTTGAAATGAATTTTTCGCTCAGGAATGTGTTTACCCGGAAAATTAAAAGACCGAATCCAGACAATACCATCTGTTCCCGTCGGATCGAGCCAGTATTCTCCGGGACGGGATGGGGGGATGGAACTCCTTCTGTAAAAACGTCTGTCCAACATCTTCGCAATAGCTTCCGGGCTAATCTGTTGGCCGGGAAACAGTATAACGGTGTCAGAAAAAACGTATGATGGTATGCTCCAGCGCTGCCCGGAGAAACGCTTTTCAACATGCCATGCAAAATAAAGAAACAGTCCGGCGACAGAAACAACAATGGAAAGGAAACATCCAACCAGCACGTAAAGAGTTTTAAGGCGCTTCTTTTTTCTGTACAGCCTGAATGACACAGGTTGGTTACCTCGGGATTATGACAAAGGAAACAATTTTAACTCAAACAATTAACTGTGGGACGGAATCAGGTAATCCCGGAAAGGAGTGTCTCTATCAGATACCGTCCCACTTATCGACTGAAACCGTTTACAGGCACAGTAACTCTTGTTGAGAATGTTTGTCACTTGCTAATCCACAGGGCTCCCGATTCGAAATCGCTCAGAAGTTTTGAACTGCACGAGCCTGTTAGCCAACTCCAGAGAGTTCCTTCTTTAGGTTTACTTCTTCCGATGGCAAGAACGAGAGAGTTTGAAGTTTTCATTTTATTCAAGAGAATTTCTGCAGGTTTTTTGCCTGGAATTATCTCTGTGCTGACGCGTTCTTTGTCAACACCATTGATAAGAATGGCCTCTACAGCTTTGTTAACTATGTTCTCACTTTGCGGAGACATGTCGCCTACGTGGCATACGGTAACTGTATGGTCTTCATCTGCTATCATGAAGCCCACGTGGTCGGCTATTCTTAAGCTGGCTTCAGATCCGTCGGTAGCCACAATTATATGACGCCGCAGTGAAGATGAGCGTTTACAGATCCATACAGGGAAGTCTATACGAGCGTCGAGTATCTCTCTGCTGGTGCTTGTTCCTAGAATTCCCTCAAAGGCGAGATAGCCTCTACGTCCAAGCACCACAGCGTCGTAAAGTCCCCGATGTCCTTCTTGTACTATATCCTTGACTATGCCAAAGCGTCGTTCCGCAACTTTAGTTTCTATGTTTGAACTTGGGAAGCCGGCTCCAGTAAGAAGTTCCGTAGCCAGTTTAAGAGATTCAAGGGGTTCCGCGTCTTTCGTTTTATTCAGTTCCTTTGTAGATTGCTCGACGTAAAAAAGCGTTATCTTAATGTCTTTTTTGTTGGTAAAGAAAGACATTACGAATCTAACCCCGTAAAAAGCGCTTGATTCATTGCTAATGGTAACGAGTAGATGTTTGATCATCTCAAGCTCCTCTAAGCTCTTAAGATTACTACACATTGGAACACGGTGATTCCTTTCGCCATTTATGACTGTTCTCACAGATATTCCTTGAGACTTTAGATTAACTTGGAGATATTGGCAAGTTTTGTGTTTTCAAATAGGTAATACTTTTCTATTATGTTCTGCTGTATAGGAGTACGTTGAATATGGGGAGGTTAAGAAAATGATAAAAATGACCAATTAGAGTAGAGGGGGAACGAGACCATGAAGGTTGGAGTAGTAGGGACCGGCGGTGTCGGTGGGTATTTTGGTGGTCTTCTTGCCATGTCCGGTAACGTTGATATTCATTTTCTTGCCCGCGGAAAGCATCTTCAGGTTATCGAAGAAGAAGGATTGACGATTGTTTCAAATGACAAAAGCACAACGATTTTTGTTCATGCTACTTCTGAACCTCAGGACATAGGTTACGTTGATTTGATTCTGTTTTGTGTTAAGTCCTATGACACCGAGTATACCGCTCGCTTTATCGAGCCCATGGTTGGACCCGAGACGGTAATTCTTACGCTTCAGAACGGGCTGGATAATGTGGAGAAAATCGCCCAATTTTACGATTTATCCCAGATTATGGCAGGGACTGCGTATATTGAATCTAGAATAGCCTCTCCTGGTGTTATCCTGCATAGAGGACACCCTGGAAGAATAGTTTTTGGTGAACTGAACGGGGAGATAACTGACAGAGCCAAGAGAATACATGATTTGTTTATAAAAGCCAAAATAGAAGCGGTTTTGACCGACCATATAGAGCGAGTCTTGT
Source organism: uncultured Syntrophobacterales bacterium (assembly GCA_964634695.1). Taxonomy (GTDB): domain Bacteria; phylum Desulfobacterota; class Syntrophobacteria; order Syntrophobacterales; family Thermodesulforhabdaceae; genus JAOACS01. The sequence goes on along the minus strand of CAZWJX010000028.1, from coordinate 5,925 downwards.
GGGAAAAATTTATACTCATGTGTGCTATTCATGGTGTGGGCACATTATCCCGTTCCTCTATAGGCCAGATGCTGGCCTGTGAGGAGACGCGTGAACTTCTTAGAAGAGTCATGGAAGAAGTAAAGCAGGTTGCCATTCTTAAGAATGTGGGGCTTCCTGAAGATGTTATAGAAAGGTCAATGTTAATTGCTGAATCTTACGATAGAGCTTTCAGACCTTCAATGCTCAGGGATCTGGAGTGGAAACAACCTCTTGAAATTGATGCTCTAAATGGGTTAGTAGTGAAAATGGGGCGAGAATTGGGGTTTGATACTCCTTTGAATTTTGCCATATACGCAGCTCTAAAGCTTGAAGATCTCAAGATTCAAAATCCCTACTGGGCTTCGGTGGTGGAAAAAAGCTAGGGAACATAAGTTTTAGAGCTTAAAGGAGATCTGAGAAGGCATGAAGGACTACTATAAAGTTCTTGATGTGCCTTGTGATGCATCACCGGAAGCCATTCACGAAGCATACAGGAAAGCCGTAAAGAAATACCATCCAGATGTCAAAGGAACAGGTAGTCACGAGCGCTTTCTGGAAATTAGAGAAGCTTATGAGGTTCTGAGCGATCCTGAGAAAAGAAGACTTTACGATAGGGAAAGAAGGGGGGAACATTATACTCTGCATCAGGATTGGTCAGTTGATGCCGGATATTCTGACAGGAAGAGGATGTATTCACGGATATTCAGAGGATATTGCGATCTGGTGGTTAGAGCTGAATTGATTCTTTCTCGAGCTGAGGCTTACTACGGTGGTTTTTTTACTATTAACGTTCCTTTTAATATTCTCTGCACATGCTGTAATGGTATGTGGTGGCTTTCCTGGGGCTGTCGTCAGTGTCAGGGTAAAGGCAGAATCAGTATGTTTATTCCTATAACTGTCAGAGTTCCTCCGAGAACGATCCCGGGTACAGTCATTATTAAAAAATGCACTGATCCATGGGGACGACAGGTTCAGGTTGAGTTTTACTGTAACGTCCATAGTATCTGAAAGTTATAGCCGGTGGGGGTAGATATATGAGCTTTGTCATCATGGCCGGAGGATCGGGAACCAGATTCTGGCCCTTAAGTCGTCATAATTATCCAAAGCAGTTCCTTGCTATAACTGGCAAAGACCCTATGGTGGTAGAGACTTATGCTAGAATAAGACCTCTCGCCAGAGATGATTCCGAAATTTTCATAGTTGTTGCTCATCAACACGCCGAAATAACCCGGGAGCTATTCGCCGGAAAGAACGTGAATATAGTAGTGGAGCCTGTCGGTAGGAATACGGCACCATGCATTGGGTTAGCTTCAATTCTGGCGAAAGCTAATGGTTTTAATGAGGCAATGGTGATTCTCCCTTCAGATCACTTTGTAGCTTTGCCGGATGTGTTTCGAAAAGATCTTCTGACCGCCATGGATCTTGCCAATCAAACGGATTGTATTGTTACTCTGGGTATAATACCAACTCGTCCCGAGACGGGGTACGGCTATATAGAAATTGCGAGCGAAGAAATGGCGGAAATGGGTAAGCCTGTTCCCGTTAAGGGTTTCAAGGAAAAGCCAGATGTTGTTACCGCTGAAAGTTATGTTAAGTCAGGTAGATACCTCTGGAATGCGGGAATTTTTGTGGCAAGACCATCCGTAATCCTTGCCGAGCTTTCCCATTCTTTACCGGAGTTTTGCAAGGGACTGGAAGAACTGGAGAAAAACGTAAATTCAGAAAATTTCCAATCATGTCTGATTTCTCTCTATCAATCAGCCCCTAACATCTCTTTTGACTACGCAGTTATGGAGAAGGCCAGAGTACCACTGTTTGTTGTGCCTTCCGGCTGTGGGTGGAGTGATGTGGGGTCGTGGCTGAGTCTATACGAACTTAAAGCTCCTCAAAAGGCTTCTAGCGATGGAAACGTATTTGAAGGCAGAGAAGAGGCTATTTTTCTAG
>CAZWJX010000028.1:626-3950 GCA_964634695.1 uncultured Syntrophobacterales bacterium | reverse complement strand
AGATTCAAAAGATAATTTCGTATATTCTGCAACTTCCAGAGCTGTCGTTTTGCTTGGCCTTTCCCGCATCCTGGTTGTGGATACAGAAGATGCGCTCCTGATAGCTGATATAGATCGCCATCAGGATGTTCGCCGTATCACAGATCATCTGGCCATGATTGGTAAAAAGGAATTATTATAGGTCGGTGCGAACCATGAATTGGGAATTATGGAATTACTGTCCCGTGTGCGGGCAGAAAATAAATTCAGCCGTGAAGCTTGCTTTCTCTAAAACGAAATACATTTGTCCCTTCTGTCATAAGACCTTTTATAGAAATCCGACGGTAGGGGTAGCGGTCATCGTGATGGAAAACAACAAGATTCTTTTGGTGAGACGTAAAGGCTCCTATGAAGGAATGTGGTGTATCCCCTGTGGTCACGTGGAATGGGGCGAAGATGTTAGAGATGCGGCTCGTCGGGAGATTTTCGAAGAAACCGGTCTGAAAGTTCGGCTTGGTAGTGTTTTCGACGTTCATTCTAATTTTCATGATATGCGGCATCTCACCGTGGGAATATGGTTTTGGGGATGGATTGAAGATGGTAAATTGCGACCGGGTTCAGATGCCAGCGAAGCAGGTTTTTTCCCTTTAGACAGTCTTCCCGAACCTATGGCTTTTCCAACGGACAGAATAGTTTGTGACAGGCTCAGGAAGCTTGTGTCATTGGGCGAGATTACCGGTAAAAAAGAATTCTATTGTGAGACAGCGTTAAGGAGTTTTCGATGAAAGAAAGTTGGCTTGTAACAGGCGGAGCCGGTTTTATCGGATCTAACTTTGTCCATTATGTGAGAAAAAATTACCCCGCTGTCAGGATTGTTAATCTTGATAAGCTCACTTACGCTGGACATCTGGAGTCTCTCGAAGATTTAAAAGACGACCCCATGCATGTCTTTGTGGAAGGCGACATTGGAAATCGCGAACTGGTAAGGCACCTTCTTTTGTCCTACAACATAACAAGAGTTGTTAACTTTGCTGCGGAGTCCCATGTTGATAGATCCATCGAAGGTCCTGAAGACTTTGTCCAGACAAACGTTGTTGGGACTTTCAGGCTGCTTGATACCGTGAGACACTACTGGATGAAACTTGATGAAGACAGGAAGCAAAAATTTAGGTTTCTTCATGTGTCTACGGATGAAGTTTACGGTTCCCTTGGCCCTTCCGGTCTTTTCACGGAAGATAGCCCCTATGCTCCAAACAGTCCCTATGCGGCTTCAAAGGCTGCATCCGACCACTTCGTCAGAGCTTATCATAAGACCTACGGGCTACCGACACTTACAACAAATTGCTCGAATAACTATGGCCCTTATCAGTATCCCGAGAAACTTATCCCCTTGATGATACTTAATGCCATAGAAGGTAAACCGCTTCCTGTTTACGGTGACGGGCTTCATATCAGAGACTGGTTATACGTAGAAGATCACTGTGAGGCTCTCTGTCTTGTTCTTGAAAAGGGAGTTATTGGGGAAACCTACAATATCGGCGGAAGGAGCGAGAAAACAAATATCGAAGTGGTGTCCAGTATATGCGACATTCTGGAGGAATTTTTGCCGATCTCGAAAAATCCTTTTATCAAAGACAGAACACCTTCCATAACTTCATATCGAGACCTTATCACCTTTGTGCCTGATCGTCCCGGCCATGACAGGCGCTATGGGCTTGAAACCTCAAAGATCGAAAAAGCTCTTGGCTGGCGTCCCAGAGAGTCCTTTGATTCCGGCTTAAGAAAAACAGTTCGCTGGTACATTGATAACTTTGAATGGTGTGAAAGGGTCACACAGGGGAAATACGACAGAAGAAGACTGGGGCTAATACATGCGTAGCGTACCGTCCAATAGCGCGTGTGTGAATGAGCCGTGTTGAGAGGCAAAATATGATTCATTTCAAACCCATTGGCCATGTTAGAGTGTCAACGGATACCGTACCAAGACACTGGTCCGTTTCTGATGTTGAAGGAGAACTTGTCATTGACCCAATTTATACCAGAGGGCTTGAAGATATAAAACCGGGGGATCGGATCGTCGTGATATTTTATTTTCACAAATCTCCCCCCTTTGATCCCGAACAGCATCTCAAACAGAAACCACCTCATAAGGGTGAATGGTTAGGGGTTTTCAGTATTTGTTCTCCCATCAGACCTAATCCGATAGGTCTGTCCGTGCTTGACGTTGTGGCCGTGGATCGTAATATCTTAAAAGTAAAACGAATTGATATGTTCGATGGAACACCGATACTGGATATAAAGCCTTACGTTGATTACGAAAGCAGAAATTCGGGAGAGAACCGGTGAAAGAGATAGATTTTCATAAAGAGGCTCAGGATTCTGAAAAAACGATCTGCTACTGCTTTGGCTATAGAGCGAAGGATATTGTTCATGATGTTATAAAGAACGAAGGACGGTCAACCATTCTCGAACGTATTTTGGATGCTAAGAAAGGAGGGAATTGCAGGTGTGCAAGTGTTCATCCCGAAAAAAGGTGATGTCTTGGCGACGTTTACCGGTTGGTAAACTTAGGACGTGGATTGGTTGGTGGTAAAAGAGGGGGATAAGGTGAAAAAAAAGGCGATAATAATCTACTTCATGGTCTTTTTAACAGCCATTATTTTCAGATCAGGTTCAGTTTTTTCGCAGGTATCGGCAGATGAGAATAGAGCGTTAAATGAGGAAAATCAAACAACTACCTTCTCTGAGGAAGGTGAGAAAAAGAAAAAAGAAGAGTTAAAAAACAGAGCTTTTCAACTGCTTTTAAAACCCGACTTTACCTTTGCTTCGATTGCCAAAGTAGGCAATCCATTTGTTCCTTTCGTTCAGCCGCAACAAAAAGCACCTGTAGGACAGGTTGGAGAGGAAGCACCACCTCGGCCAGTTCTGCTGACCCCTCTTCAGAAGATGGAGATCGGCGAGATTGAGAAGGGCTTCAAAGGAATACTGTGGTCGGCAGGAGAAAGAAGAGCAATAATTGAGGATCCTACGGGCAAGGGCTACATAGTTTCGGTTGGTACGCCGATAGGTACTCAGGATGGCTTCATCTCTGCCATATTGAAAGATCGCATAATAATACGACAGAAAGTCTGGGATAATGTTTCACGGGCATTCAAGGATCAGGACGTTGTTGTAAAGTTGAGAAAGAAACCAGAAGCAGAAGAGGCCGAGTAAAAACCGGTTTTGATAGTCAAGCTTAAGGGATATCTATACGTTGCCGGCTCAGTTTCATTTCGAGCGGTTCAGACCGATTCGGGTTCTTGACATCGTTTTTTATGAATGTTACCGAATAAGCGGGTGGAGGGA
>CAZWJX010000028.1:0-616 GCA_964634695.1 uncultured Syntrophobacterales bacterium | reverse complement strand
CCGCTATGGAGGGATGGCCGAGTGGTTTAAGGCGGCGGTCTTGAAAACCGTTGTCCCGTGGAAGCGGGACCGTAGGTTCGAATCCTACTCCCTCCGCCATTTTACTTCGTGGTGACCTCCTCCTACCACTGAATTGATGAGTTTCCTTCATCGACGAGAGAAGCTAACACGGATATAGGGGTTACTCCCTAACATCCGCATCGCTGTTTCTCTCTCCGAAGGCGTGAGTTCGGGACAGTCCATCCTTACGGCCTGATCAGGGCTTAGGACCAGCACTTTCCTTAGAATAACCAGAGCGGCGTTTACGTCTCTATCGCGTCTCCAGCCGCAGTCGCATTCAATTACTCTATCTGAAACGGAAAGGACGTGCCTTTTTCTGCAGGCAAAGCACTCAGCGGTGGTGAGCACGGTCCCCTCCACGGAAACAGGCGTCTCAAGGCTGGTCATCAATCTTGACTTCAGTCCACCTATCCCGGAAGAGTGAACTTGCTTCCCGAACAGGGCAGTCCATCCCTTTATGCAGTCGTCCTGGTAGATAACTGTATGGTCTTCAGCCACAAATCTTACCCCGAGTTTGTCAAAGCGTTTTGTAAGTTATTGAAATCATTGAGTGTGG
>CAZWJX010000027.1:12448-21442 GCA_964634695.1 uncultured Syntrophobacterales bacterium | reverse complement strand
CAGGCTGTAGGATTTCGTCCTGTTGCGTCCACCGGTATGTCTCTTCCTTCCGGTATTTCTTCCTGGGAAGATCTTTTGTGTGTGGATCCTCAACATGAGATTGTGCTTGGAACGGTTGTTTTTGAAAATCTACCTGATTACGATGGCCTGAGTTACGATATTGAGCCAGATCATCTCAGATCTTTCAGTAAGGTGGCAAAAAGATGCCCGGTTCCACCTGTAATTCTTGAGGTTTCAAGCCGGACTGCAGGGCGTATATTTGATGCCGGCGAGAAGGTGGATCACAAATTAGTCCCTCCTGACAGTCTGAAATCACTTGATGAGCCTTTTGCAAAAATAACCTTATCCAGGCGATCGAGGAGAAACTTCTTCCGCCGGACATTAAACTATGAAGCTGTGTTGAGCTTCGCAGGAACTCTTCGGCCTCTTATTTGCGAGAACTTACGACTTTTCCTTGTTGTGGAACGCTGCGACGAGAAGTTCACAAACGGCGCATACGAGCTATTACCAACGGATAACTCAGTTGAACTTCGTCCGTTGAAACAGGGCGCCCTTCTTTCGAGGCTTGCTCGTGCCTGCCTGGATCAGATGTGGCTTGCTGATGCAGTTATCCATGTGCTTATTGTAGCCTCTCTCAGGGATGCGGAAGAACGTTCGGGAGCATCTTCATACCGTAACATATTGCTTCAGGCGGGACGGTTGGGACAGCGAGTTTATCTCACTGCCGAAGCTCTTAAGCTGGGCTGTTGCGGCATTGGAGCTTTCTACGACGATGAATTGAGGGAGGTTATTGACTTGCCTCCTGAATGGAATGTGCTCTACCTTCTGGGAGTCGGCATTATTTCATAAGCTTCATGAAAGCACTTTGTTCTCCCCGGCTATCGCACCGTATTCCCCGGCAATGTGCCAGCAGTTCCAAGCTTTTGGTGGTTTTTTATTGTTTTCTTTCGCCGATTGATTATACATTACACACGCTTTTTCTCCGGAAGTTCGGGTGTAATAAAAGAATAGGGTAAGGTGTCTTCATGGCAAAGAAAGCTCTTATTACAGGTATTCGTGGGCAGGATGGAGCATATCTTGCCAAGCTATTGTTGAAAAAAGGCTACGAAGTTTGGGGCGCAGACAGACGAAGTGGAGATTCGAGCTGGTGGCGCCTCAGAGAACTTGGCGTGGCGGCGGACATCTCGTTTGTTTATATGGATCTTATGGAACAAACCAATGTAATCGATGTGATAAAGAAAATTCGGCCGGATGAAATTTACAATCTGGCAGCTCAAAGCTTTGTAAGCGCATCCTTTGAGCAGCCTTATGTCACTACGGAAGTAAATGCTCTCGGCGTCTTGAGGCTTCTTGAGGCGATAAGGTATTTTTCGCCGGAGACAAGATTTTATCAGGCTTCAACGTCAGAGATGTTTGGAAAGGCTCAGACTGTCCCTCAAAACGAAAAAACGCCTTTTTATCCCAGAAGTCCGTACGCCATATCCAAGCTATACGCCCACTGGATGACGGTAAATTATCGTGAAGCCTACGGTTTATTCGCTTGTTCCGGTATATTATTTAACCACGAATCTCCCCTGAGAGGGCTTGAATTCGTGACCAGAAAAATCACCTACGGCGTTGCTCGCATTAAACACAAACTTCAGGATAAAATTGTGCTGGGTAATCTCAATGCCAGACGTGATTGGGGCTATGCTAAGGATTACGTTGAAGCCATGTGGCTTATGCTTCAGCAGGATCAACCTGATGACTACGTAATCGCCAGCGGCAAAAATTACTCCGTGCGTGAATTTGCCGAAATGGCTTTTCGTGCTGTTGACATAGAAATTGTCTGGGAAGGTGAAGGAGTTAACGAGAAAGGACGGGATGCTAAAACAGGACGTATTCTCGTTGAGGTATCTCCGGAATTTTTCCGTCCTGCCGAAGTAGATATTCTGCTGGGCGATGCCTCTAAAGCAAAGGAAAAACTGGGTTGGGAGCCAAAAACCAGTCTGGAAGAGCTCGTCCAGATCATGGTAGAAGCCGATCTGAAACGTGTAGCCATGCAGATTCCGTGAACTTCTATGCATGTGGTTGTAAACAGCATACCGGCAAAGGGAATCGTTACGGGTATAGGGCGATATGTTCGCTCTCTTTATGATGCCGTATTGAGGAGAGGCGACACCGAGGTAACCTTTTTCGACGGAAAAACGATTGAAAAAGTTTTACCTCCGTACCCTGATCCGGCAAAATATGTAGCCGTTGCCGATCGCTTATCAAATTTTCCATGGTGGCTACTGACGTTCCATCGTGCCATATTCTGGTTGGGCTTTGAGATTCGTTTGAATTCAGTTTTAAAAAGACAACACGCATCCTTATACCACGAGCCCGGCTTTTTCCCGGCGAGAGTTACCCACTGCCCTCAGGTTTTAACAATTTACGATCTATCGCTTATTAAAATGCCCTATTTTCATCCAAAAGATAGAGTTGCTTTCTTTCGGCTCTTTTTCAAAAGAAGACTTCCTTTTGCCAGTCACATCATAACCAGTTCCGAATTTATCAGACAGGAAGTTTTAGAATTCCTGCCTGTGGAACCTCATAGAGTAACGGCCGTTCCCCTTGCATCCTCCGGAAATTTCCGTCCCCGTGCGATCTCTTCCGTAAGGAATATCATGGAAAAATACGGTCTCAGGAAGCCTTACATTCTTGCCGTGGGAACCATAGACCCTCGGAAAAATCTCAGACTTCTTCTGAGAAGCCTTGCTCTCATGAATCGTGAAGATGTGATGCTCGTAATGGTCGGATGGAAGGGATGGGGATATGGAGATCTGGCAAACGAAATAGAAAAGCTAAAGGCGAGGATTCCTATCAGGTTTCTTGGCTATCTCAGCGATGAAGAACTGGCAGCGCTTTACTCCGGCGCTCATTTTTTGGTGTATCCAAGCTTGTATGAAGGATTTGGTCTTCCCGTTCTTGAGGCTATGGCTTGCGGATGTCCGGTCATTTGCTCCAGCACTTCAAGCCTTCCGGAAGTTGCAGGAGATGCGGCATTATACATAGACCCTCACACTGCTGGAGATCTTGCAGGGAAAATGGAACTTCTTCTGGATGATGAGCCTATGAGACAGGACCTTGTTCACCGGGGTCTTTTGAGAGCGGCCGAATTTTCCTGGGAAAAAGTAGCAGAAAAGACCCTTCAGGTATTTCGATCAATTATCTGATTCGACAAATTCGACGATCCATTTCGACAATTTTGTCGTTTTTTACAACTATCCCTCCGAATTTCTCTGTCAAACAAAGCTTTTTCAACATGGCATGATTAATGCTCTATAGAGGAGTGAGAGTTCGGCACTTATGACGCCAGAGCTACTAAAATGTCCAGTTTAAAAGGAGGGATAGTTATGAGCATTAAAAAAGTGCTGGCAGGGGTTGCGATTCTGGCTACCGGGTTGATCATTGCTTCTCAGTCTTATGCGGGTAACGGGAGAGGCGCTATGGATGGAACGGGACCCCTATCGATCACGTCAGGATGTCAGGGGCCTTTTGGTCAGGCTGCACCCGGAACCGGCCAGCAGATTAGAAATCGTGGGCAGCGGTGGGGTGTAAATGCAGTTGGACAGCCAGGTGGCAGAAGATAGTTAAACAAAGCAGGGTGGATTTGCCCACCCTGCACAAAACATGGAGGTAAAATTATGAAATCGATAAAGTTATTGAGCGCAGTAGCAGCTTTGGTGATGATTATGGCGGGAGCGGCCTTTTCGCAGCCGCCACAGACTGCCGGCATGTGTCCCTGCGTGGCCAATACAACCCCGGTTCACCTCAGTGGGACCATCGAATCTGTTTCTTTCCCAACGGCTGTGCTGAAAACGTCTCAAGGTCAGACTTATACTCTTCAGCTGGGTCCATGGTGGTACTGGGAGAATAAAGGATATAAGCTTAATGCCGGCGAGAGTGTGAGCGTAGATGGATTTCTGGCAACCGGTGGAAATATCCCTAATGTGGTTCTCGTTTCGACTATTCATAGCTCCAGTGGTGAAATCAAACTAAGAGATGATAACGGCTATCCTCTCTGGGGTAAAGGACCCAGGCGGATGATGCGGTAAAGCTTCAAAACCAGGGTGGGAATAAAGTATAACCTGTGTCTTCCCACCCTGATTGAAAAAGGAGACAATCATGAAAGTAATAAGGCTCTTGGTTCTGGTAATAACCCTTGTAATCCTGGTAACCGGGACAGCCTTTTCGCAGGCTCCACCGGTTACGGGCAGGTGTCCCTGTATAGCAAATATGACCCCCACAAAAGTGAGCGGAAAAATTGAATCTCTGGCCTTTCCTATGGCTACTCTCAAAACAGCAAAGGGCGAAATATATACTTTGCGTCTCGGACCATGGTGGTTCTGGCAAGATAAGGGCTACAGGTTGAATCAAGGTGATACCGTAGATGTTGAAGGCTATAAATCCGCCGATTTTATTGTTCCTTCCGTCATAAGAACATCTGGCAAAGAAATCAGGCTGAGGGACGCAAACGGTTATCCTTTGTGGGGCGGAGGTAAAGGACGCAGAGGCATGGGACGATGGTGATGACCCATGAGCAAAGGTGATCTGACAGGCATGACATCAGTGGGCGCTTTCGAGGGCAGAAGGCGCCCTTACTTTCTGATAATTCTTCTCGTGGGGGCGGCATTAATAGCTCTTTTCTTGATTATCGAAATTGCCATCCTCTATCGTTCGTTCTCTTTTCACAAACACTATGATGCCGAAGTAAGTCTCAGGTTTGTAATGAATCGTGTGAAGGGACATCTGGAGCTGGCAGAGTTCATTCCGGGGGCTCCTCCCTATCTTGGTTCTCTTGACTGGCTCTACGATGAACTTCATGAACAACCGGGACTTTATGGAGTGATGATTCTTGAGGATGGGAATAAAAAATTCAACTCATTTCCCGAAGATTTTGATACCGAATCTATTGATTTCAGAGCGTGCCTGAATGGATTTTCTAGGGGGCTTATCTACATTATTTGTAGATCCATGGAGGTTTTGCCGGGCAAGAATTTTTTATTTGTGGTTGGTGTGGATACCTCAGAGCAAATATCTTTTTTCCATCGTTCTGTCATTCTAGGATGTGCCACCGGTTTTGTAAGCCTTCTTCTGTTTTATTTTTCCTGGCGGCATCTGAAGCGCTCGTTTGACAGACAGTATGAACTGGAACGGCGTCTTTCGGCTTCCGAAAAACTTGCAACCGCAGGAAAATTTGCCGCAATGATTGCTCATGAAATTCGAAATCCGCTGAACGCTCTTTCCATGGCGGTTCAATATATGCATGAAACCGGTGAAATATCACCCGAGATGATGGATATACTTAAAGCCGAAACAGCCAAGATCAAGGAGCTTTCAGGTGAACTTTTCGGCATGCAGGTTGATTTTAGTGCCGGGGTTGAGACTTTCTCCATTGCAGAGATGCTTGCCACCATTGAAGCAAAATTTTCATCCAGAGCATCTTCTCTTGGAATAAGTTTTCTCTGTTCATTCCCCAAGGACGATATATTCGTGAAAGGAAACAGGAAGTGGCTTTCCAGGGCGGTTGAGAATTTGCTTCGTAACGCCTTTGAAGCCGTTCCGCCAGAAAACGGGAGTGTTAGCCTTGTTGTTGAAAGGCAAAATGGTATGGTTACTTTTACCGTTGAAGATAACGGTCCCGGTCTTTCGACCGATGACTCCTCGGTGATCTTTGAACCCTTTTATACTACCAAGCGAGAAGGCTTTGGCCTGGGGCTTTACATTGTCCAGAAAGTGGTGGAAGCTCATGGAGGGAAAGTGACTTTCAGGTCAAAAGAGGGAAAGGGTACCGTTTTTAAGGTTTCAATACCAGTTGAGGTAAGTAATGACGTCAATTTCTAAGAAAAACGCAAGTATTCTTATCGTGGAGGACGATCCAAGTCAGGCTAAGATCCTGGAAAAATATCTTTCATATCACGGATACCGTGTTACTCACGTGTCCAGAGCCGAAAAGGCGGAACAGGTTCTCCAGCGAGAGAGTTACGATGTAGTATTGCTGGACTGGCATCTTCCCGGTAAAGACGGCATAACTTTTCTTTCGGAAGTTAAGTCCCTATTTCCTTTTACTCAATTTATTGTGGTTACCGCTTTTGGAACAATTGACAGAGCTGTGGAAGCAATGAAAGCGGGTGCCTATCAGTACTGCACCAAGCCGGTAAATCTTGAGGAATTGCGGGTCATTATTGAAAAAGCCCTGAAAGAAGCCCGGCTCGAACAGGAAGTTGCGGCGCTGAAAAGTACTCTTAGCCGTTATGCCCTTCCTGACATTCCGGAAATTGTGGCGGAAAGTGCTGCGATGAAGGACGTGCTGAGGCTCGTTCATAAGGTAGCCCCTACGGATGTTACCGTTTTGATCACCGGCGAATCCGGCACTGGAAAGGAACTTATTGCCGATCTTTTGCATAAACTCAGTTCGAGGGAAGACAGGATATTTCTTAAGCTAAACTGTGCTGCAATACCCGAAGGACTTCTGGAGAGCGAACTATTCGGTCACGAAAAGGGAGCTTTTACCGGAGCCGATCGCCTCAAGCTCGGTGTCTTTGAGATGGCAAACGGCGGGACGCTCTTTCTTGATGAAATCGGCGACATGGCTCTATCCCTTCAGTCAAAGCTTCTCCGTGTCCTTCAGAACGGGACATTCTTCAGGCTTGGAGCCACCCGGGAAACGAAGGTTGATGTTCGTATTATCGCCGCTACTAACAGAAATCTTTCTGATATGGTTAAGGATGGCAGGTTTAGAGAAGATCTCTACTGGCGGCTTAATGCTTTCCAGATAAAACTTCCACCCCTTCGGGAGCGTCGTGAAGATATTTTGCCTCTTGCTGAACTCTTTATCAGGAAGTACGCAAAAAAGGTGGGTAAGGAAATCAAGGGGCTTAGTCGCAAAGCAGCCGAACGTCTCCTAAGGTATGAATTTCCCGGAAATGTTCGAGAACTAGAACACATCATCGAACGAGCTGTTATTCTAACGGAGGGCGATACTGTTGAGCTGGAGGACCTCGGTATGGCCGATTCAAAATGCTCATCCGAGACCGTCTCTTGCCCTATTGGTAAGATTTCGGAAGAAGGCTGTCCCTTATGGACCCTTCCTCTTTCGGAAGCTGTTCAATTGCTTGAAACACGCCGCATTGAAGAAGCACTTAGAAAAGCCGATGGTGTTAAATCTCGAGCCGCAGAACTTCTCGGCATTTCCGAACGAGTACTTCGTTATAAACTTTCTATTCGTTGACATGTAGCGATAATTCAGAGATAGAGAGGAGGAACACCCTGGGGCGTTTTTATTTTTTTAAAATGAAGAGGGGGGTTGGCCGATGAGTGCTCGGAGAACCTACGATGAAATCAACGAAAAGATTAAAAGTGGGAAAGTCGTTGTTGTTACTGCTGAAGAGATGACTCGAATTGTGAGAGAAAAAGGCGAAACCGCTGCTTTTAAGATGGTTGATGTGGTGACTACGGGAACCTTCGGAATAATGTGTTCTTCCGGGGCATTCATCAATTTTGGGCACACAAAACCCCCGATTAAAGCTCACAGAGTCTGGTTAAACGATGTTCCGGCTTATGCAGGACTTGCGGCTGTGGATATTTATATCGGAGCAACCGAACCGGCCGCAAACGATCCGCTGAATAAAGTGCACCCGGGTCTCTTTGAATATGGCGGAGGTCACGTTATCCACGACCTTGTAAGTGGAAAGCCGGTGAGGTTAAAAGCGGAGGCATACGGAACGGATTGTTATCCTAATAAATATGTGGAAAAAACGGTTTACCTGAAAGATCTTCCAAATGCTATTCTGTGTAATCCCCGGAATGCCTATCAGAATTATAACTGTGCGGTCAATCTGTCATCCAGAACACTTTATACCTACATGGGAGTCTTAAAACCCAAGCTGGGGAACGCAAACTATTCCACATCGGGGGCCTTAAGCCCTCTTCTGAACGATCCCTATTACAGAACGATAGGTATTGGAACCAGAATTTTTCTGGGAGGTGCTCAGGGTTATGTTGTGTGGCACGGGACTCAGCATAATCCGAATGTTCCGAGAACGGAGAGAGGCATTCCCAGAGTTCCGGCGGGAACTTTAATGGTGGTTGGTGATTTGAAGCAGATGAGTCCACGGTGGATTGTGGGTATAAGCATGCTGGGATACGGTTGTTCAATGGCTGTAGGTATTGGAGTTGCAATTCCGATTCTTGATGAGGAGATGGCTTACTACACCGGAGTTGGCGATGAAGACATCATGGTTCCGGTGAGGGATTACAGTTTCACCGAAACAGAACCCCTTGCCGAAGTGTCCTATGCGGAATTGAAGCGAGGTGTGATTATGCTCAGAGGGAAGGAAGTTCCGACTGTGCCTCTGTCCAGCTACGTGAGAGCCCGTGAGATAGCCGAGACCCTAAAGAAATGGATAGAAAACGGGCAATTCATGCTCACTCAGCCACAGCAACTTCTTCCTGGGGCTCCGGTACCGTCAAACGATCCGGCAAACGATCCGGCATGAGTGAAGTGGAAAAAGAGCGTGTTCTGGCTGAAATAATTGATCGTTTTTCTTTACCCGCTATCGCTTTCTCCGGCGGGAGGGATAGCGGGTTTCTTGCGTGGTTCGTCAAAAACGGGCTTGATAAAGATGCCGTTATTTTGTGCGCCGATCATGTTCTCATGCCCGTAGCCGAGAAGGAATATCGCAGGAACATATGTCGCCTTTACGGGTGGTCATGCGATGAAGTTTTTGTTGACGTCCTTGGTGCTCCCGAAATCGCTGGTAATTCCTCCGATAGATGTTACATATGCAAGAAGACCTTAATGAGCGCTCTGCTGGAAAAGGCTCAAGCCAGAGGGTGCGATGTTCTTTTTGACGGAACCACGGCGGATGATCGATTGCAATACCGCCCTGGAATGAAAGCCCTGAGAGAACTCGGCGTTTACTCTCCTCTTGCCGAAGCAGAATGGACAAAGCAGGATGTTCAAGAAGT
>CAZWJX010000027.1:5291-12438 GCA_964634695.1 uncultured Syntrophobacterales bacterium | reverse complement strand
TGCTGAAAAGCCTTCAGAGAGCTGCCTTGCGACAAGATTTCCTTACAACCACAACCTGACGCCTGCCCTCTTGCGGGCTGTTGATTCCTTTGAGCAGAAGATTAAAAGCATAGTTCACTCACCGATAAGGGCACGAATACATCCGTCGGATCGCCTCATCAGGATCGAGATAGAAATGGAATATATTGGCACGCTTTTAGTTCCTGAAATCAGAGAAGAGCTGCTGAAAACGGCAAGAAATCTGGGGTTTCGCTGGGTTACAATTGATATCGCAGGTTTTAGAAGCGGCTCATGGGACATGGTGGATGGAAGTGTTGAAGAAGAGAGTTAGAGCTATAGGTCTTATTTCCGGAGGACTTGACAGCCTGATTGCGGCCAAGCTTCTTCAGGATCAGGGCATAGAGGTTATAGGGATGACATTTTCAAGCCCTTTCTGGGACTGTCGAAAAGCCGTAGCTATTGGCGAAAAAGCAGGGATTCCTATGAAAGTTCTGGACATAGCCGAAGAGCATTTTTCGATAGTCAAAAGGCCTGTTTATGGCTACGGTTCCAACATGAATCCCTGTATAGATTGTCACGCTTTGATGATCAGAAAAGCAGGGGAATCTCTGGATAAAGAAGGGGCCGATTTTATCTTTACTGGCGAAGTTGTCGGTCAGAGGCCTATGAGTCAGCGTCGAGAAGCCCTGAGGACGGTCGAAAAGCTTTCGGGATACGAGGGAAAGGTTTTGAGGCCGTTGAGCGCAAAACTTCTTCCGGAAACAATACCGGAAGTTATGGGGCTTGTTGACAGATCGAAACTTCTGGGCATAGGGGGACGAGGTCGTAAAGAGCAGTTAAAGCTTGCTAGTCATTACGGAATAGAGGAATATGAGACTCCGGGTGGAGGGTGTCTTCTTACCAAAGAAGGATACGCAAAAAAACTTAAGGTCTTACTAGCCCATTTCCCGGACGCATCGGTCCGCCATGCAGAACTTTTAAAGCACGGGAGGCTTTTTGTCATTCAAGAAAAGTTCTGTCTCATAGTGGGACGACAGGCCGGCGATAATGCAGCGATTATGGCGCTTTCACGAAAAGAAGACATAGTGTTTTCGTGCGACCGTATTCCGGGCCCTGTCGGCATTTTAATACATTCAGGTGTTAACTGTGCACCTGAGATTATTGAAGAATGCGCTGAGATTGTAGCTTCCTACAGCGATGCTGATCGCAATGCTAGAATTAACATTATCTATAAGTGTTCTGGCGAAACTCGTACAGTTGAAGTGAAGGTTTTGAATAGAAACCTGTTTTACGATCGATTTATAAAATGATTTTCCACAAACGAATTGAAAATTCTGGATTCACTTTTTTGAACTCGTTCGGAAAAACCGATTTAATGGATGACAACAGGTGTAGTTCATGTATAGCTTGACGAGGAAAGGAAAGTCATTGCTAGGCCGTCGTTTTCCTTTATGTCATTTCAGGGCCGCCGAAAGGCGGCCGTGGCAATCTCATAAAAAACTGTAACGAGATCGCTTCGTCTTCGCTCCGCTCCTGCTCGCAATGACACAAAAAGTATTATTGCGAACTCAGCGAAACAATTACGCACTTTTCGACTAGGTTCCACTTTTTTTTGACTTTTATATGCTTCTCGATTAGGATTTATTTAAATTTTTTGTAGAAGCTTATAATTAAAGACTGAAAACGGGAGGATGCCGATGGAAGTTCGCCGGGAAGTGTGTCACTGTGAACACTGTGGTAATGAAGCTGAAATGATTATCACATGTTCATACGTCAGAGTTTCTGACGAATCTGAAAAAAAGGTGAAAAAGGAGCACAGGCAGTGTTCTATCTGCGGCAATGAAGCCGATATTATAATCGAGGAAAGTGAATAAAATTGGTTGTGGTTTCAAGAAAATTATGTAAGAAGGAGACGGTGTCTTCTATGGGACTGAGTGCTTATCATGTGATTGTCTGTCCTTTCTGCCAGGCTTCTCTTCCTATGATTTATGATTTTGATTCGATCCATCGTTGTGAGTGTGGAGCTTGCTACAAGGTTTGTTCCCAGAGGATGCTCGAAAAGAGCGTACAGGATATTGCATGGCAACTGTGGACAGATGAGGAACTGGAGTTTATTCAGAGGGTGCCCATAGACGTTTGTAACATTGTTGTAGAAAAAGAATTTGATAGATTGCTCAATTTAAAACAACTGAGCGATACTGCAGGAAGTCGTTTTTGTAAGTATGACATTTCGGATCAGCTCAGTCTGGTCTGGGTTAAAAGGCTAGTTTAATAGGAACCTCAACGAAACGTTAATAAGTTTACGTTGGGGGTGGTAGTAGTAACCTTAATAAGAGGAGGGAACCTATGTTCTCGCAATGCAAAAAGGTGAGTGTGTGTGTGGTGGTCATATTATTCGTTGTGTTAGGATTCGCCGGATTTTCACAGGCGAAACTTGTCCCCAAGGTTGACAGTTTTGTACTGTTCGTAGATCAATCTGGATCCATGTATATGCATCATAAGCAGGTGGCGGATTTGAAGATCCGTATGGCCAAAAAAGTTCTTTCTGATATGAACAGGATCATTCCTGAACTTGGCTATCAGGGAGCTGTTGAGCTTTTTGCGCCGCTTCAGGAAGTTCTTGCTCCTACAGTTTACAAGAGAGTGGTTTTCGGCAACGCCATAGCCAAGATCAGGGAAGATCTTGAAGTTTACGGTAGAATGACTCCCATGGGTCCCGGAATTAAGGGACTTGATCCGCTTCTTTCAAGAATTCAGGGACGTAAGGCCGTTATAGTTTTTTCCGACGGTGAAGCCAATCTTGGTCCCGATCCCGTTGGTGAGGCTAAGGCTCTTGTGAATAAGTATCCCGGTCTCTGCTTCCACGTTGTTTCCTTTGCGGATTCGCCGAAAGGCAAAAAGATTCTTGAGCAAATTAACAAACTTGGAAAGTGCGTTATGGCCGACGGCCCAACTCTACTTTACAACGGCGCAGCCCTTGAACAGTTCGTAAAGGATGTCTTCTATGATGAAGTTCCCGACAAGGAAGAGGCTATTGTTCTTAGAGGTATTCACTTCGATTTCGATAAATATAACATCAAACCAGAATGGATTCCTGTGCTGGATGAGGCGGTAGAGATTCTCAAGAAACATCCGGAAATCAAGGTGGTGATTGAGGGGCACACAGATTCTATCGGAACTGTCGCTTACAACCAGAAGCTTTCCGAAAGACGAGCCAAATCTGTTTACGATTACTTCGTAAAGAAGGGGATCGATCCCAATAGGATGAAAATGGTTGGATACGGAGAGCTCAGACCTAAAGCCGATAACAAAACGGCAGAAGGACGTGCTATTAACCGAAGAGTTGAGCTAAAAGTTGAGAAATAAATGAGTTTGTTAGACCAGGATTCTCGGAAAAACATTTTATCCGGGAGTCCTGGTCTTTTACTTTTATGATCAGTAGAGGAGCTTATATGAAGCTCAAGGTGAGATTGTTTCCGGTTATGTTCTTCCTTCTCTTGTTTCTTACCTATGCGCCGCTAGTAGCTCAGGAAGATCTGGTAAGTAAAACCGGTTTTGACACGTTCGTAACTAACTGGTTACAGCTCTTTTCCGATAAAGGATGTTCGAGCCGCCAGAAGGCTTGCATTGTTCAGGATCCTAAGAAACCTGATGTTTTTATTGCTCAGTATCAAGAGCTTGTGGAGGTCGAAAGCAAAGAGGTAAAACCCACCGGAGCAAGCGACACGCCCTATGTGGGCATTCTTAAATATACCGTTTTTGTTTATGAATCAGAGGGCGCTCCGTCTCCTGCTGAGGCAAAAAAAGGGCCATTTTATAAAACAAAACAGCTCACAGTGACCGAAATATTCCGTTATTCTAAGGGGCGCTGGATTAGCGAGTAGGATAGGTGTTGTGCTGGCTTCGAGGTCTTTTGCCTTAATCTTGCTTCTGGTAACCTGCCTTTATAATCTGGCAGAAGCCACAGGTAGTCAACTGTATTGCAAGGAAAAAGCCGGGATAAAGATTTGCGTTTCTTACCGTGGATCCTCGTCTGTTAGCGCTCTTGTTCCGGAGGAAACAACGGCTATGAAAATAGACATATTTTATGTTTGTTTGGAAAATGATTCTCCCAAAGCGTTTACTGTCACGCCTTCAGATTTTTCTTGTGTAAGCATGACTGATGAGGCCGTTACTGTTGACGAGCCACTCCATGAGAAGATCAAGTGGAGTAAGAAACTATCTCGAACCGCCGTAAAACCGGGTGAGAAGATTGAAGGATACATATTCTGTCCCGGAACAAAGCATCCTATACGAAGCATTGTTTACCATGGGGAGACTGTGATCGAAATTTCTTTGTTTTGACGGGCTAATTAATGAATTTTTGCCGTATCTTGACATCAGTTTAACCGAGCTTAATTTTATGGACGGAAATTGTGAAATGTTTAAGTAAAAACACAAATATAACACAAATTAGAAGGAGGTGTTAGCCATGGCAGGGATTGTCCAGAGACCTAGCAGGCTTTTCGATATTATGAGATCAGGGCTTTTGGATACTCTTGACAGATGGTTTGAAGAGCTCAGGTTACCTGAGTTTGCAACCGAAAGGTTTATCGTTCCGGCATTCGATGTATCAGAAACGGATGAACATATTATTGTGAAAGCTGATTTGCCCGGTGTAGATGTGAAAGATATTGATATATCCATCGTGGGTAATGTTCTTACTGTGAAGGGCGAGAAGAAGCAGGAGAAAGAAGAAAAGAACGAATCTTATCATCGAATTGAGAGAAGTTACGGTAGCTTCAGCAGATCCATCTCACTTCCTGCGGAAGTTAATCCTGAAGCCGTTGAAGCGGTGTACAAAGACGGTGTCCTGAAACTGACAATTCCCAAGGCTGAAAAGTCCAAACCCAAGAAGATAGAAATAAAGACCGCTTAAAAGGTGAAATAGTTCTTGCGGTCTGAGTTCGATACCTCCCCCGGTATAAAGGCAGGGTTTGATACCCTGCCTTTTTATTCTTTCTTTCAGTTTTCGAACGTTGTAAACTCCGGATTGTGAAAGGCTGATTCGATCAGGAGGAAAAAGTAGAACGGAATTGGCGGAGCTATGATCCCATATCCCCAGATTGATCCAGAAATCATAAGAATAGGACCGTTTGCTGTCCGCTGGTATGGTTTGATGTACCTTTTAGGTTTTCTTGCGGCGTACTGGTTGATTCCCCGCCAGAAAAAGGCTGTGGAAATAGGCCTCAAAGGTGAAACCTTACAGGATCTTATTTTCTGGCTGGCTCTCGGCGTTATCCTTGGTGGCAGGCTTGGCTATATTCTCTTCTATCAGTATGGTGATCTCGGTTATTACCTGAAAAACCCTCTGGAAATAATCGCCATATGGCATGGGGGAATGTCTTTCCACGGCGGTTTTATCGGTTGCGTGCTGGCAGGTTACAGGTTTTCTGTTAAGAAGAACATTCGTTTCTTCGATCTTTCAGACTGTGTATTGCCCGTTGCACCCATAGGGCTGGGGTTGGGAAGAATTGGTAATTTCATAAATGGAGAACTTTTCGGTAGACCGACAGATGTTCCCTGGGCTATGATTTTTCCAAACGGGGGGCCGGTTCCAAGACATCCTTCTCAACTATACGAATCGGTTGGGGAAGGACTTGTTCTATTTTTATTTCTATGGGCACTGCAAAAAAGGAATCCACCGTCAGGTGTAGTTACAGGATGTTTCATTACCGGATACGGAGTGATCAGATTTGTTCTGGAATTTTTCCGTGAACCTGATCCGCAAATAGGCTTCATTATGAAGGTATTTACCATGGGTCAGGTTTTGTGTATGGCTATGATCTTTGCCGGTGCGGCATTATTGGTCTATTCAATAAAATCTCGTCGGCAGAGCTCAATTATAAACATTAGAAGGAAATCGCTATGAAGGAAAGTAGTTCGCCTGTTTCTATCCAGCTTTCCAACTGGCATTCTCTATATCAGTCTAAGCTAAAGCCTGTAGAAAAAGCTTTGAAGGTTATAAAGCGAGGAAACAGGGTTTTCATAGGATCGGCCTGCGGTGAACCTCAATATCTTACCGACAAACTTGTTGAATGTATGCCGCTTCTTGCCGATGTGGAGATACTTCATATCCTTAGCCTTGGAAAGACTCGCTATACCGACGTTTGTTTTCAGGAAAAGTGCAGGCTCAAGTCTTTCTTCGTGGCCGCATCGACCAGGGAAGCAGTGGCAGAAGGAAGGGCTGATTACACCCCCATAAACCTTGCCGATGTGCCGACCCTTTTCAGAGAACAGATCCTTCCGATTGATGTAGCTCTCATTCAGGTATCTCCCCCTGATGAACACGGTTTCTGCAGTTATGGAGTGTCTGTAGATGTTGTTAAGGCCGCTACAGAAAGCGCAAAATACATAATTGCTCAGGTAAATCCGCGAATGCCGAGGACTCTGGGAGATTCCTTCATTCACGTAAGCCAGATCGATACTATTGTCGAGTGGGAAGAACCCCTTCTTGAAATGAAACCGCCCGAGATTAACGAGGTAGCCAGAGCAATCGGAAATTATGTGGCGGAGCTGGTGGACGACGGTGCCACCATTCGAGTTGGCGTTGGAAGCCTTTCCAATGCAAGTCTTTATGCTCTTAAGGATAAGAAAGATCTTGGTGTTCATACCGATATGCTAACGGATGCTTATCTTGCTTTGATCGAATCGGGCGCTATAACCAATGCCAGGAAAACACTCCATCCCGGTAAAATAATTGCAAGCTTTTGCATAGGAACTGAAAAGCTCTTTCGGTTCGTTCATAATAATCCTCTTGTGGAACTTCACCCCGTTGAATACACAAACGACTATAAGGTAATTGCCAGAAACACCAGAATGACGAGCATTTATTCAGCTCTAGGAATAGATCTTACCGGTCAGGTTTGCGCAGACTCGGCAGGTTACGAAATTTACAGCGGCGTGGGAGGAGCTGTTGATTTCCTTCGGGGGACTCGCCATGCACCCGGCGGAAAAAACATTGTGGTTTTGCCTTCCATTGACTACAGCGACGGTAGCTCACGCATAGTGGCTTCTTTGAAAGAAGGAAGTGGTGTGGTTATAACCCGGGGTGGTGTAGAATATGTTGTTACAGAATTTGGAATCGCCTATCTCACGGGCAAAAGCC
>CAZWJX010000027.1:0-5201 GCA_964634695.1 uncultured Syntrophobacterales bacterium | reverse complement strand
TATTGCTCACCCTGACTTCAGAGAAAATCTCATGCGAGAAGCTTACAGGCTCAATTATCTAAGGCGAGAAATCTTTCCCGCCGCTATGCCTCTTTATCCTGATGAGATCGAGATCAGGCAAGAATTCGAGGATGGACTGATGCTGACCTTCAGGATCATCCGTCCGTCGGATGAAATTATCGTCCGGAATTTCCTGTCATCCCTTCCCAGAGTAGAGCCTTACGTTCGCTTTCTGTCTCTTATGAAGGTTTACCCCAAGTATAATGTTCAGGAAATTCTTAATATTGACTATCGACAGAAGATGGTGATCATTGCCACGGAGGGCGCGAAGGGTAAGGAGAAAGTTGTAGGCATGGGCGGATATGTGCTTGATGAAGAGTCTATGATTGCGGAAGTGGATTTTGCCGTTCATCCCGACTATGGAAGACGGGGAATCGGAAGTTTTCTTCTGCAGCGCCTTGCCGAACTGGCTCGCAAACGGGGTGTAAAAGCCTTCGTGGCTTACGTTAACCGTGGACAGGAGGGCGTTTTCGGAGTCTTTGCCGTGCTTGGATATGTTGTCCATGTTTCGGCGACTAACGGAGTTTATGAAATCAGGCTATTTCTGGATCAGCCGACAGATATATGTGTGCTGGATCGGTGAAATCGTCTGAAGAAGATCTTGTTCGTCGCATTGAGGCACTCGAACGGCAGGTGGCGGTGTTGAGTGATGCAGTAAGAGCGTGGGCTGAGATTTCCTTTCCCGCCGGATTTATGCATCCTGTTGAATTAATCATGCGTCAGCGAGGTTTTCATGTGCTTTCTTTCGATTCATTTTCAGAAGTAATTCTCCCCGTTAACGAAGATCCCCAGATTCGACTTCTTTATTACAAATACCTCGGGCGTTATTCTTTTCGACTCTTTTTGAGGGATCTCATTCATAAAAGAACCGGTGACGACTGGCGAACTATAAGCCGATACTGTTCTACAAGGGTGGCTAAAACTTTTATTAAGTTCCTGCAACAGGCGGGGCTTGTGGAAATAGGTTCCGACGGTTTTTCTTTTCGGTATATAGGCCCCACAGTCAGGAGCTTCGGGGGAACACTTGAATGGTATGTGGCCGAAGTGATGAGAAGAGAATTTCTCGCCCCGACTCTTTTCGGGGTTAAGTTTTCCGAAACTGTTCACGGTGGCGACTACGATGTTCTTTCTGTTTTGCAGGGTTATCTGGTTTACATCGAAGTGAAATCCAGTCCCCCGAGAGGGGTTGAAAAGCCCATGGTTGATGCATTCCTGCAAAGGCTGGGAGATCTGGCTCCCGATGTGGCAATATTTCTTGTGGACACTGAACTGAGAATGAGCGATAAAATTGTGGTTGTGTTCGAAGAGGCCACAGGCAAAAAGCTTAACCGGATGGTTAAGGAACTTTTTTCTATGGATAATCGAGTGTACGTTATTAACACGAAAAAAAGCATAAGCGCTAATTTGCGCCGGTGTTTCCAACATTTTTTTGCCAGTTGTGGAGGCTTTGATGAGAATCACAGAGCATCTCTATTACTATCCCTGGGAAAGTATTACGGAAAATAATTGCAACAGCTACGTAGTGGGCGGAAAGAGAAAGGTATTGATCGATCCCGGCCATCTTCATCTCATAGATCATCTGGTTAAAGCTATGGCGGCCGATGGTATATCGCCTGGGGATATTGATCTTATAATTATCACCCATCCCCATCCCGACCATTTTGAAGCCATTGCAAAGTGGGCAGGGACGTCCACAATGGTTGCGATGCATCGGGATGGTAAGGTCTTTCTGGAAGAATTTGCCAGGCTCTGGGAAGAAACAACAGGAAAATCCCTTCCTCATTTCCCCGTTGACTTCTTTCTGAAAGCCGGAACCTTACAGGTCGGAGAACACTCGTTCAGGATTATCGAAACACCGGGACACGCCCCCGGATCGATTTGCGTTTATCTGGAAAATGAAAAGGTTCTATTTTCCGGGGACGTAATTTTTGCCAGAAGTTTCGGCCGGTTCGACCTTCCCGGTGGGGATCCACTTCAGCTTATAAGAAGCATAGAACGCCTTATAGAGCTCGACGTAGAAATCCTTGCCCCCGGTCACGGGCCTGTCATAAAAGGGCGGGGAGCCGTAAAGGAGAATTTCTATCTTGTTCTTGCTCTCTTCCAGCAAATGTTTGCGCAGGAGGATGCCGGAACCTGAAGTGAGATGGATGTAGTGTGATGTGCACGGTGGAAATTAAAGAAGCACACGAGAACAAGGGATCCTTGCTAATTTTTTTAAGTGGGGAACTGACCAGACGTGAGGTTCGATCCGTAAGGGATAGGCTGTTGCGGGAGATGCGCTCTGTGACCGATTTAAAGCATGTTGCTGTGGATATTTCAAAACTGGATCGGATCGACACGGCGGGAGTGGCTTTACTTGTGTTATTGTGCCGGCATGTAAATGCTCTTAAAGCAACCTTTCGACTTTGTAATCCGGGCGATAAAGTGCGTCGGGTATTTAAACTTGCCCAGATTGAAGAATTTCTTAACGTAGAGAACGGAAATGACGGGGCTTGATCGACCTATTATTTCTGTGCGTGGATTGAACAGTTTCTACGGTCGAAAGCAAGTTCTACGAGATGTGTCTTTTGACGTTGAGCCTCACAGGATCTTTGTCATCATGGGAATGAGCGGTTGTGGTAAGAGCACCCTCCTTAAGCATCTCATAGGATTGAAAAAAAGCCCTCCTGAATCTGTATGGATTGACGAGGAAGATATATCTAAATGGAACTATGACAGATGGAATGATTACTGGCTCCGTGTTGGGGTCTTGTTTCAGAACGGTGCTCTTTTTAACTCCATGACAGTTGCTCAAAACGTGTCCCTTCCTCTGCTGGTTCATACCGACCTTCCGAAAGACATAGTCGATATCATGGTAGAAATGAAGCTTCACATGGTGGGGCTTTCAGGAACGGGCCCTCTCATGCCTTCCCAGCTGAGCGGTGGTATGAAGAAAAGAGCCGGTCTTGCCAGAGCACTTTCCATGGATCCGGAGATACTTTTTGTGGACGAACCGTCATCGGGGCTTGATCCGATTACGGCAGCGGGACTGGACGAACTTCTGCTATCACTTAAAGAAGCCTTTGGAATGACCCTTGTTGTCGTGACCCATGAACTCCAGAGCGCTTTCAGGATAGGAGATTATATGATCGTTATGGATCAGGGCGGAATTATCGCTCAGGGAACACCCGAAGAAATTCGTCAGATTGATAATGCAAGAGTGCAACAATTTCTTCACAGGCGACCTGGATAGAGTGAGCATCCAGGTGTATGTCGGCTGTTGTTATGACAAATATCATTCATGTGGGCATCCGGCATTGTAGTATATTTGTCGCCATAGTAATATCGGGATATTGTGCATATGAAGGTACTGGGTGATATCTTTGCGGCGATTGGAAGAAAGGTTCTGAACATCCTTTTTGGTCTGGGACGGATAGGCATTTTCTTTTTGTGCGCCTTGAGAGGAATTATCTATCCTCCCGGAAAAACCAGCCTGGTTATAAAGCACATTTATTTTATCGGTCATAAATCCATGTTTGTGATCATCTTTACCGGTGCTTTTTCCGGAATGGTTCTGGGACTTCAGGGTTATTACGCTCTGTCCAAGTTCGGGTCAGAAGGATTTCTTGGAAGTGGAGTGGTGTTAAGTCTGGTTCGAGAACTAGGTCCTGTATTTACTGCTCTCATGGTCGTTGGACGGGCTGGTTCTGCCATGTGCGCCGAAATAGGGATTATGCGCATTGATGAACAGATTGACGCTTTACGCTGCATGGCTATTGATCCATACGGTTACCTGGTCCTTCCGCGCCTCATAGCCGCTCTTGTTTCTTTTCCGCTCCTGACCCATGTTTTCGATGTGGTTGGAGTCTGGGGTGGATATGCCGTGGGAGTCGGGCTGCTCGGCGTAAATCCGGGGGCTTACTGGGATGGAATATATCGCAGTCTTGAGTGGCAAGATATCTGGATGGGGATAGTAAAATCGCTGATTTTTGCGGTTCTTACAACAACTATATCGACATACAAAGGATACTATGCCGGTGTTGATAGAGGGTCTATGGGTGCGGAAGACGTAGGTGAAGCTACAACAAGTGCCGTGGTAACATCTTCCGTTACGGTGCTTGTGGCAGACTATGTGATCACGTCGATAATGCTGTGATCGGCAATAATTGCGGTGTGGACGTGAGTATGTATAGGCATGGTTTCTGTGCCTGCCTGGTCCGCCATAGGTAGAGATGACCTTTGGGGGAGTACCCCCTTTACAAATTGATCTTAACGGGACAATCACGAGTGTTGTCCCTGCCATTAGTTACAGGGCTTACAATGATATGTAGGAGGGAACAGTGGTAAGCGAAGAACGCGGTTACAGAACGGCCGAAATAATGGTGGGCGTATTCATAACCATAGGAATTCTAGCGTTGGGTTATGTATCTGTTCGACTGGGGAATATAGGTTTATTTAACCGAGGTGAATATGTTGTTTACGCCACTTTTTCGAACGTTTCGGGGCTTAAGAAGAAGGCGCCTGTTACAATGTCTGGTGTTGAAATTGGACGGGTGGAGTCCATAACGCTGGATAGTAACGGACGAGCAAAGGTTGCACTTCGCATTCAGAAGGGTGTGAAGCTATCTGAAGACTGTATAGCCTCCATAAAGACTATGGGCATCATTGGCGACAAATACATTGCGGTGTCCCAGGGTGGGCTTGATTCATATATTGAACCCGGTGGATACATCACGGAAACCTTGCCACCCCTTGATGTGGAAGACCTGGTAAGCAGATACGTTTTCGGTAAAGTGGGGGGAGAAAAAAAAGAGAAGTCTGAAGGGCAAGCCGATAAAGACGGCGGGCAATAACGGTCAGGATGCCCGCATCG
Organism: uncultured Syntrophobacterales bacterium; assembly: GCA_964634695.1. Lineage (GTDB taxonomy): Bacteria > Desulfobacterota > Syntrophobacteria > Syntrophobacterales > Thermodesulforhabdaceae > JAOACS01. Next base: position 289 of record CAZWJX010000027.1, on the reverse strand, counting down.
TAACGCCCATTGTTGGGCGGGCTCCTGTGCCTGCCCATTAAACCTGTTTCTGCCCATAAAATGGTTTTTATTGTCACTGCGATAGTGTGCCCCTTTTACATCATTGCGATAGCACGCCCCTTTTCTCGTCATTTCGAAGTGACGGGTTTTATGTTGTCATTGCGAGGCGACAGATTTTATGTTGTTATTGCGAGGCTGACGAAGTCAGCCGTGGCAATCTCAAGAGGAACACGTTGAGAGATTGCTTCGTCGCTTCGCTCCTCGCAATGACAGCCGAGAAGAGTCATTG
>CAZWJX010000026.1:17643-21458 GCA_964634695.1 uncultured Syntrophobacterales bacterium | reverse complement strand
CGTTCGGGCTCGCAATGACACAGGGGAAGACAATGACGAGATTGCTTCGTCGCTTCGCTCCTCGCAATGACAAAAAGAAGACTCAGTACCCGAGTTCGTCACAACAAAGTAGGGGCACGGCGGTGCCGTGCCCCTACTTCTCTTCCCGCAACGAAATTATAGTGTAGAATTTTCGACCTGCGTCCACTAATTTCAATGGCTTACAAAATGCCTTGACAAACTCGGGCTAAAAACGACATTGGTGTGACAAACTTGGGTTAACTACACGCAAAGACTGGGATTTACCTCATACAGGGGGCCTGAGCCTAAAGATATCATTCCAACAGGGCTCAGCTTCGGGCTTATAATACCGAGTCCTTTAAAAACGGCTATGATTTGATCTGCCGCCCCGGGAAGTCCCTGTTCCCGGCAACAATGAACAATATCCCTTCCCGATACGGTTCCAAATTTTGAAGAATCAACAATCTTTCGAAAAATACCGAGCATTTTATCAGGATGAATAACCGTTTCTGTATCGTAAAATAGCTTTATGAGGCCCTTTTCGACCCGCCATTCAGCCTGAACAGCAGCTTCTCGCACCACGTAAAGGACAGCTTCTGGAATTTCGTACCGATCCGAGCTTATACTGACAAGAAGCCGATCTTCCCATGCACAGGTTTTGGTCGGCGAAAATGGAATAATCATTTTCCATTCAAAAGCGAGAAGCATGGTGTCTATGTAGTCTTCCCCCAAGACGGATCTCAGATTACCAGCGGAAACAATCCGGTTATCCAGAAATAGAGAAAGAGCCCTGGACAGTGGCCCAGTTAGCTCCTGCTCGTCCATGAATTTCGATAAAGCCTTCAAGATATTTTCAACCATATCGCTCCTTGGAGCCGATCGGTCAATTCTTCCACCATCAGGAAGCCCTTTGATGAACATCTAATAAGGGCTGAACAGGAAATCTGAGAATAACCGTTGTCCCCTTATTTTCTTCCGATTCGACAAGCACTTCGCCACCGTGGGCGTCAATTATAGACTTGACTATAGCGAGCCCCAAACCGGTGCCCTTTTCCTTCGTTGTAAAAAAAGGCCGGAAAATTTTGTCTTTCAGATCTTCCGGTATTCCACAACCGGTATCCGATATTTTTACTTCGCAGACCATCGCGTTCGATTCAATATCCACTGTAAGTTGCCCTCCTGATGGCATGGCCTGAAGGGCATTAACAAAAAGATTATAAAGAGCTCGATGGAGAAGCATGGAATCACCCTGAATGATAACAGAGTGAGACGAACCGTTTTTGTACATCCTGTTAACCTGAACACCTCGTTCTTTGCTCTGGGTATCTATTAGAGAAAGAGTCTCATCCAGCAGAACTTCAAGAACAACCGGAGCAAATTGAGGATCCTTGGGACGGGCAAAATCAAGAAATTCGGTGACAATGCTGTTAAGCCTTGTTGCTTCATCTACTATGATACTCGCCAGACGCTGATTCTTTTCGTCAGTAAGACGTTTACGCATCAGGGCCGCAGTGCTGTGAATTATTCCCAGCGGGTTCTTGATCTCATGAGAAACAGATGCGACCATTTCTCCCAGAGTAGCAAGGTGTTCGGCCTTATGCAGCCTTTCTCTCAACTTAAGACGCTCCATTGCTCTCTTTTCAATGATCTTTTCAGCTCTACGGGCGAAGAAAAGCAGGGCAGACAGAAGCACGATTACAAATATTGTAACCGATCCAATAACAACCCACTGGAATCTGAAAATCTTTTCGTAGTCGGCAGAAATATCCTGAACGATTTCAAATACGGCTACCGTTCCCACTATTTCGCGATGAGATTTCAGTTCAACCATGCCTACCCACATGGGTATATAGGTCACGAGAGTCCTCTGTCTATCTCCCCAGGGCCATTCAAAACCTAAAAAATCCCTGCCACCTTCAAAAACGGATACTATCTCGCCTTTGGTGGCTCTCTGGAAAGGCTCACCGAGATATTTGCGAACCCCCAGTTGCTCGTCTTCAGAAGTGCTGTAAGTCAGCACTTCCAGAATATCGTATATGTTGACTTTCTCGACGGGAAAGCCGTGAATTGTGCTCCTGACTATACGATCAAGCCTTTCATACTGATCTCTTCTGCTAAGCTTAATCTCGCCTTCAAAAGAAACGGTCTCGATTATAAAGTCCTTTACTACTCGATAGTTGAGGTTTTTGGCAAGAAGAGCTGCGTTTTCTTCGCTCTTTCTCAGCACTATTTTTTTTGCACCCATTGCTATAAAACTGGAAAACACAAAAGCTCCAAGAAGCACAACACACAGCCCAACAACAGAAAGGTACTTGACCAGCCTGAAGGGCTTAATTGTTTCTAATTCTTTCACTCCATCACGATTCTTCGATTGGGAGCGAGAAACGGTTATTCCTTTCTCCATGAACCGAATTTCTCCACCATTCTGGCGTAATCTTCAAAGCCCTTTCTTCCCATGAGGCCATACGTCATAAGCTTTGACAATTCAACACCCGGCTGGTCAAAGGGATTTATTTCGTAGAGGTAGCCCATAAACGCCGTCTGAAGCTCGAACATGAAGAAAGCCTGTCCCAGCGTGAATGCATCAATAGTGGGAAACCAGATCGTCATGTTGGGCCTGCCTGCTTCGGCAAGAGCGCAGGCCGTAGCGCGCTGTTCGGCATGAAAAAGCTCACCTAATCGGTGCCCGCTTAAGTATGCGAGAGCTTCCTCGTTTTCCTCAGTAGCGGGAATCTCAAGATCTTTATTCCAGGTCTTTACTCCGATAAAAATGATCAACTTGTCGTTTGGACCTTCACGATAAAGCTGTAACTGAGAATGCTGGTCTGTAACGCCAAGAGACTTTATTGGAGTGATGCCCACAAAAGAACCGTCACTCTTCTTTTTCCCAAGGCTTTCGGCTATGAGCTGTCTCAGCCAGTCGGCAAAAGGATACAGAGCATCGGCGTATGCCCAGTAAACGTGTATTGGCTTTTTCTTTTCACGATCAAACGCAAACTGATAGAGAGCCGTTCTTATCGAAGGATGGTTAATAAAGTCGGTTTTTTCAGCTTCCTTTGATGCCATAACGGCCCCTTCCCAGAGGGACTCAATGTCCACTCCAAGACACATAGCCGGTACAAGGCCCACAGGCGAAAGCACTGAAAAACGCCCGCCAAGAAGAGATGGAACGCTAAAAGATGGAAGATCCATAGACTTTGCAATATTTCTTAGAATACCCTTTTCCGGGTCGGTAATAGCAATGATGTGATGTTTGACGGCGGCCGGCCCAAGAGCTTTCTTTATCCTGTCCTTAACGATGAGAAACTGGCTCATCGTCTCGGCAGTGGTTCCGGATTTGCTGATAACGATGGTTAGAGTTCTCTCCCAGTTGAGCATATCGAGAAGAGAGCTGAAGGTTACCGGATCCACGTTATCCATAACAAAAAAACGTGGCTTTTCAAAAAGATTGTGGAAAGGATGCTTGAGAGCTCGAAATATTGCAGTTGCTCCCAGAGCTGACCCGCCAATTCCAAGAAGAAGAACATCTTCCCATTTTTTGTAGTTAAGGACCTCTCGGATGGTTTTTATTTCTTCCAGAATCGCACTGCCTTCGAGAATGTTCCAGAAAGCAAGCTGCTGGTTGTTCTTGCTCTCCAGCAGTTGAGTCCATGCTTTCTCAGCCCGGGGAAAATACTTCTCCAGATCGCTTTCTCTTATTCCGTGTTCCTCACCCAGGATACCGGCATCGAGGAAAGTCCAGTCAAATACAAGCCCCGGCGTGTTTCTCTTTTCTGGCATCATCGGTATCTTCTCCTTTTTTAGTCGACCATACG
>CAZWJX010000026.1:16443-17633 GCA_964634695.1 uncultured Syntrophobacterales bacterium | reverse complement strand
TGCATGCACCTGACGTTAAAGGCACCGATATTTTCTTCTCAGTTGCAACCATCGATTGCACATCCGATCCATTGCCACTACATTGACCTCCATTTTGGTGGTAAATGTGAACCGGTAGAAGTTCGACTTTCCAATTTCACCGAATTAATCATGGATTTAATTTTACTCCGACGTTCAGCAAGTATTTTGCTCCATTTGCTTTCCCAGCCCCTATCCGTAGGAACGTAAAATGTAACATCTTCCCACCCTTCAGGCATATAAATTTCGGGAACCCAACCATCAGGGTAATCGTGAGGATATTTGTAATCACGACCGTAGCCCAGGTTTTTCATCAACTCTGTAGGTGCATTTCTCAAATGAAAAGGAACGGGAGCTGTTCCGGTCTGAGCCGCAACCCCTCGAGCTTTACCAAAGGCTTTATAGACGCTGTTGCTCTTCGGAGCTAGAGATAGATAAACAACCGCCTGAGCAATGGCAAGCTCTCCCTCGGGACTGCCCATAATCTGATAAGCCTGAAAAGCCGAAACGGCTTCCACGAGAGCAAAAGGGTCGGCAAGTCCTATATCCTCGTATGCTGCCTGAATTACTCTTCGCATGATGTATAGCGGATCCTCACCTGCTTCCAGCATCCTTGATAGCCAGTATAAAGCTGCGTCAGGATCACTTCCTCGAATGCTCTTGTGCAAAGCGGAAATCAGATCATAGTGTTGATCACCGGCTTTATCATAGAGAATAGCAGGTCTCTGAATTGCGTTTATAACGGCCTGCTCATCGATAATGCGAATACCGGTTTCAGGATCGGGAGGAGTAGTCATCACTACGGCTTCCAGAACGTTAAGAAGACGTCTGGCGTCGCCTCCAGACCATTTTATGATGAGTTCCCTTGAACCTTCTGTAAGTTCTGCCGGGTAATTGCCAAGCCCTCTTTCCTTATCCGCAAGGGCTCTATCCATAATAACGGCAAGGTTTTCTCTGCTCAGAGGCTTAAGCACAAGGACGTGGACTCTGGAAAGTAAGGGTGCATTGATTTCAAAAGAAGGATTTTCCGTTGTGGCTCCTATGAGCCGAAATAACCCCGTTTCAACATAGGGAAGCAGCACATCCTGCTGAGCCTTGTTAAGCCTGTGGATTTCGTCGATAAAAAGCCAGGAACGGCAACCCTTCGCTTTCCAGATTCTCTCGGCTTCATC
>CAZWJX010000026.1:10926-16433 GCA_964634695.1 uncultured Syntrophobacterales bacterium | reverse complement strand
CTCGGCGAATATCCTGGACCCCACCCGTTACGGCTGAAAAGCTTATTAGATGTCCACCACAGTGCTTAACAATAAGGCGAGCAAGAGTCGTCTTTCCAACGCCCGCAGGACCCCACAATATCAGAGAGGGAAAGTCTTTCTTACGGAAAAATCGCCAGAGAATTTTCCCTTCAGAAAGAAGATGCTCCTGTCCGACAAATTCATCAATGGATGAAGGGCGCATGCTTTCTGCGAGCGGTTCTCTTCCGACAAAGGACATAAGACATCAACCTTTGAAATAAATATTACGTCATCATATCAGCAAAAATTATAACCTGACCGGGCTGCTGATTAAAGTGTTGTGTAAGGTATATTTAAAGAATTGAACTGGCGGATCTGTCTAAGGAGTCCTTACGGGTAAACGTAAACCGGCGTGCCTATACGCACCATTTCAAAAAGTTCATCCATATCGGAATTGTAAAGTGCTATGCATCCTTCTGTCCAGTCAGAATGAGCTCCTCCGCCATGAATAAAAATGTACCCCCCAAGGGGAGTATCCCAGGGTGGGGTATCCATACGACGGAGTGAATCTTCTATTCTTTTGTAATCGCTTACAGAGATTAGACCGTTATACAGAGCTTTTTCCGCGTGGGCCAGTGTGGGATAACTCAATCCAATGGATTTATAGAACTTACTTCTTTCGTTTTTCTTGCAAACATAAAACATGCCTTCGGGGGTTCGCCCATCTCCTTCTCGCTCTTTATCGCCCTGAGGATTTTTCCCGAGCCCTATGGGATAGTCACGAACAATTGTATCGCCATCAAAGACATACATTCTGCGTTTAGATTTATAGACAAAAATCTTGGGGTCTTTTACCATGCTGGCGGGTCTGAGATAATCGAACTTCAGCTCAGTTTTAGGCGGAAGCACCGGTTTTTCTACTTTTGCCTCTTTGGGTGGCGAAGAAAACAGGGAACAACCTGACAGAACCATGGGCACCAGGAAAAACAATCCAAACAGTATCCTCAGCCCCACCATCTTGCTGCTCACAACCTCCCGAAGCAATCGAATTATTGTGCTGAAAGCTGAACCTGCGGAAGTTCTATAATCTTAGGACGAACAAAAATCAACAGTTCGTTTTTCTCGGTCTTGGTGTCCTTGGCCTTGAAAAGATTACCGAGGATCGGAATCTTTGACATACCGGGAGTCGAGACTCTGGAAATGTTCGTTGATTCTTCCAACACTCCGCCAAGAACAACCACTGCACCGTCTTCTACTAGAATCCTGGTCGATAATGTTCGTTTTTGGATTGACGGCTCGCCTTTAGCCGAACGCACGACAAAATAAGGATCAGATTTTTCAACCGAAAGATTCAGTAGAATTCTTTTATCGGGGGTAATGCTCGGAATAACGTTAAGTTCCAGTTTGGCTTCTTTGAACTCTGTAGTTGGTTCCTGATCCTTGCCCTGAACGGTGTAAGGAATCTCAATGCCCTGACTTATTTTTGCCTCCTGGTTATTGAGGGTATGAATTTTGGGAGATGAAACCACCTTTGCCATACCCATTTCTTCCCCCAACTTGAGACTCATATCAATAGAGAAGAAATCCCTACCTCGTAACAATTGCCACCCTAGGCCAAGACTTGAATTAAGACCAGCGCTAGCCGATCCAGGCATATTGTTGAATTCAAAACCAGGATTGTAGGAGGTGGCCTTATTGTTCGGGTTATTCGGATCAAATGTTGTGGATCCCTTATTTTCATAACCAAACTTCCAATAGACACCTAACGATCTTGAAAAATTTGAGCTCGCCGTAACAACCCTGGCCTCTAAAAGAACCTGTAATATGGGTTTATCAAGCGTTGCTATGAGCCTTTTTGCATCTTCTATTCTAGGAGCATAGTCCGTGTAAATTATGGTTCTGGTTCTGGGGTCAAGTTCTACTTTTCCGTCACCGCTCTTTATCGTGTTTTCAATCTGTCTCTTTATAACATCCATGTCGGCGTAGTTTATAGTCAAATAGTGAGTTTCAAGGGTGCCGAGGTTCTTTTTAGAAAGCTCGAAACTCATCTGCTCTTCAATGAGTTTTTTCTTTGCCTCGAGCAATTTTTTTTGCTCTTCTAACTCTTGCTGTAGTTTAGCTTTCGTTGCAATCCTGAGAATATCACCATTTTGTTCAATTCCCAGATTATTTACCTTGAGAATCATGTCGAGCACCTGATCCCAGGGCACCTGTTCAACTTTAAGCGTGATCTTACCCGTCACACCGGGATCCACAACGATGTTTAGACCCGTAATATCGGCAATTAGCCGGATGACATTTTTTATATCAGCGTCCACAAGATCCAGACTGATGGGTTTACCCGTGTATACTTTAGGTTGATCAACCATTCCTTCTGGAGTGACAATGCCGGGGATATTTGGCGATCTATTTTTATCTATCAACGCCACCCGAGTAACACTATTTACAGTGTCGAAAGCACTACCAGGTTTTTCAACAACACGATCGGGTCTACCGGTGAGATCATCTGCATTCTGTTTCAGGTATACTCTCACCTGCAGGGTATTAGAGTCCTTGTTTATAGTGAAGGCGCTCCATGGGCGGTTTGGTTCTCCGGTTATTAACACTCCTCTCTCATCAGACTTCATGACGACTCGTTTAACATAATTCGATTTTAAAGGAACTGAAGCTATGGGACTTTCAAGATCGACCCCCTCAACCAGAATATTAATTTTCGATTTGTCGTTCTGACTCAGGAACTTGCAATCTTTAAACTGCTTATCCGTCTCCAGAACAAGCAGGAAGGCACCATCCTGATCAAGGGCTGACACTTTCAAAATTTTGACTCCGTACGCCGCTATTGCTGACATTTCAAAAAGCAGGACAGAAAACAGGATAAATCCCGAAAAGAGCATAATTTTTTTGATAAACAAAAACATTATTTTATTAAGTTTTACACTTTTTTGTCCCTCCATTGTGCATGCCTCCCGCTTTATGTTTGCAGCCTTCAGAATATCATAGCATTTTCTTCTGATAAAATACTGCTCACAGTTACTTCTTTTTCTTGCCCTGATCTTTCGATTCCGGAGGGGGAGTCTCAATGTATCTATAAGTCTCAACCATACAGTCTATATGTACTTCACCGCTACCCTGGCGTTTCATGGTAAATTCTCTTACTCTAATTACTCTATCCGTTTTAGCCAGTTCATCAAAAAACATACCGACGTTGTCGTAATTTCCAACCATTTCCAGACGAATCGGAATTGCTGCATGAAATTCTCTAAGTTCTTCTCCTCGAGGTTCGAAAAGTATAAGCTGTTTAAGTCCGGTTTTACTGCCAAGCTGTGATATTTTCTCCAATACGGAGGGAATCTCTTTAACATCGGGGAGATACACCAGCATCTCACGAAGCTTGGCTTCCGCTTCAGCAACTTGCTTTTCCAGTTCTTTGGACTTCCTTTCAGCCATTTTCAACTGCTGCAGGCGGTTTTTAGCCTGTTCAATTTCTTTTTTCTTCTGTTCTATTTTCGCTACGTTATCCTGGTAAATAAAATACCAGAATCCCCCCGCTATTGCCAGAACGGTAACGAAAAGTATTAGCAGCTTTTTTGCTGTATTTAGAGTTTTTAACGTATTTTCTATGACTTCTCTTTGTCGTAACAAATCCTGCTTAATTTTCATTATATTTCGACTCCCGCCACGTCAACGTTGTTCCTGTTTCTGATCTTTTTCAATTGCCGATGAAACCTGAGAAAAGTTCCTGTACTGAAAGTTCATTTCAAACCTGCGCAAAACATTACCGGCATATTCCTCGCTTTTCGATCTCACGAGATTTACGCTCTCTTTGGGGACAAAATAAGAAGACTCCAGGTTTCTGATAAAATTTACAATCGTTTCATTACTCTTTGAAAGTCCTGTAACGCTCACCGAATTACCCGAGAACTTGATCTCATCAAACCACATACTGTCATTCGGAACCAGAATTGCCAGAAGAGCTAAAAGTCTAACAGCGCCATCCCGGTCAACAATAAGACTGGAAATAATCTCTGACCTTTTCTTTACATCATCCATTTTGGCCTGAAGATCTTTAAGAATCTTATCGTATTTTTCATAAGCTTTTATTTCTGCATCAAGCCTGCTCTTTTCCATAGAAAGTTGCTCAAGTTCCCTAGATTGGAAAAACCAGATGGTTCCGGCTCCTCCAGCTGTCAGTAAAACCACTGCTAAATATAGCCAGAACTGCCATATCAGACTTTTAGGTCTTTCAACCCGCCTTGCTCGGAGAAGATTTAAACGTATCATTTTTTGCCGTTCTCCTCTTGTCTTAAGGCCAGACCAAAACAAACAGCCATCTGCGGGCCTATAGCTTTAGCGTAGTCTGGATCTATATATGATTCGAGCTGCACTTTCTCGCTGGCAAGAGGATTAAAGACAAATACTGGAATCCCAAAACTCTTTTCAAATTGGAAGGCGACGCCAGGAGACCGGGCTATTCCACCGCTCAGGAATATACGCCGTATTTTATTGCCTCTGTTTATGTTTTGAAAATAGTCGAAAAGGTTGTTAAGCTCAGCAACTACCTGATCAATGAAAAACTCGACCACAATTTTCACTTCTTCATGAGGCACCGTTATCATTCCCTCTTCTATTGTACCACTGACGACCCTATGAGCTTCGTAATATGAAAGACCGAATTTGTCCATCACCTGGAAAATCAGTTCATTTGTCCCGACCAAAAAAGACTTTGTAAAGACAGGCAGTTTGTCCTGAATACACACTACAATTGTTTTGGATGCCCCGATATCTACCAGAGCCATAGTTTCTTCTGATGGAATTGCTTCTGTTGCTTCAAAGGCGTTGAATAAAGCGAAATAATCCACATCAACTAAGCTCAGGTCAAGTCCGGCGATGTTCATTAGTTTTTCGTAATCGTAAAGAACTCCACGCCTGGTATAGGCAATGAGAACTGTATAGGACCCATCTTGGGGATTTTCAGACAGGATATCGACACCGTAAAATACTTCATCGGGAGAATACATGATAAAGTCTCTTACATTTGAATCGATGTAAGAAAAAACTGCCGCCCTCTTCATCGGAGGAATTTGGGGCATCTCTGTTATTACTTCGTTACCTGGTGCACACAACGCTACTTTTTTGTCTTTCAACCCAAGATTCTGCCACAGTTTCAAAACGGTTGCGCCTACCGCCTTCATGTTGGCAATGTGTGGACCTTCAAAAGAGCCCGCAGGATATTGAGCCATACCGATTGATTTGACAAGGAAGCCTTGTTTGGTCTGCTTCAACTGGAGAACCTTAGCGGCGTGGGATCCAACATCTAATCCCACTAAGCCCTTTTTCCTCCCCATGCTAAAAAAGGCCATCCTTATCCCCTTTTTCTAATTTTCACCCTTTTTCGCCCCTATTACTTGCATGCCATTTATAATTTCAGATATACTTTATCCTCTAAAAAAGCAAAAACTTTTTTAAGGAGATGCTCATGGAAGACCAAATTCAGGGAGAAAAGCTGA
>CAZWJX010000026.1:2368-10916 GCA_964634695.1 uncultured Syntrophobacterales bacterium | reverse complement strand
CAATTATCATAGCTCTCATTCTTGCACTCCTGATCCGGGCATTCGTGGTTCAGGCATTTAAAATTCCATCAGGATCAATGATCCCAACTCTTCTCATAGGCGATCACATACTGGTCACAAAGTTCACCTACGATGTAAAAATTCCTATCCCTTTACTCGACATTGACATACCTTTATGGCATCGACACAATCCTGAAAGAGGTGACATAATAGTATTTAAATATCCCCTTAATCCCAAACAGGATTTTATCAAGCGAGTCATAGGAATACCGGGTGATAAGGTGCTCATCAGAAACAAAAAGGTTTATGTTAACGGAAAAGAGCTGTCAGAGCCCTATGTTCAACACACGGATCCCCGCATTCTGTCACCTGAAGTATCACCGAGAGATAATCTCGGACCGATAGAAGTTCCTCCCCACAGTTTATTTGTAATGGGAGACAACCGTGATGAAAGTTATGACAGCCGATTCTGGAAATTTGTAGATATATCCACAGTTAAAGGGAAAGCTTTAATTATCTACTGGTCATGGAATGCAAACGGCCACATGTCTCTCAACCCAAACGAGTTTTTCATAAGATGGAACAGAATCGGTCATCTGATTAAATAGCCTCACAGTTTTCCTCAGGCAGGGGCCTTTAATTTCTTTGCTATCGGGGAGTTTTCGCCGTGATGAGGTTAGCTCTTCTAGAGTTATTTGTTCCATGTTTTCCTGATCAGTTTTATTAATTCCTTCCATTCTTCCGATTCCACATTTTTCTTGCCCAGAATGGATTCAAGCAAATCGAGATCATCCATCTCTAGAAGTTCTTCGAAAATTCGAAGCTGTTCGTCGTTTAAATTAGACCCATATCGTCGCCAAAAAGTGCTGAGCAAAGTCTCCAATTCAAGATTGGCTCGTCTGGCAACATGGTAAGTTATCCTCTTGCGTCTTAAGTCCAGTTCGTGTTGTTCTTCCTTCATAATCTCCCTTCATAAACAGAAAATGTCTCCAAACAGATTCATCCAGGCATGTTTATCTCTAGAATGAACATGTCTTCTTGGAATATCGGCTTTACCAAGTCTTCTCCACAACTTCCTTCCACTTTCTTTCTGGGATTCATCGTCACCAATGATGAACACAACCACCATCCTGTAAGACTCAAATTCCTGCCCATACCCATCTGGGTCAAACAAGACCAAAACGTCACACCCCTTCAAAACGGACGGGCCTACCGTTATAAAGACCCTTTCTAACCGCCCCTCCGTAGTGTCTCCGGGTCCTAAAATTACGTGAGGAATAAAGGCTTCCTTTTTAAAGGTCCACAGCATACCGTCAATACGAGCGGCTTCCATCGTGGAAGACGATATAACATGAATTTTCAGATCAAAATTCCCCGTGAGAAATTCCATGATCTCACAAAAATCTCGATCTCTATAGGCATAGGTTGTTTCGAAAAACACCACCATATCGACGTAGCACTTTCCAGGTGATCATTAGCATGTAAGATGAAATGCCGCAGCTACACGGCGCCCATTTCTATGCGCTTCATTGAAAACCGCAACAGCTTTACCGGTTCTCTCAACCACGAGTTTTATCCCCTTGCCTCTGATCAGTTCTTTCAAATCGTCGCCCACCTTCATCATTCCGAAAAATCCCGTTCCTATAACCAGCTCTTCTGGGGCCGAGTCAAGTATATCCTGAATATCTTCGACTCTCAGGCGATGCCCTTCCTTACGCCACCAATTTGGCATAACTTTACCGTCGATGATTTTCAGATCCGCCTTGTAGACATCTCCCTGGATGGTTATCGAGCCGAAACTGTACTTGTCAATCATTAAAGCCCTCCATCAAAAGATCATTGACGGCATTCCTATCAAGCCTGACGATTGAAACCAGGGCTCTCACATTTGCCCATTCGCCACCCACCAATCATAAACCATTCCCCACGCTGTATATTACTTCGAGAGAATTTGCGCCAAAGAACTTTTTGACATCTTCTATAAACACTCTCGATGGATTAACTCTGTATTCATCGCCCAAGAGAATCACTGCCTCAACTCCTGAACCTGCATCGAGCTTTACAAAAAGAGGACAATTCCCTTTATGATCGATCACCAGATTGCGCAGTCTGAAAAGATCATCTCGCCTAACGTTGTCGGCCTTCAATCTCAATACAAGCCTATCAACCGCCCGGCGTTCGGCTTCTTCCATATCGAGGAATTCCTTCACGATGACCTTGGCGTTATTACGTCTCGACCAGCCACTTCCCTGCTGGCCTTCATCGCTTCCGCCATTTCCCTCCTCAACATCAAAACCTTCTGCCTGGTTCTGAAGAGTTCCAATTACTATTACCGGTTCATCATCGGTGTAAAAACGTTCCCTGAAGGCCGAATATACCTCAGGAAAGGCTACTAACTCGACTATACCCTCTTTATCTTCAAGCTGAAGAAAGGCCATCTTCTCGCCTTTTTTCGTCGTAATCTCTTTTTCAATTGAGATAATGCCTGCAAGAACCACTTCAGTTCCATCCGGCATTGATTCTATATCCTGCGATGTACCCGTGCATATGTGCTTGAGACGTTCTTTGTAGAGATTCATAGGATGAGATGATACATAAAATCCGAGAGCTTCTTTTTCATACTTGAGGATGGTTTTTTCGTCCCATGGGGGACAGTCAGGAAGCTTGATCTCCGCAAATTTGCCCCTCTTCTTTACAGATGTCCGCCCAAGGAGGTCAAAAAGTGTCTTTTGTCCACCTTGACGCTCTCGCTGGAAAGCCTGAGCTCGTTCCAGAGCATCGTCCAGAACATTCATTACTTGAGCTCGATCGGGATGGAGGGAGTCGAAGGCGCCACACTTGATTAGCAGTTATATGACACGCCTGTTGACCTTTTGAGAATCAACACTTTCGCAAAAGTCAAAAATCGAAGTGAACGCACCGTCCCTCGTGCGATTTTCCAGGATCGATTCCACTGCTGCATCGCCCACGTTTTTCACCGCCGCAAGACCAAAACGAATTTTACCACCAGACACCGTAAAACCTCTATCGCTGGCATTTATGTCCGGTGGAAGAATGTCTATGCCTCTTTCCCGACATTCATTGATGAGCTTCACTATCTTGCTGGAATTATTGACGACGCTATTCATCAAAGCCGCTGCAAACTCCAGAGGATAATGAGTTTTCAAGTAGGCCGTCTGGTAAGTAATAAAAGCATAGGCAGCGCTGTGTGATTTATTAAATCCATACAGGGCAAACTTTTCCATTTGATCAAAGATCTTATTAGCCTTTTCTTCGCTGATGTTATTCTGCCGAGCCCCATTTAGGAACCGATCACGTTGCGCCTGCATTACTTCTGGAATTTTCTTTCCCATTGCTCTTCTCAAAATATCTGCTTCACCGAGAGAATAGTTCGCAAGACGGCTCGCAATCTGCATAACCTGTTCTTGATACAGTATGACGCCGTAGGTTTCTTCAAGGATTTCCCGTAGTTCCTCGAGTTCGTATTTTATCGGGATTTCACCGTGTTTGCCCCGGATATATTGATCCACCATGCCGCTCTGTATGGGACCCGGTCGGTAGAGAGCCACAAGAGCCACAAGGTCGGAAAAACGTTCGGGTTTGAGCCTGACAAGTATGTCTCTCATGCCGGCACTCTCCAGCTGGAATATTCCCGTCGTGTCGGCACGACTGAGCAGTTCGTAAGTTTCCCGATCATCGAGCGGAATATTCAACATATCCAGCTCTATCCCGTGATTCTTCTTTATCATCTTTACGGTCTCATCAATGACCGTAAGGTTCCTCAGTCCCAGAAAGTCAAACTTTATGAGTCCAACTTTTTCCACGTATTTCATCGAATACTGGGTAACAACTTCCCCGTTTTGATCACGGTAAAGGGGAACGTATTCGATGATGGGACGATCTGAAATAACGATACCGGCAGCGTGGGTGGAAGCATGTCTGGCGAGCCCCTCAAGAACAAAGGCAATCTCAAAGAGTTCTCTATACTGAGGATTTTGCATCTTAAGTTCTTCAAGCTTCGGCTCAAGCTCAAAAGCCCTTTGAAGAGTCATTCCCAGAGAATCAGGAATAAGCTTTGCAATCTTATCCACTTCTGCATAAGGAAAACCGAGAGCTCTCCCCACATCCCGAACAACCTGTTTAGCCTGCATGGTTCCAAAGGTGGTTATGTGGGCAACTCTGTCGGCCCCGTATTTTTCGGTTACATATCTCAAAACTTCTTCTCTTCGCTTCTGACAGAAATCAACATCGATATCGGGCATACTGATACGTTCTTCGTTAAGAAACCGTTCAAATAAAAGCCCGTGTTCTATGGGATCGATGTCGGTAATTCCCATAGCATAAGCTGCCAGACTGCCAGCCGCCGAACCTCTACCGGGTCCCACAGGTATGCCACGGCTTTTGGAGTAGCTGATAAAATCGGCAACAATAAGAAAATAAGGCGCAAAGCCCGTTTTCTTTATGACTTCTATTTCTCTTTCAAGCCTTTCTTGATAGACCTTCCACTTTAATTCTCTCTGATCGGCAGGAAACTTCAGCCCAATCTTCTGCCACCTCTTAGCAAGACCTTCCCGGGCAAGGTTCTCAAAACGCTCCTCCGCAGTCTCTCCATTTTCAAGCGGAAATTCCGGGAATATATGCTTTCCGAGAGGAATTTCGAGCTGGCATCGGTCGGCGATTTCCAGTGTATTATGTAAAGCTTCCGGAACATGGCGGAAAGCTTTAGCCATCTCATCGGGAGATTTAAAGTAAAGTTCATCAGTGTGAAACCTCATCCGCTTATCGTCAAAGATGGTTTTATTGGTCTGAATGCAAAGAAGAATTTCGTGAGCCCTTGTGTGTTCTTTTCGTAAATAGTGACAATCATTTGTCGCCACAAGCTTAAGACCAAGATCTTTGGAGAGCTTTACCAGCGCCTCGTTCACCTGATACTGTTCCACCAGCCCGTTCGATTGGAGTTCAAGGTAGAAGTTTTCCTTTCCGAAAATATCCATGTATTGTCCTGCCGCTTCCCTGGCTTTATCGAGCCGGTTACGGAGGATATGTCGAGGCAGTTCTCCCTTTAAACAACTTGATAGAGCAATCAGGCCCTTAGAGTAAGCAGCAAGGTGTTCCTTATCAATGCATGGCTTGTAGTAAAAGCCTTCCAGATGGGCTATGGAGACTATTTTCATCAGATTTTTATAGCCATCGTAGTCTTCAGCCAGAAGCACAAGATGGTAATATCTATCATCATCCTCGCCCTTAGCTCGATTTATCTCCGCCGCCTGATCCTTTAATCTATAAGGTGTTAGATAGACTTCACAGCCAATTATGGGTTTAAGTTCTGCTTCCTTGGCCTTCTCGTAGAATTCAAGAGCCCCATACATATTACCGTGATCGGTGATAGCAACAGCAGGCATTTCGTAGTTTTTCGCCAGCTTGATAAGTTCCTTTATTTTTATTGCTCCATCAAGAAGGCTATATTCGGTATGAACATGGAGATGAACAAAAGAAGTCATTCCTGTCTCTCCTCTTCAAAAATCCCCTTCGGTATGTAAAATGATCTCTGAAAAAATTTCATAAGGAGGTGACCGCAAATCCATTATGACTTATTCTTACGAAGAACTTCAAGCTCTTTACAAAATTGCGAAGATAATAGCCCAGGGGCATGAAATCAGAGACCAATTCAAGAAAGTTCTCGACGTGCTCAGTGAAGATCTGGGAATGAAGAGAGGTATGATATCGATCCTTGATCTTTCTACGGGCGAAGTCTGGCTTGATGTAATACAAGGTGTAGATATTCCCCCTGCCATCATTTCTTATAAGCCCGGCGAAGGTATAACGGGGAAAGTTGCGCAAACCGGACGACCAATGGCCATAGCTAATTTAAGTCAGGAGATTCACTTCCTTGATAGAACCGGCATAAGAAAACACATAAACAGATCGGACCTGGCTTTTCTCTGTGTCCCCATTAAGTATCAGGAAAGAGTTGTTGGAGTCCTATCGGCGGATACGGTTTCCAAGAAAGACGAGAAAGACCTTGAAAAAGAATTGTCAATTCTAACCTCCGTTGCCGAACTTCTAGGTAGAGCTGTTTATGTTCGAGCAATTGAAGAAGAAAACCTGCGATTGAGACATATGGTGGCAAATCCCAAGCGTCCTAAAACCAATATAATAGGAAAATCCAAAGGAATTCAGGAAGTATTACGTCTCATAGATCAGGTAGCCATGTCAAACATGACGGTGCTTATTTACGGAGAAACCGGCACGGGCAAGGAACTGGTGGCGAAGGCTATTCATGAGAACAGCCCGAGGGCTAAAGCTCCGCTAATCAGAGTAAACTGTGCTGCTATACCAGATTCACTCGTAGAAAGCGAACTCTTTGGCCACGAGAAAGGAGCGTTCACGGGAGCTTACTCACGAAAAAAAGGTAGATTTGAAGAAGCGAACGGAGGAAGCATTTTTCTAGATGAAGTAGGAGAACTCACGCCCGGCGCTCAGGCAAAACTTCTCCGAGTTCTGCAAGAACGGGAATTTGAACCGCTCGGTTCATCAAAAACCATAAAGATTGATGTGAGAATCATTGCTGCGACAAATCGAGATCTTCAAAAAGACGTGGCTGAAGGGAAATTCCGAGCCGATTTGTATTACAGACTGAATGCTTTCACGATAACCATACCACCGTTAAGAGAAAGGGGGGCCGACATACTTCTTTTGGCCGATTATTTTGTGGAAAAGTATTCTGCCGAACTAGGCAAACCGGTGAAAGGAATATCGTCTGCCGCTGCTGAACTACTTCTCAATTATCGCTGGCCAGGCAACGTCCGGGAGCTTGAAAATACTATTGAGCGAGCGGTTCTCCTTGCTACCAGTGATATCATTGATGTTGATTGTCTTCCTCCTAATCTCCAGCCAAAAAACCAGCTTTCATCTGGGCGCACGTTAGGTATGTTAAAGCCCATGGTGGAAGCATATGAAAAATCCCTTATTGAAGAAGCCCTTCAGGCGACTGGCGGCAACATTTCTCGTGCTGCACGGCTTCTAAAAACGACACGTCGAGTCATCCAGTACAAGGCGGCAAAATACGGTCTCAAGACCTTCTTACACCGTCATTGCGAGGAGCGAGGTGACGAAGCAATCTCTTGAGACTGCCACGCAGTCCTTACGGACTGCTCGCAGTATCATTGGTGGTCATTGCGGGCAAAGCGAGGCAATTTCTTCGTTGTCACAAAATCGAGCTAGTACGCAACTGGATTTGGTGCCACGGATTCAGCTATTATTTATCGAGCAAAAAGAAAAAATGGTGAGATAATGACTTCTTAGTTCAGGCCGCTGCTTGGTTTTCGCAGACGAGTTCGAGCATCCAGACCTCAACAGGAACAGCGACATACCACCTGTCCGCAACGCAACTCACCGTTGCAGAAAGTGGCTTGCCCTGAAAGCGAAGAGGCTCCCGCATCTTCACCCGGCCAATGATGGGGAGCCTGATGCGCCTTCCATCTATTTTGAACGTTCTGGGACCGCTGTCCAGACGTGCGCTATCGTCCCGGCCTTTCTTCTTGAATTTTGGGTAACCACCTTCTCCATTGAAAAACCTTTTCTCTACGACACCCCCAGAAAATCAGCGTAAGCATGCTTAACAACCCATTGTAGCGAATAAAGGAATGACTTTGCGTAATGATAAGCCTGGAAATTGCATGTGCTCAGGCAATGAGTCGAACACTTTTTTTTCATCTCGGCAAGTTCAAACCGGTCAAATCTGGGTCCTTCAAACAGGTTTCCCCAGTCTTTATCGGCACCGTACATTTCGAAGCACGGTGCGAAACTTCCATCAAGTCTGATGATCATGGTTAGCTCTCCCGCTCGACAGCCCCAGGGTTTCAACCTTCCACGGATAAAATCCTTCATTAGAGCAAGATGTTCGACAGAATTCACCATCGTGTAGCCGTTTTTATTTTTCTCGATCAGCCAGTCTACGAGCCTGTCCACAGCTTCAAATTCGTTAGGGGTAATCCACCACCCATCGTCATGATAGGCAAAATTCTCGTATGTAATGGGGGGAGGTTCGTTTATATGGTAGTCCGTAGCGATACCAAGCCGATGGGCTATTTCAGTAAGCTCCTTTGCGTCGTCGATGTTGTGTCTTGTTATGTTGATGTTCAGGAAAGTTATGTATCCATACTCGGGCTCCTTTGCAATGAGATATTCCAACTGGTCACGCATTCGACGTAAAGCCTTCGGCAGACCTTCTTTGGGTTCCAAAACGTCAACCGCAACATTCACGGTAGCTATTCCAGCTTTTCCTATTTCATCGATGAATTTCTCGTCTAAAAGGACACCGTTTGTCGGAAGGTAGACAAAGAAGCCTTTTCTTGTTGCGTACCTGGTAAGTTCGATGATGTAATCCTTTCTAAGCAGGGGTTCACCGCCCATGTAGGCGAGAACTCGACAGCCTATAGAATCGAGCCAGTCAACAGCTTTTACGGCGGTTTCGAATGTCATACCGGGCACGTGCTTTTCATGGCTGTAGCAGTAACGGCAGGTCATGTTGCAAATAAGATCGGTA
>CAZWJX010000026.1:0-2358 GCA_964634695.1 uncultured Syntrophobacterales bacterium | reverse complement strand
TAGGCAAGTACAGGCCTAAAGCTATTAGAAGCAAGCCTTGATTTGATGTATGGAATAAGCCATGAACGGAAGGCTCGAGTAAAATTTTTAAGGTAATAAGAACGATCCTTCTTCGGCAAATGACTCAACATTGGACGAATAAACTCTTGCCATCTATCAGCTGAAGACGACATTTTTTCACCTCCCTCAATCGAACTTCGCTCATTAAATCATCATTTAAATATTATGTTTTTGGGTTTCACGAGAAGCAAGCCCAAATAGTTTCCTTACGCTTTTAGCTTGATTTGAAACTGTTTTTGTGTAAGAAATTAAAGCAAAAGATCTGTTGATGCGCCCGTAGCTCAGCTGGATAGAGTGCCGGACTACGAATCCGTAGGTCGCAGGTTCGAATCCTGCCGGGCGCACCAATAAAATCAAGCACTTACGACGTGGTCAGAAAACTGAGAAAAACACGGTGCGCTCATAATGCGCCCGACAGGTTAGAACCCCCTTCTTTTTTCTAAGGAAAGGTTCTTTTGTTCCCGTGTAAACCGGACAATTAATGCTAGAAGCTGTCTTTTTTATTGACAGAAAAGACCAAAATTCCTAATTTCTTCGTGCCAGTTAGTCATCCAAGAAGGATAACAATAAGAAAGCCACGAAGGCTTTTTCCCAGAAGGGAATGCTTCGTGGCTTTTTGTTTTTCGGGGGAGCGATGAAGGAAAAATTGCTAACTTTCCTTGTAAACTCAGCACTTACAGAGACACTCTGGGAAGGGTACGAGCTTTTCAGGAATAATTATTCGCTTCCCATAAAATTATCCATCTTTTCAACTCAGGATGTGGATGAAAATTCATCCACCGCCAGAGATTTCGAAGCAAGCCTTCTTAAGTCCGATATGGTTTTTCTGGATGTTCGTGGAGGAGGTAAGAGTGTCGGTATCCTTCATAGAACTCTTCCTCGAACATCTCAACCTGTTGTCTTGCTCCTGGGCGGAAGTCCCGAAGTGTTAAAGCTTCTTCGCCTTGGTTCATTGTCCTTTGACAGACTGCTTCAGAAACACAGAAAGTCTTCCGATTCAAAACCATCGCTGGAACCCAATCTTGCCGTATTGCAAAAGATCACGGCCATTATCGAAAAAATCGGCTCCATCCTCCCCTTCGGCCAGTTAAAACACATGAGAAACTGGGTTCGCATGATGACCTACTGGAATAACGGTGGAAGCGAAAACATCTCAAACCTTATAGCCTTTGCAGCCAAAGAATATCTCGGTTTTAGAGGACTCTCTGTGCCAAAGCCCAGAATTTTCCCCGAGCTTGCCATTTATGATCCTTTAAGCGGCGAAATTTACACGTCAGGTAAGGCATACTTTCGCAAAAGAGGGTTACAATACGGCAAGCCTACGGTGGGTATCCTTTTTTACAGCGGCATGCATTTACAGCAAAGTCTGGTTCCTGCTCGTGCAATAACCAGAGCACTCCAGTCAAGAGACATTCAAGTAATCCCGGTCATAGCAAAAACGGGAGGTAATCTCAAAGCCGTCAAACAGTTTTTTATGCGTGATGAAGCTTCCCTTGTAGATGCTGTAATATACCTTCAATGGTTTCAGCTAACGACGTTCACATCGCAAAGTCCTGACGAGTCCATATCTCTGCTCAAGAAACTCAATGTGCCGATTATTACAGGATGCCCGATGTACGGAGGAAAAATCTCCTCATGGGAAGAAAGTGACCGGGGACTTACGCCCGTAGAAGTGCTTACAACTGTCGTTCTCCCTGAGCTTGACGGCATGATAGAACCGATACCAACGGCAGGTCTCCAAAGCAACGGAACCGATGGAACGGCTATAAAGAAAGTCGTGCCCATATCCGACAGTATCGAATATCTGGCAAATCGAGTAGCGAACTGGATCAGCCTGAGACATAAAACCAATCAGGAAAAACGGGTGGCTTTTGTAATCTATGACAACCCGCCCGGTGAAGATAATCTGGGTTCCGCAGCCTATCTTGATACATTTGCAAGTATTGAAAGAATTCTGAAGGAGATGCAAAATCGGGGGTATCGTGTTGATAACCTCCCGGCCGATCAATCCCTGTCTGAATATCTCGTTAAACGGCTTATAGTGAATACACCTCGCTGGGGAGATATTCGGGACAGCCGCTTTGGCGGCAGAAAACTATCAACAGAAACCTACAAAAAATTTCGTCTTCCCAATCCGGCCAGAAATGAGGTCGTAACCGTATGGGGAAATCCTCCCGGAAGTGTAATGGCCGAAAATGGAAAGATATTCCTTCCGGTGGTCGAATTCGGCAACATCCTGATAGGGGTTGTTAACAGCTAAAAAATGTGTTGACTTTAGTATAGGAATATATTCATATA
>CAZWJX010000025.1:19070-21624 GCA_964634695.1 uncultured Syntrophobacterales bacterium | reverse complement strand
CCTCTTCGGGATTCATTGTTCCAACCAGAGTAAACCGTGCAGGGTGAGAAAAACTAACCCCTTCCCTTTCAATGGTGTTTACCCCCATTGCTGCAGAGTCCAGAAGCACATCCACGACGTGGTCATCAAGAAGATTCACCTCGTCCACGTAGAGAATTCCACGGTGAGCGGCGGCGAGAAGACCGGGCTCAACGCGCTTTTCCCCCTTCTTCAGAGCATACTCCAGATCAAGAGTACCCACGACGCGATCCTCCGTCGCTCCCACGGGAAGCTCCACAACCCGGATCTCACGCCAGATTTTCTCAGGCTCCCTGCCATCCATCACCATTCTGCTGCATTCCGTTCTCGGACATTCGGCGCACACGCCCTGAGGATCGCCATCTTCGAGATTGAAAGGACAATCCTTTACCACCTGAATTTTCGGCAGGATATGTGCCAGGGCTCTCACAGCCGTGGATTTTCCCGTGCCTTTTTCTCCCCGTATCAACACACCGGAAAGGGTCGGGTTTATAATGTTAAGTATGAGAGCCCGCTTCATCCTTTCCTGTCCCACAATAGCTACAAAGGGATAGAGTTTTTCACAGCTCATCCAACAACCTCCTTTACAATTTGAACCAGGCTTTCCGCCTTAAGGTCTTCAATTCGAAAATACGGAGCCCGCATGATGGCGGCCAGTCTCTGTGCAAGTCCAAACTGGACGATGCCTCGCTTTTCCGTATCGACCACAACAGGGAAGATACGTTCGTCGGACGCGAATCTTTGCGCCACAAGAAAGGCTTCATCTACAGGCTTTCGAGACGGGTTAAGCGAAACATTTGCCTTGCCGTCCGTAATGATAACCACTATAGGTCTTGCCGTGGGGTCCTTAAGGAGCACAGTCCGAACTACCTCGTAAGCTTTGACAAGCCCTGCCGAAAGTGGCGTTCGACCGCCTACGGGAAGATCTCTAAGGAGCCTTGCGGCAAGCTCAACTGACGAAGTAGGCGGCAGCTTGATTTCCGCCTCATTTCGCCTGAAGGTGACCATAGCAACGCGGTCTCGTTTCTGGTATGCATCAAGAAGGAGCGACATTATGGCGCCTTTGGTTGCCGTCATTCTGCCCTGAGCCCCCATGGATCCGCTGGCATCCACCACGAAAAGAAGAAAATTCCCGATGCGTTTTTCCCGAATTTTGTGACGCACGTCCTGCGGGGCCAGATAAACAGCAAGCCCTTCGGGCGAAGTTCCACGGCGCATCAGTTGATAAGGAGCCGCTGCTCGCAATGTGGCATCAAGCGCCACATCGGTTCCACTGCCCTTGAGGCTGCTTCTTACATATCGTCCCTGCTTCTGAGCCGTCCTCGTTCTGCTCCGCCGTCCCGAACCTCGCCGCAATATCCTGTCTTTGGGAGCCGAAATCCTCCTTACTCTGAAGGTTTCGCCTATTTCAAAAATTCGCTCCAGCACCTGATCGTAATTAGTGCTTTGAGCCTCCTCTCTTTCATCGTTTTTTTCGTTGCCATCATTCTGATCCGAGTCTGATTCAATTTCGTCCCTTTTTGTTTCGGGCTTTTGCGGTGGAAATTCCTGTAGCTGTTCCTCCGGCCGGTTTTGCCGATCCTCCTCTGGGGGATGTTCTTCTCTGTGTTCGGGTTCCGGCTGTGGTGGAGGTGGTGGTGGAGGCGGGGGAGGGGCTGCTTCTCTTCGCCTGTGAACAAGAACCATGGGCGCAACTTCTCTTATGTCTTCAACCGTGACGTGAACCCGTCTGTTAAAAGCAGCATGGGCCTTTGCTGCCTGTTCCATAACCACATCGGCCCTGTGCCCGGCCACATTGTTTTCCATGCAAAGGTTCGTAATAAACGTTCTAAGATGGGCGGCTATTTTGACTCTTGGAAGAAGTTCTCTGGCTGCAAGAATTGCCCAGAGTTGTGCGCGGTTCTTTTCTTCAAAACGCTCTAAAAAACCATCAGGGTCATTGTCGAACTCCTCTCGAAGGCTCATCAGTTCAACTCTTTTCTCCAGATCCTGTTCTCCGGTCACTTCCACACAAAGGCCAAACCGATCGAGAAGCTGAGGTCGGATATCCCCTTCTTCAGGATTCATTGTCCCGACCAGAATGAACCTGGAAGGATGAGAAAAGGAGATGCCCTCTCGCTCCACACGGTTGATACCCGATGCGGCTGCATCGAGGATGAGGTCGGCGATGTAATCATCGAGAAGATTTACTTCGTCAATGTAGAGGATGCCTCTATGAGCCTTAGCAAGAACGCCGGAATGGAAGCACCGTTCCCCGGTCTTAATAGCTTTTTCGAAATCGATGCTTCCCACCACACGATCTTCCGTTGCATTCAGAGGAAGAGTTACTACGGGGATGCGGCGGGAAATTACGGGAAGAGGCGGATCAAGATTCCGACATCGTTCGCACCATTCAGACGGATCATCAGGATCGCAGGAAAAGGGGCATCCTGCTATCACACGAATTTCGGGAAGAAGAGCGGCGAGAGCTCTAACAGCGGTGGACTTTGCCGTTCCTTTCTCGCCCCTTATAAGCACTCCCCCAATTCCCGGGTTT
>CAZWJX010000025.1:18696-19060 GCA_964634695.1 uncultured Syntrophobacterales bacterium | reverse complement strand
GAAGAGCCTGCATAAGATTTATCCCTGAATCTTCAAGTTAAATACTCATAAAGGCAATGAGCACTATGATTCTTACTGCCATTACAAGGCTCGCACTGGTTAAACCTCGAGCCATCCCCAGTTTCAGGCCAAAGATAGAGATCCACTGCGGCAGATAGAACCGAAGATAAAGCACGGGCAACATAAAAATGCTCCCAAAAAGAAGCGCCACAATCACCTGATGTTCCGTGACGGTGTGATTTCTGAGGAGCGATCCCATCATAGAAATCCCCACTATGGGCGATGCGATGTAGGCAGCCACGGCAGGAAGAATAACGCTGGAAAGATTAAGTCTCTGAGCAAGCGGCATGATTAAGGACTCTAT
>CAZWJX010000025.1:0-18686 GCA_964634695.1 uncultured Syntrophobacterales bacterium | reverse complement strand
TCCATAAGGATGAAGACTATGATGGTCACCACGAAAAAAGTTCCTCCTATGCGACAAAATCGCTTGAGGAAGCGAACGATACCGTTTCTCAATGATGGACTTGAAGTGTCTGTTGCTGCAAGGCCGGCGGCATCGTGCCATTCGATTCCCCGATTCTTCAGCAGCAAGTGCCCTCCGACCATGACGAACAGAAGGATTGCAAAGGTTCCGAGCCACAGAGTGCCTATATAGACTGCTCCGGCGTAGAATCCCAGAGCCGGCAAGATAACGGGAAGGTGGTAGGTAAACGTCTCCTTCAAGGGAGCTAGAGCGCCGGTCATAAGAGACGCGAAGAAGGTTTCCCTATCCGTAATCAATCCGCTTTCCCTCATGTTCTGCAACATAACATTTGCAGCAAGTGGAGACACCACGGCGGTCACTACAGCAACACCGCAGCTTTCAGGAAGATGAGCGAAACGGCTTAGCGGATGCCCGATTTTGCTGATTTTCTTCAGGGCGCCGGTTTCTGTAAGGATTTCCGCAGCGGCAAGTCCCGCTCCCATGATGAGGAGGACTGGAGCAGCAAAATAGATAGCTTTTTTAAGAAGGCTCAAAAGTTCAATCATGCCGTTTTTGCTTCACGCTCCCAGTACTTCCTGCATCTTTTTCTTCCAGAATTCAACCTCTTCTTTCGTGACCACATCAATCGATCCACCCTGAAATTCGCCCTTTACGTCTCCCATTCTGTCTTCGAGCCAGCCTTCGATTTCAAGATATATCTCTTTCAGCACGTCTTTAACATCGTCGGAGGGCTGCCAGAGGCCCCGCTCCCAGGCCTCAATGAGTCTGCGGCCGATTTCTTCGAGAGCCCAGGGGTTGTGTTCCTCGAAGAATTTTCTATTTTCCTCGTTCATCAGAAAGGTTCGCGCAATGTCGTCAAAGATCCAGTCGTCCACTTCCTGCGTGGTAGCTTCCCAGCCGTAAACTCTGCCGATTCTCTTCGATATATCCCCTGCTCCCTTATAGCCGTGCCTCTTCATGCCCTCGATCCAGCGAGGGTTGAGAAGCCTTGTCCTTACCACCCGCCGAATTTCGTCTGCCAGATCCCGTACTTCTACATGTTCCCCCTCTCTTGTGTCGCCGTAATAGGTTTTTACATCCTTTCCAGAAAGATGTCTGGCAGCGGCGGTCATCCCTCCATGAGTGCCAAAATAGCAGCAGCAGCCGAAAAGATCGTATTCATCGCTTACAACTTTGTTGTAGGTCACGTCCACGCTCCTGAGGATACTCCCGAACTGCTTGTGTTTTTCCTTACCCCAGATGCCTTTCCCGTAGGCGTAGCCGTTCCAGTAAAGAAAAACTTCGGCAAGATCTTTTTCTTCTTTCCATGCCGATGCGTATACGGCAAGCTGGGTTCCTGCCTGATAGGTTCCCGGCATGGAGCAGAAGATCCGGAGAGTGGCATCGCGCAAGTCACCACCGTTATTCTGCAACTGTTCCAGAGAATGTTTTCTTACAAAGTTCATTTCCAGCGGTTCATCCAGCACAGCCACAGCCTGAACCGCTTCGTCCACAAGCTCGATAACGTTCGGGAAATTATCTCTCGTGATGCCGGAAACTCGAATCGTCACATCTATCCTCGGGCGATTCAGTTCCTCGATGGGGATGATCTCAAATCCTTTGATTCTACCGTTGGACAGCCACAGTGGTTTAACACCGAGAAGATACATGATCTGAGCCATACCTTCGCCATCAGCCCACATTATATCATTGCACATCCAGAAGATGGCCACATTTTCCGGGTATCTTCCTTCGTCCTTAAGGTGCTTTTCGATAAGAGCGTCGGCAAGCTTTTTACCGATTTCCCAGGCGGGTTTTGTAGGGACTCGATGGGGATCTAGTGAATAAAAATTTCTGCCTGTGGGCAGTATGTCGTCCCGCCCCCGGGTTATAAGCCCTGAAGGACCTGCCGGTATGTAGCCACCGGAAAAGCCGTTCAATAGCGACTCAATCTCCCTGCTTTCCTCAATGCGCCGGTTTATGTCGATTATTCTTTCTCGTATCTTTGAAAATACGGGATCGTCCCAGGGAATTGTAACTTTTCTGCTTATTGCTATTGCTGACTCCTCTTTTTGCACTATCATTGAGAACCCCCTTTCTTTTAATGTGTCATTGCGAGCACTTGCGTTCGCAATTAGGTAGGCGTCATTGCGAGGAGCGAAGCGACGAAGCAATCTCTCGTTGTCCTCCCTTAATAAGATTGCCACGGCTCAACAAGACCCGACCTTTCACCTACAGGTTCAACACCTCTCTGATCGCTTCCTTTGCTACCATGTCTATTTCTTCAATTATGGCTCCGTAGGACTTGCCGGTTCGCTGGTCAATCTGTGAAGGGTCTTTTAAAAGATCGGACATTGTGTACCCCATCAGCCTTGCGATTTCTCGCCTCAGAGAAATTTCTTCTCCCGAATCGTAGCGAAGAATGGAATATATTAAATCTACCCTTCTGTCTCCTTCAGGAACCGTCCCGAAGACGTGCATCCCGTCCTGAATCTGGGTATTTCTTATGATGGAAAGTTTTCCGTGGATTTCTCTTGCGATTTCTTCAAAGGGTATGCTGTGAAGTTCATCGTGAGAAAGTTCGGATAGGCTTTTCTTCTTCCCTGCGATCTTGATTCTGATCTCTTTGTCGAGGTTTGCTTTTTTGACCTCGGTAAGAATAAGATGCTCAAGAGCGTGAGCACGCCCTCGATCTTTGAGCTTTGTTTCTTCGTATTCTGTGAGCAGTCTATCCAGTTCGGCCAGTTCCTCGTACAGACCGCTTCCCGTCATGACAGTTTGCATGTGATCTACAAGCGTTGCGTATGATCTTCGTTTGGCTATGGTGCCTTCGGGTGGATTGTCCGCGTTGTAGATGTAAAGATGCGGGATCGTATCTATGGCTATGTCCGGGACACAGGCGCTTGAAAGTCCCACGCCTTTTCCGGGTAGAAACTCCAGGTTGCCGTGAGTCCCGACATGCACCACAGCATGGGCGCCGAATTCTCTAGAAAGCCATCTGTAAGTGGCAATATACTGATGAGGCGGTGGCACATCAGGGTCATGAAGAATCTTACAGACCTGACCGTCACATCGCGCGCCTGCACAGCCCCGCTTGGGCTGCACCAGAACAACAGCATTCCCGTAGCGAACACCTGTAACAACAATCTTTCCTTCGTAAACCATCGCCGGTGGAATACCTTCTTTCCATTCTCCGGGTGGATTTCCCCAGGCATCTATCATCCTCAGCCTTGTTTTCTCCGGAAGTTCGCAAAACCATTCTTCATACTTTTCCTTCTCAATAAGAGCGAGCGCTCCACCTCTGGAAACAATTTCTTCCACGGTGGTCCACCGGAATTCAGAAATGGCTTTCTTCGCCATGATTTCGTCTACGAGAGCCTTTCCGCTTTCGGGAGGTTCTATCTGGTACCCAAGTTCCTTCATACGCTTCATGATGTCAACAATGCTCTGAAGCGTGTCAAGATGGGCTCCGGCTCCCACCGTCGCTTCCACAGAGGCGCAGGGGTTATTATGGAGCACAAAGGCGATTTTCCTTGAGGACGGCGGAGTCTTTTTAAGCTCTATCCATCGTTCAATCCTTTTTACAAGCTTATCAATGCGATCCGGAATTGGGATGCGTTCCCGTGAGTCCTGCTCGCCTTCTTTCTGAGCCGCTATTATTACGGGTTCTATGACACCTTCAAACTCGGGTAAAGCTATCGCCCAGCCAATGTCGAGGTTCAGTTCTTCACGCTCCCACTCATCTACGGTCTTATAGTAGGAACTCACCGGTGAGAAGCATGGCACGTTGAGTTTCTTAAGGATTTCAATGCCGTCGGATGCTACATCTGTACTGGTTATATCACCACGCTCTCTGGATGAACCCAGAAAGAATGATATGAGCTTGACCATGGCATCAATGCGGGGCCTTCCGGCCCGATCCACAAAGCAATCCAGAACCACATCGCCGGTTCCCTTCGTCCCCAGAGCATCGTCTTTAATCGAATAGGCAAAAGCGGGGATGACTTTGAAGCCCGAATTTTCGAGCCGATCTATGAGAGCGTTCTCCACGTCGAGGTTGCCGTTTATCCAGTAGTGTCGGGAGAAGATTATGCCCACTGTGCCTTTTGATTGCTTCATTCCCCAGTAGGGGTCATACCAGAGAAGAAAATCGTCCACGGTTTTAAAGATCTGATCTGCTCGAGGGTGATAAAGCCCCTCCCATGGTATTTCCTTCGGAGGATCATATTCAAGCGGCAGACCAAGCACCTTTGCAGCAAGGAATTTGAACATGCTGGTTATGTTATCTTCGCCGTTTATAACAAGATAGGAGTATGCCTGGCTCACTATTTCAGGGCTTACGTTTGAAAGAGTCCAGTAAGCTGGATCATGGCTGAGGCAGATAACCTTTGCTTTTATGGAGCCTTCTCGGAGAAGCCTTTCAACCCTGTCCCAGAAGGATTCCACCGATCGGTAGAGAAAGACAAGGTCAGCATCGGATAATCGGTTGAGGACTCGATCCAGCCTTTCGGGGTCATTATCGAGAGACCTGGCCGAATGAACCTCCATGTCTATAACGTTTCTCAGATTTTTCGACGCTCTGAAGATCATGTTGTAATAGGACTGCCAGACAATTGCTATAACTTTTTGCATGCTACTTCTCCTTCTCTGAAGCAGGAGCCAACGACGGGACACACGAGCCGTGTCCCGTTCCAGGAAATAATTTTTGTTTCGACGCCGTAAACTTCCTGAATCAATTGTTCTGTAACCACCTGATGGGGACAGCCCTTTGCTACTGCGGCTCCTTCCCGTAGCACGACGACAAAGTCGGCAAAGAGCATGGTAAGGTTCGGATCATGGATCGTAACAAGCACGGTCACTTTTCGATCCCTTGCAATGTTTCTGATGGTGGTGAGAACTCTCATCTGATTGCGGAAATCGAGATGAGATGTGGGTTCATCGAGAATAACGATGGATGAATTCTGCGCTAGGGCCCTGGCAATCAGGGTGAGCTGTCGCTCCCCGCCGCTAACCCTTGTGTAAGGCTCATTCTTTATGTGCTCTATTCCAACAAGGGCTATAGCCTCCTCCGCCGCTTCGTAATCCTTCTTCTTCGGAGATGAAAACATCCCGACGTAGGGAGCTCTTCCCATCAGCACAATGTCGAACACACGGTAGGGAAACGGCGGATCGTGGTCTTGTGGAACGACGGCAAAAAGTCTGGCTCGCTCGGCAAAGGACAACTTCCCCGTGTCTCGCCCGTTAACGAGCACCTGTCCTTCAAATGGGCGCCACAGACCGACAATACAGCGAAAAAGCGTGGATTTCCCCGATCCGTTAGGCCCCAGAATTGCCGTGACGGCTCCTTGAGGTGCGGTGAAGCTTACATCCTTAAGTATTAACCTGTGCTTGCTGTCGTGCCTGAAAGAAAGAGACTTTACTTCCAGATTCATGGTCCCCAAACCTCTCTTCCGCTTTTTTTCATGAGATAGATGAAGAAGGGGGCTCCGGTCAGAGCGGTGATTATGCCCACGGGTATGTCGAAGGTTGTGAGAGTCCGGGATATAGTATCGGCGGCAATCATGAAGGAGGCTCCCCCTGCAAGGCTCAGGGGAAAAAGAATTCGGTGATCCGGCCCGACCATCATGCGCACAAGGTGGGGAACCATAAGTCCAACCCAGCCGATAATGCCACAGACCGATACGGCAGTTGCAACTGCTAGAGTGGAACAGGCTATAAAGATGATGCGATCCCTTTTTACATTGATCCCCAGAGCTCTGGCTTCTTCTTCGCCCATGCTTATAACGTTAAGTCGCCATCTCATAAAAAAGATAGGGACCAGTCCCGCAGAGACTCCCCAGAAAGAAAGCTTCACCAGCCGCCAGTCCGCCAGAGAGAAGCTTCCCATCAGCCAGTACACAATGCTCTGGAGCTTGTGAGGATCCACAAGAAATTTGACGATGGAGACAAGGGCCGTGAAGAAAGCCGATACAATGACGCCCGAGAGGATGAGAGGAAGGCGTGAGACTTCGCCCTGAGTTCTTGCCGTGACGTAGGTCAGAAACACTGCAACCACAGCCCAGAAAAAGGCCATAGACTGAACGGGCAGGAAGGCAAAAAAGCCCACACTTACGGCGCAACCGAAAGCAGCTCCTGCAGAAATGCCAAGAATGAATGGATCAACGAGAGGGTTTCTGAAAATAGCCTGAAGCACAACGCCACAGCCTGATAGTGCCGCTCCAACTATACCAGCGAGAAGAACCCGGGGAAATCGAATGTCGAGAATTATCGCTTTCTCAGGAATATCTTCCAGCCGAAGAATGGAGGCGGCGCTCATCAGAACCTTAAGCACCATGGTGGGGGTTATTCCGTAAACGCCCAAAAACATAGCCACCCACCCGACCATAAGAGGCGATAAAGAGATGGCGAGCACTCTGGAGGATCTTATTCTTTCGTCCATAGTGACACTTGACTCCTCCCGGAAACAAAAAAGCCGCAGGAAAGAATTCATTCTTCCTGCGGCCTTCATGACCACATTTACGATCAAAAAATGTCACAACGAACGAGGATGGTCAAGAACAAACTTGGCCCGTTCGAAAAACTGATTTAATAGATAACAACAGGTTATTTCATGTAGAGTTTAGACGGGCAGAGGAAAGTCATTGCGAGGCCGCTGTTTCCTACTACGTCATTGCGAGGAGCGAAGCGACGAAGCAATCTCGTCATTGCTTTTTATGAGATTGCCACGGCCACTTCGTGGCCTCGCAATGACAGCCCTTTTTCCGTCATTGCGAGGAGCGGAGCGACGAAGCAATCTCGTCATTGCTTTTTATAAGATTGCCACGCCCGCCTCACGGCGGGCTCGCAATGACGGGGAAAAATCAAACTCGGCGGGCTCGCAATGACGGGAAGAATCAAATTCGGCGGGCTCGCAATGACGGCGGAAAGAGATTGCCACGGCCACTTCGTGGCCTCGCAATGACACATTAACGCTACCGTGCCCCTACATGGTATAACTCCCGGTGTTCACAAAATTGCCAGCCCTTACCAATGGATAGCCCTGCATCCCATTATTTCAGCCAGCCGTCCAGAAGACTTTTTCTAAGGGTCCCGGCATTAACCACATCAAGGGGGGTTATCTCGGCTAAAACAACCGTCTTGCCGAACTGTTCTATAGCACGTCTGTTAGATTCGTTACGAGGACCGTTCATTATCACGCCGCAAACTTCAAGCCCGGCATTCCTCAGCGCCAGCAGAGTCAACAGAGTGTGGTTAATGGTTCCCAGAGTGCTTCTTGCTACAACCAGAACCGGCAGACCGAGATGCTTCATCAGATCTATCATCAGATGATGATCGTTCAGCGGAACCATGACACCACCAGCGCCTTCCACAATAAGTCTTCCTTCAACCTGCGGAAGCACAATCGAGCACATGTCTATAGCCACGCCTTCAAGAGCCGAAGCAGCATGGGGCGATAGCGGCTTTCTGAAGCAGTATGCTTCGGGTAGGAAGCGCTCCTTCGGTAAGCCTGTAACGCTTCTTATCCAGTCCGTATCCGTGCCCTCTTCGCTTCCGGTCTGAACAGGCTTCCAGTAGCAGGATGAGTTCAAGACGGTCATGAGAGCGGCGCAAACAAAGGTCTTTCCCACTCCTGTATCCGTTCCGGTCACAAAAATCTTTTCGGGAAGTTTGGAAATCATCTCGTCCATGAAGCAAAAGCCTCCACCAGCCGTTCTACGTCATCCCACGAATGAGCCGCACTGAGGGAGACTCTAATCCTGCTGGTTCCCGGCGGAACTGTGGGAGGCCTGAAAGCCAGAGCAAATATGTTCTTTGAGCGAAGATGCGCCGAAAGGTCAAGAGTCTCCCGCTCGCTTCCGATTATCACAGGAATAATCTGGGAATTTGAAAGACCTGTGTTAAACCCTAACCTGTTAAGCGACTCTCTTACGAACTGCGATTTCCTTTCAAGCTCACGGCGTTCTTCTTCCATTGCTTGAACAAGGTCCAGCGCAACATCCACAGCTCCGATAACAGCAGGAGGAAGAGCTGTTGAGTAGACAAATCCAGCACAGCAGTTGATATAATACAGCGACATCTTATCAGAACAGGCAAGGTAGGCGCCGCTTGCCCCCAGAGCCTTGCTGAAAGTTCCCATGATGATGTCCACACCTTTACCAACCGAAAGGCCCATCCCATTCTGTCCAAGAACTCCTACAGCGTGAGCTTCATCAACCACGAGGATAGCCGAAAATTTACCGGCTATTTCTACCAGCCGGTCAATGTTTGCTCTGTCGCCGTCCATAGAAAAGACGCTCTCGGTAACAATGATCAGCCGTGAAAATTTGTCGGCCTTTTCGGAAAGAATCATCTCCAGAGAATCATAATCGTTGTGAGGAAACACTTCCACGGAACATCGGGCAAGGCGGCATCCAAGCACAATGCTTGCGTGATTTAACTCGTCGGAAAGAATCAGAGAGTTCCTGTCGGCAAGGGCGGGAAGAAGGCTTACGTTCGTCTGAAAGCCCGATGGAAGAATCAGCGCCTTTTCCGTCCTGCTCAGTGATGCGAGTTTGTCCTCCAGGGCCTCCATACAGTCATAAGTGCCGCAAACGAGCCTCGAAGCCGTGGCTCCCGTGCCGTAACGCATCGTATATTCAATCGCACGCTCTTTAAGCATCGGATGCTTTGAAAGTCCAAGGTAGTCATTGGAAGCGAAGGATGTCATACGCTTACCGGCTACTTCCACCTCCGTTGCAGAAATCGGGATAACGGTGGTGAGAGTCCTGAGGCGATGCGATGCTCTTCGAGCGTTCAGTTCTTGATCTACAAACCATAACTTGTTTCTCTGGTAGTCAGCAACTAGCGCTTTTTGCTCCATATTTCTATAACCTCGCACATGGCATTGCATAAAATCTCCAGTTCTTTTTGTTCTATGACGTAAGGTGGCATAACATAAACAAGCTTCCAGAACGGCCGCACCCATACCCCTCTCTCAACGAAGAGCTTCTGCATCCAGGCAACGTCAACGGGATCATCCGTTTCCACAACTCCAATAGCCCCAAGCACTCTAACATCGGACACTCCCGGCATAGTTTCGCATGGCTTTAACCCTTCCCGCAGTAGAGCTTCAATGCGTGATATTCGCTCCTTCCATGGGGATGAAAGGAGTAACCGGACGCTGGCCGTCGCAACAGCGCAGGCAAGCGGATTGGCCATAAAGGTGGGACCGTGTGCGAAAATTCCCGGGTCGCCGTTTCCAATAACTTCTGCGATCTGGTCCGTCGTAAGAACGGCCGCAAGAGTCATCATTCCGCCGGTGAGTGCTTTGCCGATACACATCACATCCGGCGTAATACCAGCCCATTCACAGGCAAACAGTCGTCCTGTTCTGCCAAAACCTGTGGCAATTTCGTCGGCGATAAGGAGCACGTCATACTTTCTGGAAAGTTCGTAAGCCCGCCGAAGATACATGGGATTGTAAAACCTCATTCCACCTGCACCCTGAACAACGGGCTCAAGAATTATTGCGGCGATTTCTTCAGAGTGATGATCAAGAAGAGCTGCAAGACTCGAAATGTCCCTTTCATCCCATGGGTCGTGAAAGCGACACCGTGGTGCGTCGGCGAAGAGATTGCGAGGAAGGAATCCCGAAAAGAGCCTGTGCATGCCTGTAACTGGATCGCACACGCTCATCGCTCCGAAGGTATCGCCGTGATAGCCCGATCTTATCGTAAGAAAACGTTTCTTTCCGGTTTCTCCCAGAGCGTGCCAGTACTGGAGAGCAATCTTCATAGCCACTTCTACAGACACAGAACCTGAATCGCAAAAAAAGATCTTCGTAAGTCCCGGCGGCACAATATCCAGAAGGATCTTTCCAAGCTCCACGGCAGGAGGATGCGTAATCCCGCCGAACATCACATGAGACATTTTGTGCGCCTGATCCACTATAGCCCTGACCAGCTCAGGATGTCCGTAGCCGTGTATGGCGCACCACCAGGAGCTCATTCCGTCTATGAGTTCTCGTCCGTCGGCAAGAATAAGTTTCACTCCCCGAGCCTCCACCACAGGATAGACCGGCAGAGGGTTTGTTGGGGATGTATAGGGATGCCAGAGATGAACACGATCAAAGTCTATCATAAAACGAATATCTTCTTCGGAATAAGCCATAACCGCCTCCAGATGATCATTGTAAACCACCGTCCGAAACTGTGGTTAACACTTTAGAGCGTTCCCTGTCAACGACTACAAAACCGATCGCAGGTTCCGTAATTTACTGTTGTTGAAATTCATTTAGCCGACGATTATATTGAAGGTGAGTCCGGTCGCAAAATGAATAAAGGGAGGATGTGTTTGTTGTGTCATTGCGAGCCGGAGCGAAGCAAAGGCGAAGCAATCTCTTCGTTGTGGTAAAAAATAGATTGCCACGGCCACTTCGTGGCCTCGCAATGACGCCTACACTATTGAAGGTTGAAAAACGGCAGGCCTTGTCGTAAGAACATAAAAAACCGAGGGCGCACTAATACAGAACCCCCACAGGAAAGGAAAAGTTGTTACTATGGAACACATTATGCAGTTCCCTGAACCGGAAGAACTTGAAAGGGAGCTTAACGAATACCTCAAGAAGAAATACGGGATACGGATCAAGGTTATGTCACCCTTACATTCTCACGGCTACAAGACCGAAGATGAAGGCTTGGTTAAAAAGAGCTCCGGCACCAAGAAAATTCGCTTTGACATGAAGCCCGAAGAGCTCGAAAGTTACTTAAATCAGTATGTGGTTAAGCAAGACAGAGCTAAAGCGATCCTTGCCACCAAAATTTGCACTCATTACAATCGAATCCGTCTCCAAAAGCAGCGAGAAAGATTTGGAAAAGCTCACACGGTGGGAAGAATCAAGAATAACATACTGCTCATCGGTCCAACCGGTGTTGGGAAAACTTATCTTGTAAAACTCATCGCCGAAAAGCTTAACGTGCCTTTTGTAAAAGGTGATGCCACCAAATTCAGCGAGACCGGTTACGTGGGAGGCGATGTTGAAGATCTGGTGAGAGATCTTGTGGCAGTGGCTAATGACGACATCGAGCTGGCGGAACACGGGATCATTTATCTCGATGAGATAGACAAGATCGCTTCATCCAGAAATATAATCGGACCTGACGTCTCCCGCACAGGCGTCCAGAGAGCTCTCTTAAAGCCGATGGAAGAAACGGAGGTTGACCTCAAGTCCTACGATCCCATTTCCCAGCTTCAGGCCATAGAATATTACAGACGAACAGGAAAAAGAGAGCGGCGTGTGTTGAATACACGAAACGTTCTGTTTGTCATGAGTGGCGCCTTTCCGGAACTCCCCGAAATCATCAAAAATCGCATGAAGAAGCAGGGAATTGGCTTTGCTGCAGACATCCAGAGCAAGGATAATGACTTCGAGTACCTCAAATATGTAAAAGCTGACGATCTGGTTCAATACGGCTTTGAAAGAGAATTCATCGGGCGCATACCTGTCATTGCCGTCCTGGATCCGCTTGGAGAAGAGGACCTCTATGAAATACTGAAAAATCCCAACAGCCCCATCATAAGCGGTAAGAAGGAAGACTTTCGCTGTTACGGAATAGACGTTGTGTTTCAGGACGAAGCGCTCAGGGAAATTGCAAGACTTGCTTACCTCGAAGGCACGGGAGCACGGTCTCTTGTAAGCATTGTAGAGAAGGTTCTTATACCCTTTGAAAAGACACTCCCATCCACCAACATCACAACTCTTGTTGTGACAAAGGATATGGTAAAGGATCCTGAAGGAGTTCTCAGGGCAATACTCGCTAATCCGGATGATCCGGAACGAAAGGCTTTATACGAGTCGATAAAAAATGAGGAACGAGAGCTGGTCAGAGAAAAATCGACTCAGCGGATACAATTTTATGTCCGGAAATATCCCATCATATTTACCCCTGAGCGTATAAATCTTGTGGTTGATTATCACCTGAAAACCGGTGTTCCGATGGACAAAATTTTCGACGAAGTCGCTCTGCTGTATAACCAGATCAGATTGTTCGAATCAGACTTTTACGAAAAACACGGGTTCAAAATCACTTTTACCGAAGACGCTGTAGATGAAATCATTCTTCAGGCTCTTGACCGGGACACCACGGCTGCCGTCATATGTCGTGAAATATCTCGAGATTTCGATTATGCCATGAAGCTCATAGCAGAACGAAGCGGTCAGATGCAGTTTACGCTGCCTAAGGAAGTTGTCCTCAACCCTGATAAATATATGGACGATCTTGTTCGAACCACTTATCAGCGTTTTCCCATTGGAAAATCTCAAAGTGACTTACCGCCTGTCTAAAAGGAGATTTTTATGATCGGGATATCCAAGCTTTACTGTGGAACTATTGAGCCCTCCGATGCCCTTCGTTATGGGAGGCGGAGCGCCAATTTGCCGAGCCATCTGCTACAGTTTTCCGAAGACAAGAAGCCAGTTGTGGTGTGGAATATAACCAGAAAATGCAACCTTAGATGTGTCCATTGCTATGCTCACGCCGATCCCAGCCCCGCGCCCAATGAACTGTCAACCGCGGAGGGCAAAGCCCTTATTGACAGTCTGGCAGAATTTGGATGTCCCGTAATTCTATTTTCGGGCGGCGAGCCGCTCATGAGAGAAGATCTTTTAGAACTCGTCGCATACGCCGTCGAAAAAGGCATGAGGGCGGTCATATCCACAAACGGCACGCTCATTACGGCCCGAGTGGCTACCGAGATGAAATCTATTGGGCTATCCTATGTTGGCATAAGCCTCGACGGTCTTGAGGCTGTAAACGATCGTTTTCGAGGTGTCCGGGGTGCCTTCGGGAGAGCTATGGACGGCATAGCGGCATGTCAGGAAGCAGGCATCAAGGTGGGATTGAGGTTTACCATTAACCGACGAAATGCCTCTGAAATACCGGCAATTTTCGACCTGGTTGAAGAAAGGCGCATCCCGAGAATATGCTTTTACCATCTGGTTTACGCCGGCCGTGGAAGTGCCCTTATGTCGGAGGACCTTTCACACGAAGAGACGCGGCGGATTGTGGACCTTATAATAGACAGAACTGCCGAACTGCATCGTAACGGAAAACCGACGGAGGTCCTTACGGTAGATAACCACGCCGACGGCCCCTATCTTTATCTCAGAATGGTAAGAGAAGGCTCGCCAAGAGCCTCTCAGGTTCTTGAGTTGCTCAAGATGAACGAAGGCAACAATTCTGGCAGAGGCATTGGTTGTGTAAGCTGGGATGGGTCAGTTCATGCTGACCAATTCTGGCGGCACTATTCTTTCGGCAACGTAAGAGAACGGCCTTTTGGCGAAATCTGGACGGATCTATCTGACCCGCTCATGAAAAAACTCAAAGACAAGAAACGTTACGTCAAAGGACGGTGCTCTACATGCCGATGGCTTGACGTATGTGGCGGAAATTTCCGTGTCCGGGCAGAAGCCGCTACGGGGGACTTGTGGGCACCCGATCCTGCTTGCTATCTGACCGATGAGGAGATCAATAACAATATTGGCTGATTAGCCTTTTTATCAAGGAGAAAGCGATATGCAATTTCCGCAGTATCGACCTAGGAGATTACGCAGAACGGAAAATCTGAGAAGAATGATACGAGAGACGAGGCTTTCGGTTGATAACCTTATTTATCCTCTGTTTGTTGTGCCGGGAGAAAAGGTAAGGCGTCAGGTTCCGTCCATGCCGGGGGTTTTCCAGCTATCGAGAGATGAATTAGTTCGTGAAGCAAAAGAGGTGGCGGGGCTCGGCATCCCTGCCGTAATCCTCTTCGGTATACCGGAGGAAAAGGACGAACGAGGGAGCGAAGCTTACAGCCAGTCCGGAGTGGTACAGCAAGCTGTAAAAGCCATCAAAGATGCCGTTCCCGATCTTGTAGTAATCACCGACGTTTGCATGTGTGAATACACCAGCCACGGTCATTGCGGAATTCTTAATAAGAATAAGGAAGTGGATAACGATGCGACTCTGGACGTTCTTGCCCGTATTGCCGTATCTCACGCAAAAAGCGGAGCAGACATAGTAGCACCGTCAGATATGATGGACGGCCGGGTTCGAGCCATTCGGCAGGCTCTGGATGAAAACGGCCTTCATAATACCGCCATTATGGCATATTCTGCCAAGTACTGTTCGGGATTTTACGGACCATTCCGTGAGGCGGCCCAGTCAGCTCCACAATTTGGCGATAGACGATCGTATCAGATGGACATTGCCAATGCCGAAGAAGCCATAAGAGAAGTCCTTATGGACATAGAAGAAGGCGCCGACATCGTTATGGTAAAGCCTGCTCTTGCTTATCTGGACGTTATCCATAGAGTCAAGGATCAGTTCGACTTTCCGCTTGCGGCTTATAACGTAAGCGGAGAATATTCTATGATTAAAGCCGCTGCAGAAAAAGGATGGCTGGAAGAAAAGCGTATTGTTATGGAAATACTTACGTCGATCCGCAGAGCCGGCGCCGATATGATTCTTACCTACTTTGCCAAGGACGTAGCCACCTGGCTGAGAGAATAAAACGAGGATACAGGGCTATTCCTAACGTCTTAGGTCATTGCGAGGCCACCGTTTTTTACGTCATTGCGAGGCCACGTACTCTTTTATCCGTCATTGCGAGCGCCCGAAGGGCGCGTGGCAATCTCATCATTGCTTTTTTATGAGATTGCTTCGTCGCTTCGCTCCTCGCAATGACAGGAAAAATCATCACAATTACAAGATTGCTTCGCCCTTCGCTCGGGCTCGCAATGACAGTTTTCGCAACCTACATCAGGTTATGCCCAGATATTTCTCTCTCCACCCTTTTCCCAGAATATTGTTCTGAAGTGGTAGCCGTAAACGGCATAGGTCACCGCCTCAACAAAGGCCGACTTATGATGTAGCAAAGCGTCCCACAGGCACTTCCAGTAATGTAAGCGCGCTTCCTTTTTATCTCTTACACCAAGGTACCATAGAGATCTCAAAAAAACGGCTACGTCACGCGCAAGAAGTTTGCCCTTTTTTCTGGGATTATAAAGTTCGAGAAATCGTTTTATTCTGTTATAGTAGTTTCTGGGCTCATAGAGCTTTTCCATAAGTTTTTTGTAGTTGGAAATCAACCACTCCCGGTCAAGCTTGGGTATGAAATTCAAGCTTCCATCAGCATGAGTGTTATCTCCCGAAGGCTGGAAATCAGGAAGTAGCCGGCCTTCCTTCTCAAGCCTTTTGTAAAGCCTTGTTGTGGGAATAACGGAAAGAAGCCCTACCATGGCGGTCACAATACCGTTTTCCTGAATAAAGCGATACTGCTTTTCAAAAATATCCGGTTTATCGTTGTCAAATCCGATTATAAAGCCCCCCAT
The DNA here is from genome assembly GCA_964634695.1 of uncultured Syntrophobacterales bacterium. Classification (GTDB taxonomy): domain Bacteria; phylum Desulfobacterota; class Syntrophobacteria; order Syntrophobacterales; family Thermodesulforhabdaceae; genus JAOACS01. Next base: position 3,295 of record CAZWJX010000025.1, on the reverse strand, counting down.
AACAGCAAGTCCGCTGGATAGTATCGTTCTCACGGATTTGGATAGACTCTGACGAAGATTCTGATGTTTGCCGCATTCTTTAAGGCTATCCTCTTCGGGGGTCTCAATGCCAAGAAAAACTTTGTTAAAACCGGACCGGACCATGAGTTCCATAAGTTCCCGATCTGACGCAAGATCAACTGAAGCTTCGGTGAAAAAGGCAAAGGGAAATTCACGCTCTTCCTGCCATCTTATAACCAGGGGAAGCAATTCCTTCACATGCCTTTTGTTACCGATAAAGTTATCATCCACGATGAAGACAGGGCCTCGCCACCCGGCATTGTAGAGAGCATCGAGTTCTGCGATAAACTGTGACGGAGACTTGGTTCTGGGACGGCGACCGTTCATTACGATAATGTCGCAAAATTCGCAATCGTAAGGGCATCCTCGAGAGTACTGTATGCTCATGGTGGCGTAATTGGAAAGATCGATAAGATGCCATGAAGGTATTGGAGTCATGGAAAGATCGGGATGGTCTGTAGAGCGATACAATCTTTTTGCCACTCCTGCTTCGAAGTCCCTGAGGAATTCAGGAAAAATTGCCTCGGCTTCCCCCAGCACAAAATGATCTATGTCAGGAAACTGTTCGGGAAAGCACATAAAAAGAGGTCCGCCCCCTACAGTCTTTACTCCAAGGGCTTTACACCTTTTTATGACTTCCTCCGTTGATTTTCGCTGGGCAACCATAGCACTAATGAAAACGCAGTCAGCCCATGATATATGCTCATCCGTAAGAGGTTCTACATTCATATCCACGACCCGTTTTTCCCAAGAAGATGGCAACATGGAGGCCACAGTAAGAAGTCCAAGGGGCGGGAAAGCCGATTTTTTTCGTACAATTTTTAGCGCATGAGTAAAGCTCCAGAAGGTTTCCATCACTCTTGGATATACCAGCAAAACTTTCATAAAAAATACCTCCATGTGTTAAGATAAAACAAACAGGTTTAGCCAGACTCAAGCAACGGACAGTTATAAAGCATTAAACTGCCCGTTTTTTCACTTAAGACGTTAACATATGCAGAACGCCTACTCAAACGGAATCTCTAAAGAGGATCCCAGAATCGTTTACATGGAAAGACGCCCGGCTTGCAGTAGATAGGCAATAAGCTTATAAATCAACCTCGCTGCCAGAAAATCTGGAGCCACCAGGTTTGGAATCGGTCTTAGCTCCATAACATCAAAACCAAGAACGTTCTTGGATGAAAAGACTTTTTTTAGAAATCCGGTCAATTCATACCACCCCATTCCCCCCGGTTCCGGCGTTCCAACAGAGGGCATAATTGACGGATCAAGGGCATCAAGGTCTATGGTAACATAGACATTTTGAGGGATACATTCTAAAGCACGTTCCCACAAAGTTCTATCTTCAAGAAATTCCCGGCAGAAAAAGATCGAAATGGGATGACTTCTAGCCAGATCGAATTCTTCCTTCGTAAGAGAGCGAATGCCAACTGAGACCAAAGGCGCATAATTGAGAGCGAGCCTCATAACGCAGGCATTGCTGAAACGACTACCCTGATAGCTCTCTCTGAGATCGGCGTGTGCGTCAATGTGCAGAATGCCCCAGTTATTACCGAATTCATCCGCTATTGCTCTGATCATGCCGAGCGAAAGCAAATGCTCTCCACCTATCATAACCGGTAGCTTACCGGCTCTGATGATTGCTCGCCCCGCTTCAGCGACTCTAGTAACCATCTGTTCCGGAGATGACACGGTAACATCGAGCTCGTTGAGCGTATATATCCCTGCCCGATAAGGTTCTATTAGAGTTTCCTCGTCAAAAGGTTCCAGCTCTCTCGATGCCATGATAATGGCTCGAGGCCCTTCTCTCGTGCCTGCCTGATAGGTTGTTGTTCCGTCGTAGGGCACAGGCAAAATAACCACCTGCGCCCGATCAAAGGCCTCGGGAGTTTTTTCAAGTCCAAGAAAAGAATAAGGGGAACCTATCGAAAAGAGTTCCCCTCTTATCACGTTATTTTCGACCATCTTCGGTTATCTTCGTCCTCTGAGCATACGATCCATTCGAACTACCTGAGCCGAATCGCGAATGGAGTTGGGAAATTCCTGCCCTCGATCCAGAACGTGAATCTCTGCCTTCTGTATGGAGAAGTATTCTTTCAATGTCTCAATTGCCTTCTGGGTGTCAAAGGGCTTACAGGAGAAAATATCTACGCTCAGATAAAGCTTCTCCGGAAAAGTGTGAATGCTAATATGGCTTTCGGCGATCAACACGAAGCCGGATATGCCCCAATCTTCCGGAACAGGTGCATCGTAGCGAAAAACATAGGGAGGCATGATTTTCGTCATTTCCATTTGTTGCGGATACTTATCCAGAAAATCATAAATATACTGTATATCAACCAGGGTTTCTCGCTTGCACCCATATCCGTCCAGCATGAGATGAACGCCAAAACCAAATTCCGGCTTTCTCATGGTCATTATTAATTACCTCCCCTCTCCTTCAAACATTTCCTTCGTTAAACCCCACGCTTAGTTTTCAAACCGTAGCGGACTAACAACCCAAAGTATGTGAGCTTCGCTTTCCCCAGCGTTTTCAATCCAGTGCCTTGTTGAGCTCTTAAAGTAAAAGCAGTCACCCGATTTAAGCTTGTAAAACTGTTGATCCAGCCACAGAAGGATTCTTCCTTTGAGGACGAATCCAAACTCCTCGCCTCCATGAGCATCTTCTTCGGGTGTTCTGGCTCCTTTGGACAACACCACCATTACGGCGTCCATCAGCCTTCCTGTTGCACCCGGAAGCAAATAGTAAATCTTGCACTCATCTGTGGACTTCGAGCTGAGAACTCTCTTCCGCTCATGCCCGACCACCGGATGCTGGCGAACATCTCTGAAAAAATCCGCCAGATCCACTCCCAGCACATCCAGAATGGACTTGAGCGTCGCAATAGAAGGCGACGTAAGATCTCGTTCCAGCTGGGATATGAATCCCTTTGTCAAGCACGCTCTGCTGGCCAGCTCCTCCTGCGTCAACCCTCGCTCCATCCTGAGCCTCTTCAGTTTCAGCCCGATATTAAGCCCTTCTTCCATTGTTTACCGCCATTAAACTATAAGTTTAACAAAGTGCCACTCATATAAAGACTGTCGTCTTAAATGTCAAGAAAAGAATGAACCTGTTCGAAAAGGGCGTAACTGGGGAACGTGTTTATTGTGTCATTGCGAGCCGAAGCAATTTCTCATTGTCCCCCCGTGTCATTGCAAGGAGCGAAGCGACGAAGCAATCTCGTCTTTGTTTTTT
>CAZWJX010000024.1:8937-21753 GCA_964634695.1 uncultured Syntrophobacterales bacterium | reverse complement strand
AGCGAAGCGACGAAGCAATCTTGCATCTTGTCATTGCGAACGAAGTGAAGCAATCTCACCATTGCTTTTTATGAGATTGCCACGGCCGCCTTACGGCAGCCTCGCAATGACGGTGGAAAGAGTTTGCCACGGCCACTTCGTGGCCTCGCAATGACGAAATAGGAAACGGCAGCCTCGCAATGGCTTTCTTTTACCCATCCAAGCTCTACATGAAACACACCTGTTGTCATCCATTAAATCAGTTTTTTCGAACAGGCTCACATCCCTTCGATTTCAGCCGAACTTCCGAGTAAACTCCGGCAAACAGACCAAACTTTTCTTTTAACATCATCTCCGCCTCCTCCAGCTCCTGCCCGTCTTTGAATGCCGACCCAAAGCTAAGGAATATGCTATGATAGGGCGACGGTTTCCTGTTGAACAGTTCATAGGGAATCTTTATTTCTCGATATTCCTCGCCACGAAAAAGATATTTCCCGAAGCTATCTTCTTCCTCTATCCGGTATTTCCATGAGAGCTTCATCGACCAGATGGAATTGAGAATCTGCCTTAGCTCCCGGCTTTGAGACACCAGATCGGGATTGATGGCTTCGCCGACTTCATTCGACAGAACGTTATAGACGCCCTTTACAAGGTCAATGTCTGTGATTGTGAGTCCATAGAGATACCAGTCATCCGTGCTTTCGATAACCAGCCTCTGTTCGCTTGGGGTAAGATAAAAGTAAGAAAGACAGTAGTGCCCATCGCAAAGCTCTGCCCCGTAAAAGCTGAAGTCGCGCCAGTCTCTGCCACCATTTCGAGAAGGATGGAGAAGGCATCCAACCCTTTTCCCGCCGTCGTCCAGAAAGCCTGCAAACTCACAGTTAAAAACCGTAACAAAAAGTTTCGACTCACCGTTGTAAAAGTCTCTGACCTTTTCGGAGTAGGTCACAAGAGACTCCGGTTGTAGTCCACCCCTGCTTGCGGCCTTCATAAATTCGGTGTTCCTCTTAAGCCTTTCCGACACATCTTCTCTGCCATTTCGACGAAAGTTATAAATGCCACAGCAGGCGGCACAGGATTTACTTTCATCAGGCTGGCACAGATGATAGGGAAATCTGCTTTCCATGGTTGTCCTTCCGACAATATTCTGGTATTCGTAAGCCGATCTTGAAACCAGAAAAAAATTCCATGAGGGATTGAGATAATGCAACATGAATTTACAACGTCCGGCGGAAAACTCTGGGTTAGCCCTATTCCTGATGTTTGTGTCAATTGTCTTCAGCGACTCGTGTCTCTCACGGTCTCAGAGGCAACTCAGGATGAATCTCTTCGAAAAAAGGCCATCGAAGCGGCCCACCGCATTATTGAAGAACTTCGCTCTGCCCCTTCTATAACACCGGCTCAGATTGCCAACCGATTTCATCAGGCCATTAAAAGAATCTGTCATAACGACGATCCTTTCAGGCTAAAGAAAATCCGCGAGATGGCAACGGCAAGAAATCTTGTCGAGAATCACCCCCCTCTGAACAAATCCCTTGAAGAGCTGATGGTGTATTCACTCAAGGGCAACAGTATTGACTTTTTTCGAAACGTGGATGAACTCGAAACGCTCGTTCAAAGGATCCCTGAAATCGTCATTAATGATCTTCCCGAGATTGCAAGAACGCTGGAATCAGCAAAAGCCGATCGTATCATTATACTTGCAGACAACGCAGGCGAGGTTTATTTTGATATGCCCTTTATGAAAGCTCTGGTTTCCCGGGGGATGGAGGTCTATTACGCCGTGAAGTCAGCTCCCGTGCAGAACGATCTTTCTATGGATGATCTGATACGAGAAGGGCTCCTGAAAGAACTGGCCGATGCGGGGGTAAGAGTCATCAGCACGGGAGTTGATTCTGTGGGACTGGACTATGAGAGAACGTCGCCGGAGTTTAAAGAAATCTATGCTCAAGCGGATATAGTCATCGCAAAGGGGATGGGACATCTGGAAACGCTGGGGAAAGCGTCCGACAACAGGCTGGTTTTCATGTTTGAGGCAAAATGCCCGACGATAGCCCATACTCTGGGACTTAAAATAGGAGACTTTGTGGTTTGCCGGGGAAGTTCCTTATTATCAAGAGCTACAGGGACATAAGGAAGGGACTGTGATATGAGCGAAATTACCAGCATTGACGCATTGATTGAAGATTTAATCGCCACATGGGAGGCTATGCCGAAGTTCTACCGACGGGACCAGACCATAAAAAGGACGCTTCAGTGCAAGCTATACGGCCATTTTGCTTCTCAGGGGCTAAATGTAATTGCCGATTACTACCCTCCCAGAGTGTCCGATCGTCCGGTGGATGTGATCGTGCTGGACAAAAGAGATCCAAAACAAATCCTTCTGGCCATTTGCGTGGAAGACCTTGTAACTCTGGACGCCGTAAAGAGCCTTTCGGCCTTCGATGCCAGAAGGAAAATCATCTTCACCATCCATCCGCTGGAAAAAAAGGTAAAAGAAAGCACTTTTTTCCTTAAACCGGATATAGAACATTATCACCTTAAGGGCCCCCAGCCTGAAAGACTTTTCTAATTAAGGAGGAACTCGATTCAGTTATGGTCCGAACACATATAGAAATTCGGTGGCATGGCAGAGGAGGGCACGGTGCGGTTACCGGAGCCATGATTCTTGCTCAGGCAGCATACTACGAAGGATACCGTGGCGTAACGGCAGCCCCCTTTTTTGGCGCAGAACGACGGGGCGCCCCGGTCATTGCCACAAATCGCTTTGGCCCCAAGCCGATACGCACATTTTCGCTGGTTACAGAGCCCGATATCGTGATTGTCCTTGACGAGACTTTGCTGGAAGTTGTTGACGTCACTTCAGGGCTAAAATCCGACGGCATTATCATCATCAACTCTTCAAAATCGCCGGAAGATTTTGATCTCATAGAACGATTTAACGTGGCAACAACCGATGCTTTCCATTGCTCCCTTGAAGCCGGCCTAGTGGTTGCCGGTGCGGTGATTTTCAACACGACGATCCTCGGTGGACTTTCCAGAGCGACGGAACTCATTTCGCTGGAAAATGTAGAAAAAGCCTTTACCCACTTCTTCAACGGAAATGCTCTTCAGAAAAACATCACGGGAGCTCGACTAGCCTTTGATCGCACGAAGGTTTACAAACCCTGCGGGCTTCGCTGTGAGCCTGACACGAATTCATAGAACCAGGGGGGAATCGAATCGATATGGCGGAAGAAGCAAAAAAGTATGATCCTTTCATCTACGCCCACGCAAGGCTTTGCATTGGCGAGGGTGGAAAAACCGGCACGTGGCGAAGCTACCGCCCTGTCATTAACCATGAGATTTGCACGCCAAGCAAGAATAAGAAACCGTCCTGCTTTCTGTGCTGGCTTTACTGCCCTGAAGGGGTGGTCACCCGCACTATTCCCGTCACAATCGACTATGACTACTGCAAAGGATGCGGTATATGTGCGGAGGAATGCCCCGCTAAGGCCATAAAAATGGTCGAAGAACAGGAATTCAGGAACAAGTCTTCCTGAAGGAACACACGGCTCGATAGAATTGATCATCTATTGGATGCTTTTCATGGAACAAAGGAGGGCTGAGAGCGGATATTTTTGCCAGTTCCAGAAGATCTTCAAACGTAACGGCGCCGCTTACGCACCACACAAGCCCGTTCGGGTCAGCGGCTATTTCTTCTGGAAGTTCCTTATAAACAAAAAGATCGGCTATCACTAGTGTTCCGTCAGGTACAAGAACTCTGGAAATTTCACAAAAGAGCTTCGCCTTTTCTCTGCAGATGTTGAAAACGCCGTTAAGAATTACGACTTCGAAGGTCTGGTCCCTGAAGGGAAGACAGAGAGCATCTCCAGAGATCCAGGAAACTTCTGATCTTACTGGAGCATGCTCTTTAAAAAAGATCCCGGCCCATTGCCGGGAAGCAGACAGAGCAGGGAAGGCAACATCCAGATTAACAACAAACACGCTGAACTGTCCCGACACGGTCGCCAACAGATAAAAGGCATCAAGCCCAATTCCTCCCCCCAGATTCAAGACTTTCGCTGATGGCTTTAGTTTAACGTGATTTACAGGACAACCGCAGGGATGTGCCAGTTCCCAGGGGAATGACCATAATGTGCTCAGTATCTCTTCTCGATAGCCAAGCGACACAAGGTAGGAAAAACCGAGAGGAACCGGTACGGAAGGTTTAATCTCGCCTCTGTATAAAGCCTCGTAGAAGGCTTTAACGAAGGATGCGTCACCTGCTCCTGGCCTATCCATGAATTTTTTAAACAACACCCCCTTTCCCCTTGTTCAGGGGAAGACCCTGTTCTATGGGGCATTAAGAGGTCAATTAATTATCTTCTCTTATTCCATCGTGAATATTTTTTGCGACGGCGTGGTTTCAAAAAGTCCACCCGGATAAACTCCCTCCCGTTAACGAATGACACGTACAGGGGAGAGATGTTAAACTCTCGCTGGACTATTGCCTGAATGGTTCGAAGATCGGAAGTTTTTGTGATACCGTACTTTTTGTAATCTTCCGTTTTGATGTAGAGAGACATATTTGATGAATAACCTCGTAGTATAGTTTTTGGACTGTAACCAACAAACCCCAATTAGATATTAGTCATGAGCGGCTTAAATGTCAAAAGAAAAGGCATTCTATCCAAAATGGCGGGGTCAGGAATAGGAGATATTCATAAGGAGAAGGCCATTTTTGCCAAGAAAGGTTGTGTGCTGGCTATCCGTGGGGTAAGGTGTCATTGCGAGGAGCGAAGCGACGAAGCAATCTCGTTATTGTCCTTCCTCTACGTCATTGCGAGGAGTCCGCCTCTGGCGGACGACGAAGCAATCTTTCATTGTCTTCCTTAATGAGATTGCCACGGCTGCCTTGCGGCAGCCTCGCAATGACGGCTTCGCAATGACGGCTTCGCAATGACGGCTTCGGTGAGATTGCCACGCGCCCTTCGGGCGCTCGCAATGACGGGATGGGAGATGGTGGCCTCGCAATGACGAAAAAGGAGACATAGTCCGGAAATGGCGAAAAAAACGGGCATGGCTTCGCAACCACAGACAGACGCTGTAGCAAACACTCCAAACGAAGGTAGCAATAATGGAGATCATCCAGGGAGAAGTCGAAAGAATTAATTTCAAAAGCGAAGAAGACGGCTATTCCGTTCTGAAGGTAATAGTCTCAAACAGCAGGGAACCCATTGTTGCCGTCGGCCACTTCGTTGATGTGAATCCGGGCGAAAGGATTGAACTCACGGGCCGATGGCTGAATCATCCTCGTTACGGGAAACAGTTTCGAGCCGAATCTTACCGCACTCTCCTTCCCGCCAGCATTGAAGGCATAAGAAAGTATCTAGCATCTGGGCTGATTAAAGGCATAGGACCCGTCATCGCTGAAAGAATTGTAGAAAAATTCGGAGTCGATACCCTCGAAATCATGGACAGCGATCCCGAACAACTTCTCGAAGTAGAAGGTATCGGACCGCTAAGACTTGATCGTATACGTAAGGCATGGAAAGAACAAAAGGACATCCGTGAGCTTATGCAGTTTCTACAGATGCACGACATCCCCACAGGACATGCGCCTCGCATTTTCAAGCGCTACGGAGCTTCATCCATCAATGTGCTTAAAGAAGATCCCTATCAGGTCGCCATGGAAGTAAGGGGCATCGGTTTTATCACAGTCGATGCGATGGCAAGAAAGCTCGGTATCCCTGAAGATTCGCCGCTCAGAGCTCGAGGAGCTATTTTTTACATGCTCCAGAAACTGGGCGCCGACGGCCACCTGTGCTTTCCTCAAGAAGATCTCATCAGGATGATAGAGACAGAACTAGGCATATCCAGAACCGTCCTTGAACCCATGATTTCCGATCTGGTGGCTCGTAAAGATATCGTGGTGGACGTTTCTTCCGACGGGCAGAATCTTGTTTATCTTCCCGGCTTTTACACCTGCGAAGTGGCAGCGTCCAGAAAGCTTTCCGAGATCCGCAGATTCGCCCGCAAATTTATCATCCCCCCCGACCTGATCGAAAATGTAGAAAAAAGGCTCTCTTTTACACTCGACGAGGATCAGCGGGAAGCTCTCCGAACAGTCCTTAAAAACAAGATAACGATAATCACAGGCGGACCCGGAACCGGTAAAACGACCCTTGTCAGAGCCATCACCATCGCCTTTGAACTTTTAGGCCTGAGGGTGCTTCTTGCTTCCCCGACGGGACGGGCTGCCAAAAGACTCGAAGAGGCCACAAACCATAGAGCCGCAACCATTCATCGTTTGCTGAAATTCAGTCCTAAAGAGAATGGGTTTCTCCACAATGCTTCATCGCCGCTGAAAGGGGATGTTCTCATCGTTGATGAGGTATCCATGATCGATCTTCCGCTTCTTCATCATTTACTCAAAGCCGTTCCGCCCGATATGATCCTTGTCTTTGTAGGCGATTCGGATCAGCTTCCTTCGGTGGGGCCCGGCACTGTGCTGAAAGACCTTATCGAATGCGGCCTCTTTCCCGTTGTAAGACTTTCCACCATACACCGTCAGGCCCGGCAAAGCCGCATCATAGTGAACGCCCACCTGATAAGAGAAGGAAAGATGCCGGCGCTCTCCACAAAGGGAGAAAGCGACTTTTATTTTATTCGCCGTGATGATCCTGAAGACATTGCCGGGCTCATAGTGAAACTCTACTGTGAGCGCATACCGAAAAGCTTTCAGCTTGATCCTATGGAAGATATTCAGGTCCTTACTCCCGTGAACAGGGGAATTCTGGGGACTAAAAACCTTAACCGGCTTCTTCAGGACGCTCTGAATCCTAACGGTTTCCAGATTGAACGTGGAGGCGAAAGGTTCAGAGTTGGCGACAGGGTTATGCAAATCCAGAATAATTACGATAAGGACGTCTATAACGGAGACCTCGGAATTGTCCGACACATCAATGTTGACGATCAGGAGTTCAGAGTTGATTTCTCCGGCAGACGTGTAACCTACGACTTTTCAGAACTCGACGAACTGTCTCTTGCCTACGCCGTGAGCATTCACAAAGCTCAGGGCAGCGAATATCCTGCCGTAATAATCCCCGTAGTTACACAACATTACATAATGCTGAAGCGCAACCTTATCTACACGGCCGTAACCCGGGGCAAGAAGCTGGTCGTTCTCGTGGGAACACCTAAAGCTCTTGCTATAGCGGTTAAGAATTCTGCATTTGAAAGGCGTTTCTCGCTTTTCAGGGAGCGGCTGAAGCAGCACGAACTGGTGTTTTTTCATAGAGGATAAAATTTCCATAGCGCCCCAGAAACTTAAATCCCTGAAGTTCCCCGTAATAAGCCCCCTGCCATCGACCCGCCACACGATCCCCTGCGTACGAAGAGACTATAACGTATCTCACAAAATGATACGGCGCCGACAGCACAGTTTCGTATCCATACTGATAGGGAAGAACAAAACGCCGGGGGGTGCCTTCCACGAATACGACAGGAAAGCCTCTGGTATCGTCCATCAGGATAGTTCCGTTCCTATCGATGTTGTGAACAAGGGCTCTAGCATAAGCCAGAGTCGTGTGATCTGGTGGTTTTACGAGAGACGCTATGAAATTTTTCTCTTCGGGATGTTTATCCAGAAAAATCCATCCAGCAATCGCACTTGCAAGAATCGATGCGGTAAAAAGTCCTCTTAGAAATCTTGAAGTTTCTTCAACGGGAAAATACATCCACAACGAAATGGCGGCTACAATGAAAATCACGGAGTAAGCCATTGAATGTTCATGGGTAACCCCCACCATGCCATCCACAGCCATAAGAACAAACGGAGAAGCAAGGATAGAAGGCGTAACTTTGCACTGTTTATAGCCCATCTTAATCTGCCTTAAAATTGAAATAAACACGGGAAGAATAAAGGGAAACAGGCTTTTGAGCCGGCCAAGACAGTAGTGTAAAATCCCGGCCATACTACCCGAAGTTGCTTCATATGACGACGATAATTCCATTGCGATCAGCCATGTTCTAAAAAAGTAAAAAGGATCTTTCATGAAAATCCAGTTTAAGTAACTCCATGAAGCCAGAAAAAACAACGAGGGAAAGAAAGTAATGATAATAATGGACAGCTTCTCCGGAAGGGAAATCTCCGTTCTGGCAAACAAGAAGGGAATAACAAGAAGAGGAATAATCGCAACGGCCTGAAATCGTATAAAAAATAATATCGCCGTCATCATGCCGAACAGGAGAAGATCCAGAGTATAATGAAACCGGCAATAGCGATATAAGTGGTACGAAAGCTGAAGGAAAACTGCCGAAAACAGGCAAAGGCTCTGGTGCTCTGCAAGCAAGAAAAGAGAGGCCGGCGAGCCGATTATAAAAGCAATCATGGCTACAAAGGCCGACGATGGAATTCTCTTAAGATTACGGGCTTTAGCTGCATTGAAGAGCAAAGCAGAGGCACAAAGGGCTCCAACAAAGGCCGAAGCTATAAGCGGATTCCTAAATACCAGAACGAATGGGTAGATAAGAGGCGGATAGACGAAGCCGAGATTTTCAAGCCTGGGTGGATCGCCTTTATATACCAGCAGCGCTTTTTCTCCGACCATCAATAGTTCATCATAAATATAGCCGTTATTGAAAGCCGTCGTGTTGATAATCAGTAGCAGGGCAAAAAGCACTACAAAGCTAACCCCCGGTATTAAATACTCTGCCACCTTTTCACGAAACTTTGACCTTAATTTTTGTAATACCATGTTCCGTCTTTTCCCAGTAAAAGGGCTTGAAAAATAACTGCCACAGAGCCTTGTATGCGGCTACGGAATGGAAAAACAACCAATAGAAAGGGTTCAGTATGCTGTAGGGCATCAGATGGTGAAGTTTTCTCCGGAATACAGCGATCATGTTAAGGTAAACCCCGAGAAAGTTCCCCCACAGCAGGTTGAATAATCCCCAGTAAACCAGAACTGGAGGAAAGAATGGATCGAAAAGTTTTGTCTGAGTAAAAATCCAGTAAACAAAGATGCTCCACACTACGGGAACGCTCAGGAACAGAAAAGGCGTTCCTCCCACGAACAACTGGAAACCTATCCAGTTCTTTAGACCGATCGTCTTTATCATCTTAACAGGATGCCTGTTATAGACCAGAGCAGTTTGCATGTAGCCCTTGATCCATCGAGAACGTTGACGAATCCAGTTCCAGTACCGGGAGTTGGCTTCTTCGTATGTAGTTGAATTGATAACACCAACGGTCATGCCGTGAACAGATGCTCTTATCCCCAGATCGGCGTCTTCCGTAACATTAAAGGGATCCCAGCCACCCAGACGTTTAAGGTATTCCGTCTTGAAATGGTTGCTCGTCCCTCCGAGGGGGATGGGAAGCTTGAGTCGATCAAGGCCGGGGAGCAAATAATCAAACCAGTAGGAATATTCGAGAGTGAACATCTTTGTTATAAAGTTTTCATCTGCGTTGAAGTAATTCAGAGCCGCTTGAAGACATACGCATGAGGGATCATGCTTTTGAAAACCGACCACGGCCTTCTTGAGCTGATCCGGTTCAGGAATGTCCTCGGCATCATAAATGGTGAGATAAGTTCCGCGGGCAAAAAAGAGCCCGTAGTTGCAGGCTTTTGGCTTGGTCTTGGGGATGGCATGAGGAATGATGAGAAAACGCCAGTTACCGGGAGGCCTTGCACGCTTCGCTGCTTCAAGTGTGGCTTTATCATCTTCTTCAAGTAGCAGAATAATATCGAGCTTATCCTGCGGGTAGTCCATCTTCTTCAGAGATTCCACAAGATGGCCGATTACTTCAGGCTCGCGATACACAGGAACCAGAATCGTATAGACGGGTAGCTCCGAATCCTTGATCTGAGCTATTTCTTCTTTGGTTATGGGTTCGTACATCTCATATTTAGCACCGACAAGACTGAGAAGGGTCTTATAAAGCACCAGTACAGAAAAGACTGCTTGAATACAGCCAAACACGAAAGATATGAATGATATCGGCGATACATAAAGCCACACCATGGACAAATACAGAACAATACCCAAAAATACTACCTGATTTGGTGTGAAAACTCTTATGGCGCACTGTTCTGGATGCCTGAAAAAGAGGCCGTAAATAGCCTGATCTGCAAGCTCTTTGTTCCATATATACTGAACGAGCCTTGTAAAATCCAGATCCGTAATAAGCCAGGGACTGACCTTCTGAACTCCAAATTCTTTCCTTATCAGGCTAAGTGAATCTTCGAAGTTTTCCGCCAATAAATCGGTCAGTACAACCAGCTCGTCCTGGGACGGCTTGAAAAATGGTACGATGTGACTTTCAATTACATCGGATGGATTCAAACGCTGGATTATCTCTTTATCGCACTTTGCATCGAACTCTTTTACGGAAAAATCCCAGAAGGGAATTCCAAAATGTTCAGAAAGGGCACGGAACAGTTGTAACCGGCTTACCCATCCCTGCGTCAGGACGATCCACCCGAGCTTGCCACCATGTTCTTTTTGAATCTTCAGAGCCTCTTCCAGTTGCTCTTCGGTTATAAGGCCCCGCCTGACAAGAATCTGACCTATCAGATTGCGTCGTTCTGGGAGTTCGGGCTTCCTAGTTATCTCAGTAGGAAACCCAGAAGGATCCATACATCCCTCCTCCTGCACCTGTGTCCTCTCCCCATGCGTGCGAATAAACTGTCAGAACGAAGGAAAGATGCGAAGATAGCCTGAATCTACCAGAAAGAGAGAGCTTAAGAAGCTTGTAATCAGGCGTAAGGGTTATGTTCTCCCCTACCCTTTTTTCCGAGCCGTTTCCCAGTCCCCAGTGAAGTTCCGATGATCCTATTATCTGTAGCCACTCAAGCAGGTCGTATCCCAGCGTCGCCTTTGCTCTTAATTGATCTGATGGATACCCGATATAGAGCCTTGGCCCGCCGGCAAGGTCAATAAAGCCGTTCCTTCCCAAAAAACTGAACGAAGAGCCGTATTGTAAAAGCCCCTCAACGGCGTATCGTCCATAACCCAGACGTGGATTATCTTCTATGTCATACCCGAGAGGCACAACTACGGTTATCTGCGAAGATACAACCTGCGAACCATCTGTCCATAGCAGATGGCGCCAACCGGCTTCCAGGTCGCTAAACCCATCGTTTTCAAAAGATCTGTAACCCTGATCGTCCTTCAGCCAGTCATAGAACACGTTGAGCACAATAGTATCCTGATTTGTAAGGCCGTATTCCAAATAGGGATTGAATTCGAACTTGGTAAATGATCCTCCCCGTTTTCTTTCATTGCCGTCGCTGTCAAAGTAATGGCTGGTCTTGTAGTAATAGGAAATAACCGACGTAAAAAAATGCCCCTGAGGCTGCACCCAGGCTCCTCCACGGGCTTCCAGCGACATCCCCAGAATCATTATTAAACCAATACAAGTCATTGCAGCCCATCTAACCATTTCAGCCCCTCAGTTTTTTATGTTAATTTTCGATAAACATACCACAGGAATATAAACACCGCTACACCAAGGAATATAAAGAACACAATGCGGTAGCGCTCCCAGTAATAGAGAAATCCCTTTTTTGCCGGTGCGATAACTCTTAGCTTGTCACCAATTTCGAACACCTGCCACGAAGGCTCTGGCGGTTCGCCGTAGAATAGCGAATATCTATTAGCCGCCCAGACAGCCACGTTTGCATTTCCTTCTATGTTAAGCCTTGAAAGCAGAGCTCTTATTGACTCCGGTTTTATAAGAGCTTCCGACAGAGCAAGAAGTCCCACAAGACCGTGTCCGGAGCTTTTAAACACCTGCCAGACAGCTACATTATCATCGGTTGTTACTCTGAGCAGTTCTCGTTCGGTCTGAGGATTCTTAATCAAAAACTCCTGGGACAGATCCACCGGGGGTTTGAATAAACCGCTCTGTGAAGCTTTTACAACGCCTATCACAAAAGATCCTGATTGCGGTGCGGAAGCAAACTGCTCAAAGTTTAGAACTTTCACCGAAAGGGGTGATCGTCTTATTTTCCCGATTTTTTCCGATAGCCCCATCGCAAGATCGATAAATGCCGGGCTGAACTCCGACACTACCATCGTGCCATCGCCGTTAAGGAAACCGGGAAATCTGTAGAACCTATCGGGTTCAGAAGAACTGCTTCCTGTAATGGAGAAGAAAGAATCATCGGAGACGGAAACTTCTAGCTCCGGAAAGCTTCCTCTGCATTCACCCCGGTAAGTATAATAAGAGAATCCTACATCCAGATTGTTATTCGTTTGAATAAGCCTTGATGGCAATTCGAAAGAAAATGTCTCATTTTTTCCTGAGCCTGTAATAAAGTTTGATGCTACAAGAACTCCGTTCAGCCTGACTTTGAGAAAGGCTCTTTCGTCCTTATGAACCGGTGAATGGGAGTAAATTAAAGTTGTAATCAGTCTGGATGGAAAGCCGCCAAGTGCCGCTACCGAGAAAGGAACAGAAAATTGAAGATCACCCACGCCTTGAAGACGTGGCGGAGTAACTCCCAGATCGGAAAATTTGAGGAAAAACTCTCCCTGTGGTTTTTCACCGTTTTTAATTGTTGAGCTTTTTACCTGTGACAGAGGCGGCATAACCTGATCGAACATTTTTGTCAGTTTTACCAACCCTTCAGGAGAAGCTATGATATCCCGCCCTACGACTCTCACTTCCTCATCGCCCGGTTTCATAATTATGTTGGGATGAGTAAGGGAATAAGCGCTTCCGGGGATTATTAGCCTGTCTCTATTGTAAGGATGGAGTGAACCTATCAGGCTTGCGATGTTTACGAGCCCTGACACTTCTTCAGATGCCGGCTTTTCAGAAATCAGGACGTTGAAACGATTCGT
>CAZWJX010000024.1:0-8927 GCA_964634695.1 uncultured Syntrophobacterales bacterium | reverse complement strand
TCAAAGAAGCTTGTCGGTTCGACAATAACCCAGGCATTGTCCAGTCTCTGATCAACACATACGTCGCCCGTTATTGCTATGGAAGTGCTGAGAGAAATGTCTAGAAAATCGCCTACTTCCACATTTCCTATGGCATCCAGCGGGATAACAAGGGGGGATGGCATAAAGTCGTCAAGATGTAGCACTTTGATAGGAACGTTTTCGACGGAAACAGTTAGCGTTGATGGCTTTGCAAAGACGCCCGAAGGAAACCGAACATATAAAACAGCCTTTGCACCCTTTAAAATAGCCGTCTTTGTCCATGGTATATGAATGCTCGTCCAGCCCTGCACTCCTCTGATGTGGATTGGGGTCCGATAGCCCAGTTCGGGAAGAGTTATATGCTTCTTAACTGGTATAAACTTCGGCCGCAGGTTCTTTTCAAGCCGTTCCGGTTTCGCTGTAGCATCGAGCCTTTGTATCTCTGCCAGAGCCCTTTCCATCAAAGCTCTTTCGTCAAATATGCCGAAAAAGAGATCAGTGGCCGAACCTCCGGATGGTTCCCACAATCCGAAAACTGACGGTAATGAATCTCTAATGCCGGGATTGACACGGATTGTCCAGAAAGATCCCGCTTCCGAAGATGCATCACCAGCGGCATTCACGAAGTAAGGCATAACCAGACCACAAAGAATTATTACAGTACTGCACAGAATTTTGAGACTCTTGCGGTTCATTTTTATGCCCCTCTTTGTGAAAAACGCTGAGCGTTATATTTTTGTTTTTCACACTGCCAGTTTTTTTGTTATACATTTTCCCGTGAGTTATGTCCAGGCTCTTTGTAGCCACCCAGGCTCACACCTGGGTGGCTTTTTATTTTTGACAGGGGGAGTATAACCATGGCGAAACTTATCATGATAGACAATTATGATTCCTTCACTTTTAATCTTTACCAGCTCTTCTCGGCTCTTGGAGTATCCGTCAAGGTGTTTCGTCATGACGAAGTGACTGTAAAGGAAATCGAAAAAGAAGCTCCCCGATGGATCTGTATATCCCCCGGTCCCAAGAATCCATCTCAAGCTGGCATAAGCAAGGAAGTTATCAGACATTTTTATACCCGAATCCCTGTACTGGGAGTCTGCCTTGGCATGCAGGCAATAAACGAAGTCTTTGGAGGCCAGACAGTCCACGCTCCAGAACCCGTTCACGGCAAAAAAGACCTCGTATATCACAAAGGAACCGGGGTCTTCAGAGACATTCCTTCTCCTTTCTGGGCGGCAAGATACCATTCTCTCTGTGTGCGCTTGCAGTCACCCGATCTAATCATAACAGCCTGGAGCCGCGACGGTGTCATCATGGGCATTCAACACCATGAATATCCTCGCCATGGAGTCCAGTTTCATCCCGAATCCTTTATGACCGAGTATGGAAAAGAAATGGTGATGAATTTTCTTTCAGAGGGATAAGAGAGCATGAAAAAAGTGTGGCGTCTCCGCAAAATTAAACTTGTTGAAGAAAACGTGTCGGATGAGAGATTCTTAGAATACGCAAGAGAACTTTCACAATTCTCTCCTTCCCTTATCTTGCTGAGCGGATCTGATCATGACTCTGCGCTTTATTCAATTGCATGCTGGAATCCTTACCATGCTATTATATACAAGAATCCTTATTTCACTGTATACAGGAATCCTTACCACGTCATTGCGAGCCAAAGGCGAAGCAATCTCATCAAGGAAGAAAATATTTACATAAGGCAGGATGGTAACCCTCTGGATTACCTTGATCTCCTGATGGAGTCCTTTTCTGTTACATATCCGCAGGAAATTCCCCCCTTTACAGGCGGTGCTGTGGGTTACATTGCTTACGAAGCTAAAAACGTTATTGAAAAACTTCCTCAGAAGGCACGGGACGATCTTTTTCTTCCGGATCTGTTTTTCTTCTTCCCTCAGGAAATGCTGATTCATCACCGAAAAACCGGAGAGCTTTTTTATGTTGCCGTAAGTCCCTCTTCAGAAGAATTTATTGAAAAAGTTGACTTGTTTGCGAAAGATTCTCCCGGGACAGTGGAACACAGAGTCTACGGCTGGCAGAGTAATTTCTCACGAGAGGACTACATCAGGGCTGTTCAGCGGATACTGGCCTACATACGGGACGGGCATGTATATCAGGTTAACCTTTCTCAGCGCTATTCCTTCAATTACGAAGGTGACTTATTTGAACTCTTCGTGAAACTTTACAAGAAAAACCCGGCGCCTTTCTACGCCTTCCTGAATGCGGAAAGCTACAGCATAGTTTGCACTTCCATGGAGCGATTTTTATTTCTGAGAAACGGAGTGATAGAGACGAGGCCGATTAAGGGAACTCGCCCCCGAGGGAAAACCCCCGAGGAGGATGCTGCTCTGATTTCCGACCTGCTTTCTCACCCCAAGGACGATGCAGAGCTTTCCATGATCGTTGATCTCCTGAGGAACGACCTCGGGAAAATCTGCCGTCCGGGTTCTGTTTACGTTGCCGAGCATAAGCGCATAGAAAGTTATCAGAACGTCCACCATCTCATTTCCATCGTCCGTGGCGAAATTAACGATGACGTTTCCTATGGCAAGATTTTCAAAGCAACCTTCCCCGGTGGTTCCATAACTGGTTGCCCGAAAATAAGGTCAATGGAAATCATTGACGAACTGGAGCCAAACGTCCGCCATGTATATACCGGCTCCATAGGATACCTTGGATTTCATGGAAACATGGACACAAACATTGCCATAAGAACTATGATAGCCGTGAACAGAGGTTCTTACTGTAAGTGCTTTTTATCCGTAGGGGGCGGTGTAGTGTACGATTCTGACCCGGAACTGGAATACGAAGAGACCCTTCATAAGGGAAGAACCTTTTTTGAACTATTACAGAGGATATGAGGCCAGGCAATTCCGGTATTGCGATGGCTTTTTCCCGTCATTGCGAGGAGCGAAGCGATCACCCCAGTGTGTCATTGCGAGGAGCGAAGCGACGAAGCAATCTCATTGTTGACTCTCTTTGTCATTGCGAGGGGCTTTAACCCCGAAGCAATCTCCTCATTGTCCTTATATGAGATTGCCACGCGCCCTTCGGGCGCTCGCAATGACGCCTTCGGCAGGATTTCCACGACCGCCTTGCGGCGGCCTCGCAATGACCTTCACTAACCGTCATTGCGAGCCGTAGCGAAGCGAAGGCGAAGCAATCTCTTATTGTCCTTCATTAGGGAGATTGCCACGGCTGCCTTACGGCAGCCTCGCAATGACGTAAACAGGTGTCATTGCGAGGAGCGAAGCGATCACCCCAGTGTGTCATTGCGAGGAGCTTTAGCCCCGAAGCAATCTCCTCATTGTCCTTCTACGAGATTGCCACGCGCCCTTCGGGCGCTCGCAATGACGCCTTCGGCAGGATTGCCACGGCCGCCTTACGGCAGCCTCGCAATGACGGATGAAGCAATCTCTTCACCTCGGGTTATTATAGCCAGTGACAGAGGCAACATTTGTCATCCTGCACTGGCTCTTTTATTCATACCGGAGAGCATCTATCGGGTTGAGCATAGAAGCCTTGTAAGCAGGGTAAAAACCGAAAAATATTCCTACAAAGCCTGAAAAACCGAAGGAAAGAAGTATCCCGAAAGGAGATATAACGGTGGGCCATCCAGCCAGAGTCGAAATTATTCTGGAAACGATAACTCCCAGAATGATGCCCAGAACACCGCCCACAAGCGAGAGAATAAGCGACTCCATAAGAAACTGAAGCCGGATATCCCATGTCTTTGCTCCAACGGCCATTCGTATGCCTATTTCCCTTGTGCGTTCCGTGACCGAAACGAGCATGATATTCATTATACCAATTCCGCCAACCACCAGCGAGATGGACGCTATAGTTCCAAGAAGAAGCGACATCACTCTCACGGACTCCCGGGCTGTCTCAAGAATTTTCGTAAGATTTCTTACCGTAAAGTCGGGATCCTGTTTTGGCCCTATACGATGACGCTGTCTCAGAAGGTCATTGACCTGCTTTTCCGCAACGGAAAGGTCTTCGGCGCTTTTCGCTTTGATCATTATCATTTTTACCATACCCGGGATACCGGTTCCGAACAGCATCTTCTGCGCCACCGTCACAGGAACAAAAACCGTATCGTCCTGATCCTGTCCCGTGGGAGTCTGTCCTTTCTTCTCAAGCACGCCGATGACCGTAAAGGGCACGTTCTTTATCCGAATAATCTTTCCCACAGGATCTTCTTTGCCAAAAAGATTTTCCACCACCGTCTGTCCCAGCACGCAGACCTTAGCCATGTTCTTAACGTCCTGATCTGTAAAGGATCTGCCGCTTGTAAAGTTCCAGTCTCTGATGGAAAACATGGACGGCGTAGTGCCCACAACGGCTGTGGACCAGTTCTGGTTTCCGTAAACAACCTGAGCATTACCCGTAAGAAAGGGAGCAACATCCAGCACGGCGGAACACTCTTTTTTGATAGCCTCGGCATCGTCCACTGTAAGGGATGACTGGCTTCCCGTCCCCGCCCGAATTCCTCCGACCGTCGTCGCTCCCGGTAACACTATAAGAATGTTACTTCCCATTGTAGCAATCTGGCTTGAGATCTGTATGCTTGCCCCGCTCCCTACGGCAAGCATGGCGATCACGGCCGCCACACCGATGATGATACCGAGAGTGGTCAGAGCCGATCGAATTTTGTTTGCCCTGAGAGATCGGATTGCTATCTGAACCGTTGCTCCTGGCTTCCTCTGTGTTCTCTCGAAACTGCCTTATGAAACAGGTCGGTTTATCTCGTCCGCCACAATCATGCCATCTCTGAATCTGACAATTCTTTGCCCATAGCGGGCTACATCCGGTTCGTGAGTAACAAGCACGATGGTAATACCGGAATCATTAAGCTGAGCAAATAGCGTCATAATATCTTCGCTTGCTGCCGTATCGAGATTCCCTGTGGGTTCATCGGCAAGGATAATTGCCGGATTGTTTGCAAGAGCCCTCGCTATGGCAACGCGTTGCTGCTGTCCGCCGGAAAGCTGATTAGGATGGTGTTTCCACCACTGCTTCAACCCGACCAGCTCAAGACATTGCATGGCTCTTTCTCGCCTCTCTCTTTTAGCAAGACCATTGTACAGTAGAGGCAGTTCGACGTTTTCCAGTGCGTTCATTCTCGGAATAAGATTGAAATTCTGGAAAACAAAGCCTATCTTCTTGTTGCGGATTTCCGCCAGAGCGTCTCTGTTCAGTCCGGCTACGTTTCTGCCGTCCAGTTTGTAAGTTCCCGAAGTCGGTGTATCAAGACAGCCCAGTATGTTCATAAATGTTGATTTGCCGGACCCGGAAGGCCCCATAACGACGACAAATTCCCCCTTCTCGATCGACAGAGTTATCCCCTTGAGAACCTTCTGTTCCACTTCGCCAATACGATAGACCTTTGTGACGTCTATAACCTCGATGAGTGCC
Organism: uncultured Syntrophobacterales bacterium; assembly: GCA_964634695.1. Classification (GTDB taxonomy): domain Bacteria; phylum Desulfobacterota; class Syntrophobacteria; order Syntrophobacterales; family Thermodesulforhabdaceae; genus JAOACS01. The sequence goes on along the minus strand of CAZWJX010000024.1, from coordinate 3,479 downwards.
ATTAGCGGAAAAACCTCAAGATTGGACTTGCCTGCTTGGTGCGTTTGCTTTGAGCCTCAACGACAATTTCCTGTCCTTCGTTCAATCCGGATATAACTTCCGTGTAATTCCCATCAGTTATGCCGAGCTTGACCGGCACGAATACGGGCTTGCCTTTTTCAAGCACCCATACTCCGGGGCCCTCGATCTTGTTCTGCTGTTCGCCGAATCGGGACAGAGTCACACGCAGAGCCGAGTTAGGGATTCTTAGAACGCCTTTCTTCTCTGCTGTGATGATGGTCACATTTGCCGTCATACCGGGTTTAAGTTTGAGATCGGGATTATCCACAAGTATGACAACATCATATGTGACAACGTTCTGGATATTTACAGGCGCAAGCCGAACCTGCGAGACCTTTCCATGGAAGGTTTCGTCGGGATAGGCGTCAACCGTAAATTCAACGGGCTGATCGACGGCAATTTTGCCGATATCGGCTTCGGCAACATTCGTATTTATCTGCATCTTTGTAAGGTCTCTTGCTATGGTAAAAAGGGTCGGGGTCTGAAAACTTGCGGCGACCGTCTGTCCCACATCCACATTTCGAGAAATTACGACACCGTCAACGGGCGAAACTATCTTCGTATATCGCAGATTGGTTTCGGCAGTTTTAAGAGCTGCCTCTGCCTGAATGACCTGAGCCCTGGCCGCTCCCACCTGAGCGAGGGCCGTCTGGTAATTGGTTTCGGCGGCATCCAGTTCACTTCGCGCAATCAGATCTTTTGCAAAAAGAGCCTTGTTACGTTCGAGAGTTCTGGCAGCGTCGGCAAGAGTTGCTTCCGCCTTTTTGAGGTTGGCTTTCGCCGCCAGCACATTGGCCTTCGCCTGTTCAACCTGCGCTTCGAAAAGGGAAGGATCAATTTCGGCTATAACCTGCCCCGTTTTCACAGGTGAATTAAAGTCCACATAGATATGCTTTATTGTGCCGGAAACCTGAGTTCCAACAAGAACCATTGAAACCGGATTCACCGTCCCGGTAGCTGAAACGGTTCTTATGATGTCCCCTCTTGTTACCCTGGCCGTGCTGTAACTTTCCTCGCTCTCACTACTACCCGAGCATTTATAAAGCCCCAAACTGATCAGGATAACCACCACACTGGATACAATAACTGTCGTGAGCCAGTTTTTTCTCATATAAATTTATCTCCGGTCTGATGTGGAAACGTTTATTTGCTTACGCCCATTGCCTTGTAAAGGCTTGCTTCGGCGATCTTGTAATCGTAAAGCGCCTGGATGTATTCGGCCTGAGATCGAGCGTAGGTCACCATGGCATCGGTCATTTCGACCGAGCTTCCCGTTCCGACTCCGTAGCGGCCTCGCGCCAGATCAAGATTTTCCTGAGCCTGCTTGCGAGCAAGTTCAGCCGCTTTGAGCCGTTCTTCGGCTTCCATCATGTTCAAAAAAGCCTGCTTTACTTCCAGATAGATTTTTTGCTTTAACGACTCCTCGTTAGCCTGAAGGACTCCCACGTTTGCTTTGTTTTCCTGAATTTTATACGTGGTTGAAAAGCCGCTAAAGAGCGGCACGGAGAAGCTTAAGCCCACATCCCAGTCATCACCTGAGAAACTGCCGTTTCTGGGAACGCTGTAGGTAACCTTTGTGGCTAGAGAGGGATAGAACTCTTTTCTTGCCAGATCGACCGATCGTTTAGCCGCTTGAAGTTTTGCTCTGATGCTTTTGAGATCGGCCCTCTCGGCATAAGCTCTTTCCAGAGCTTCCTCAAAGGTCATTGTAACTCTCTCCATTTCCAGATTATCTACCACGTCGTAATCAGGCGCCTGGGTAAGTCCCATGGCGTTATCGAGGGTGGCTTTGGCAAGCTTTACGGCATTTTCTGCTTTGATCAGGTTAAGTCTGGCGTTTGTGAGATCCACTTCAGCCTTTGTCACGTCGATTTTAGGCTTTGTGCCCACTTCGTAAAGAGTTCTGGCCTGATTGAGATGAATCTCATACTGTTTCACAATCTCCGCCGCCACATCCCGGGCTCTTCTGGCTCTCAGAAGTGAGTAGTAAGCTTCTTTAACGTTGAAGACAACCTGAGTTACCATGTTCTCCGCATCGAATAGCGAAGCCTGAGTTCCTTTGCGCTGGATATCCACCTGTGTGGGTGTGCGGCCGAAATCGAAGAGATTTTGTTTCAATGTAATTTGTCCTATGTAGTCATTAAAGGATTTTCCCGTTACGTCAGGTGTGGAAACCGATTTTGAATTGCTGTAGCCTGTGGTTGCCGTTATCTGGGGGTAGTAAGCGGCCTTAGCCTGTCCTACTTTGCTTTCGGCCGCCTTTACTTCATAGCGAGCGGCTTTTATGTCGGGATGCTGCTTCAGAGCTATATCAATACACTGCTTGAGATCGAGAGTTTCTCCCGGTTTGATTTCTACGGTCAGGTCTTCGGCGACTGCCGCGGATACCGACAGGACCACATAAATGGAGAACCATAACGTCCATAGCATTTTCACGGCTAACTCCTCTGTCCAGTTAACCTCAACCGATGTCTATGACTCTTATGAGATTTGTTGTTCCCATCTGCCCGACAGGGATGCCGGCGGTGACGACGATTTTGCTTCCGACGCCGGCTATACCGTGTTCCAGAACCCATTTTTTGGCTTCTTCAAACATATCGTCGGTGCCGGTGAAGGGTTCTGTGAGTGCGGGGATTACACCCCACGAAAGCCCGAGCTGCCGAAAGGTGCTTTCTCGGTGAGTTACCGCAATTATCGGAACGGAAGGGCGAAAGCGGGAAACCAGTCTGGCCGTTTTGCCTGAAGCAGTGGATGCCACAATGGCTGAAGCTTTCAATTCTTTTGCAATCTCCCAGGCGGATCGGCTTATGGCGTTTTCCACGGAGTTTTCCACATCTTCCACGAGAGAATCTCTGAGAAAGTCTTCCAGCACGCTTTCGGTTGATCGAGCAATTCTGTCGAGCATTCTGACAGCTTCGATCGGATAGCTTCCTATGGCTGTTTCTTCGGAAAGCATCACGGCATCTGCGCCGTCAATGATTGCATTGGCAACATCGGACGTTTCGGCTCGAGTCGGCTGCGGACTGTTAACCATGGAAATAAGCATCTGAGTAGCCGTAATGACAGGTTTTGCACGTCGTCTGGCCTCTCGAATAATGCGCTTCTGAACGATGGGGACATCCTCAGGCCTCATCTCTACCCCCAAATCTCCACGAGCTACCATGACGCCGTCCACCACGTTTAGAATATTGCCCAGCCTTACCACCGCCTGAGGTTTTTCTATTTTACCAATAACAAGGGGAGGCTCCGGCGCAGAGCTTATCATTTCTTTAAGAGGTTTCACGTCGTCTTCGTGACGAATGAAGGAAAGGGCTACAAAGTCGACTCCCAGAGAAAGACCGAATTCCAGATCCTCTCGATCCTTTTCAGTAAACGCCGGAATTCTCAGAGCGCTCGACGGAAGATTTATTCCCTTGTGA
>CAZWJX010000023.1:15272-21774 GCA_964634695.1 uncultured Syntrophobacterales bacterium | reverse complement strand
TGCATTCACCGCAAGGTTCATAATGATCTGCCATATCTGCACGGGATCCGCCTTTACCGGCGAAATGGATTCTCCGAGGCTTAGCTCCAGATCAATATCTTCGCCAATCATTTTTCTCAGCATCTTTTCTCCACCACGTATCGTTTCATTGATATTTATGATTTTCGGTTCAAAACGCTGTTTTCTGGCGAATGTAAGAAGCTGTTTCGTAAGATCGGAAGATCGCCACGCCGCATCAAGAATCTGCTGTATCTTCGGTTTCTCGGTTTCCGGAATATCCGGGGATTGAAGCAGTATTTCAGAATAGCCGATTATAACATTCAGCATATTGTTGAAGTCATGGGCGATGCCGGCCGCAAGTCTTCCCACCGCTTCAAGCCTCTGGATCTGCATGAATTCTCTTTGAAGTCTCTCCCTTTCCTCCTCCATCCTCCGTCGTTCGGTTATATCAATCCCAGCTCCTACTATTTCAACCTCGCCGTTACGCTTTATCAACTTTAATTCGTCTCTGACCCAGACAAAGCTGCCATCCTTTTTCCTGAATCTGTATTCACAAACAATATGGTTTTTTCTAAGTATATCACGTTTTATTGAAATAACAGAATCCCTGTCTTCAGGATGAATGTTATCAACCCACCATTTGTGGTGAAAGGCATCATCTATATCGTATCCTGACAGTTCGGTGATATTAGGGCTTACCCATTTTACCTTAAGATCCACCGGATCCAGCGTATATATTACGGCGGGATTCACGGTGAAAAGATAGAACAAGAAATCCCTCAGAGCGATGAGATCGGCTTCCAGCTTCTTCCTGTCCGTTATATCAATTCCGAAGGAAATAGTTCCGGAAAACTTGCCGCTGTCGTCCGTAACAAATCCGTTTTTCCAGATGATATATCGCTCTTCTCCCGTTTTTGAAATTATCGGATTTTCAAAAGTCCTTGGCAGATTACTTCCGTCTTCGGCAATCGAGAAAAACATATCCCACACGTAAGGATATTTTTCTCTGGGGACAAGGATTTCAAACCAGTTTTTCCCCCTGAGCTCCTCCAGAGTATAACCGGTAATCCTTTCGGCGGCTTCGTTGATTCTCAGGACTCTTCCGCTCTTGTCCAGTTCAACAAAGAGAACATTTGCCGTGTTTATTAAGTTGTCAATGTAAGTTAGAGCTTTTCTAAGTTCCCGCTCTGTTGCCACACGCTTTTCTTCACCTGCAAGGAACAGCCCTATCAGAGTGGTAGCAACGGGAAAGAAGAGCATCATCGGGATCCAGATGTTAGATATTACAACCAGCCCGCTGGGAAACGGCTGTATCAAAAGCTGGCATGCCACAACTCCGGCATGAGTTATCAATCCCATAAAATACAGACGTCGGACACTCACTTCCCACGTCCTGCCTTTGCAAAGCTTGCGGAATAAGATACCCACAAGGGGACATAACACAATCGTAGCCAGTCCGGCCCAGATTCCAGGACCCCCTACGTGCGTTCTGTATGCTCCTGCCATGATCATTGGAATCAGAGCTCCCGGCCACCCACCGAAAAATCCGGCAATTGACAGAACTATGGATCGCCCATCGTATATTATTCCCGGCGCATATCTGAAAGGGACATTCATTCCGACAATTGTAGTTAAGCCGAATAAAAGGCCTGTTGATAGCTTTAACCATACACTCTTTTTCGGCGATATTCTTATGATCAGGCTGTAAAAAGCGCTCATCGCAACTATGATGGCCGCATTTTGAAGTAGAGAAAGATACATCGATTGCTGCTCAACGTTCATGCCGCCCTCCATATCACTTTTCATCGAGATCTAGATCAGGATAGAGCCTGTTCAGGCACTCGGGGCAGAGGCTGTGAGTAAACTCCGCTTCTGAGTGCTGTTTTATGTAAGCTTCAACCTGAATCCAGTATCCCTCATCGGTCCTGACCTTTTTGCAGCCGGCACATATAGGAATCAGCCCGCTTAGAACCTTTACCTTTTCCAGCGCTTCCTTGAGTTCGGCCAGAGTCTTTTCTTTTTCTAGCTCGGCACGCCTTCGTTCCGTTATATCCTCTCCTGAACTCAGAATAGCAACTATTTGTTGATTATTACCATCCTTGATTACAGAATTGTGCCAGGAAATTATCCTTTTTTCACCGCTTCTGGTAATAATCATATTCTCGGCGTATTCAAAAGGATCGATTTCGCCGGATGTCATTCTGGAAAAGATGCTTTTTACCTCATGCCGTTCCTCCTCCGGTATGAAGTTTTCAAACCAGTCTTTTCCGATGATTTCGTCTTCGGTGTATCCTAGAATTTCACACCCCTTTTTGTTTATAAGCTGAACCTTGCCATCAGTTCCTATCACGAGAATAATCACACCGGCTATGTCTAAATAGTGCTGGGCTCTGTTCCTTTCCTGTCTGACTTTTTCTTCACTCTGCTTCAATTCTCGCCACAAAAATTCATAGGGCCTTTTAAGGCCTGTTTCCACGATTCCCTTGTATACAAAGTAAAACGATATGACCTTAAAGATATGCCCTATGAAATTGGACAGGCCGTAAACACTAACATAGAAAGTAAAAGCCAGTTCCTGAATGATTGTTGCCACAATCGACATTATCAGCCAGTTCAGCACGTTCACCGGAAATTTATCTTTCTTTTTCAACAAAAGCACCAGAGATGCCGCCAGGATTCCGCAGATTATGTATTCACTAACCTTTTTAAATGCCGTAAGTCCTTTGCCTTCTATGAAACAATCGGGAAACACTTTGAGATAGAAAATGCTGAACAGAACAATTGACAAAATAGCCGATATAACAAGAAAGGTCGTACCCACTCTCAGCCGCCTTCTCTCCAGAAAAAAGGGCGCTATGAGAAGGGACACGCTTTCCAGATAGCGGGCTGTGATCCAGAGCTGGGTAGGAAGATTGGCATCGAACCCGACAAAAACTCCCATGCCTTTGTAAGCAAGCGTATGAAGAAGATCTACAAGCGCCACGAAGAAATAGGCTATCCCGATAAAGAGCAGGTAGTTATTATCCATGCGATCGCGTAAGTTCCATGCCATTACAAAGATCGTAAAGCCTATCACTGAGCTAAAGAGCTCGACAAGGCTGTGATACAGAAGGAAACTGTGCAGGCTGGAGAGAATAACGGCGATCAGAATTATAAGACCGGGGATCCATTCCCTTAGCTTAAGCACTTAAATCACCTTTTATTTGGAGGGATTTTTACGGGGCAACCCGGCAGGATTGCCCCGGACGGCGTAGCAAGTCATTCTTAGAATATTTCGCTTTTTAGATCCAGGCCTGCAAGGTAGGGAGCATATTTCTTATCCGTTCCGAGTATGTGTTTCTTCAGCCAGTCCTGAAGGAAGTTCAGAAGCTCAACACCCAGCCCCACTTCTCCGGCTTTGTAACGGTCAACCATTTCGTGAACCTTATCGGTAAGCCTTATGTGAACCTGACGATGGCTCTCAAGTTCAGGATAATTAGCCCGTTCCATATACATCTCTTCGGTTTTAAAATGACGGGCGGTATAATCAACAAGCCCGAACAGAATTTGGTTGAGCATGTTCTTACCTTCTCCCATGGCCATAGCTTCGTTGAGCCTGTTAAGCATCTTAAAGAGATTCTGATGCTGTTCGTCAATTTCAGGCACTCCTACTTCGTATTCTCTAGACCAGACCATAATGGGCTTGACAGTCTTGGAAGATTTATTCGGCGCCGTGCGAGAAGTGGCTTTCCCCGGAACAGGTAGAACTTTTGCCGCTCCTGTCGTAAGTTTCATCGCACCGGCTGTTCTTGTAGAAGGGGCCGGAAGTGCTCTTACTTCCGATGGTCGTTTCGCTCTCAGAGTCTCTCCCGATTCGGCTCCGGCCGCATAATAGGCGTCCGTGGTCCCTCCCACTATTGCCAGAAGTTCTCTAACGTAGCCCCTGAGTTCATTCGCCTGAGCATTTAATTCCTCGGCGGCAGAAGCCGTTTCTTCAGCGTTTGCGGCATTATTCTGGACGGCTTTATCCATTTCGGAAACAGCTCTATTGACCTGTTCAATACCGTCTTTCTGTTCATCGGAAGCCACGGCTATTTCTCCGAGCAGTTCGGACACCTTTTCTGCGCTCTGAGCAACCCTGAGGAAGATTTCTCTGGTTCGTTCGGTAATGGCCGTTCCGGATTTCACCTTATTCACCGTGGCCTCTATAAGGGCTGCGGTGTTCTTGGCGGCTTCAGCAGCTCTCATGGCAAGAGATCGCACCTCATCGGCCACAACGGCAAAGCCCGCTCCGGCTTCTCCGGCTCTTGCCGCTTCCACCGCCGCATTGAGAGCAAGAAGGTTGGTCTGAAAAGCTATTTCATCAATGGTCTTTATAATCTTGAAAGTTTCTTCGCTGGCTCGATTGATTTCTTTCATCGATTCCGCAAGTTCTTGCATGGACGTGTTGGCTTCCGAGACGATGGATTTGGTTTCTCCCATCAGTCTGTTCGCCTCTGCGGCATTGTCCGCATTCTGCCTCGTCATGGAAGCCATTTCTTCAAGGGCTGATGAAGTTTCTTCTATGGCAGCCGCCTGCTGAGATGTGGTTTCAGCCAGAGTCTGACTGGATGACGAAACCTGAGATGCGGCTGATACCAGTTGATCTGAGCCTTCGTAAAGTCCCGATGCTATGCGGCGGACGGTTCGAGATACGGTCACGGAGAGAAAAATCCCGATAGCAAGCGCAAGCAACACACCGGCCGCAACAGAAGATACGGTAAGGATGCGAGAGATTTTAACGTTATGTCGGGAATCTTCTAAATCTTTAGATACTCTGACCCGTTCAAATTCTTGAAGCTTTCCGATAAGATCAAACAATTCGAGCTGTTTTTTCCGAAGGTCAACCATTCCCAGAGTAACCATTTCTTCATACAATTTCTGGCTCTTTTCTGCCAGCTCGCTCAGTATGGCAAAGTGTTCAAAAGTTTTATCTGCGGAGGGTTTGAGTTCCAGCCGGTAGGCCATTGTGGCCGTCGCAGTGTCTCCCGCCTTCATGGCCTCCTTTATCTTTTTTATAGCCCGATGGAAAGCTTCGTGAGAGGGCTTTATGGCGTCAAGAGCTTTCTGTAACTCTTCGTTATTCGTTTTAAAAGATGCCAGCCATTTCCCGAATTCACACTGAGCGGCATCATCTCCACCTTCGAATTCTTCCTTAAAATTTATAAGGTTAAAAACCTTTGTCATAGCGGCATAATGAAGTTTCGTAAAACGTTCCATGTCTCCTCTGAAAGCATGTGGATTTAAAATACCCGTTTTATCTACTTCCTTTGAAAGACCTACAAAGCGATCCCCAACTCCCAGATATTCTTTTTCCTTAGCCTGAATCTGGGCGATGAGATCTTTTGCTTCGTTTGGAAGTTCCGGTATCGCCGTTAAAGCCTGTATGGCATCTTCTATTTCCTTTCGATACTTTTCTGCATTCTTATACTGTCTATTTTTATCTTCCTGTGACAGCATGGGGTTCATGAGAGTGCGCATGGCAACTCGAAATGACTCGTTCTTCTCTGCAAGCTGTGCAATCCCTTGTTCAAGAGGTAAAGTTTTAACGGCCACATCGTTAATATCTCTAGACAATCTTGACATGTTGATCCAACCAATCAGCCCAACAAGGCATGTGATTGCCGCAACCGCAGAGAAACCACCTATAAGCTTGGTTGAAAGCTTCATAATCTCCTCCTTTATGGAATACGGGTTAATCATAAATGCGATAAGGCTTTAGATTGTTTGTGATAAATGAAATCCTGAAAAAAGTAAATTACCAAACGAACCTGTTCGAAAAATGCGTAACTGTGTACTTTTGCGTCATTGCGAGCCGGAGCGAAGCGAAGGCGAAGCAATCCCCTAGTGTGTCATTGCGAGGAGCGAAGCGACGAAGCAATCTCTCTTTGTCCTTTCCCTGCGTCATTGCGAGCGAAGCGAAGCAATCTCTTTGTTGAAGAGATTGCCACGGCCACTTCGTAACCTCGCAATGACAGGTTCGGTAGAGATTGCCACGCCCGCCTTGCGGCGGGCTCGCAATGACTGTTCTCGGCCGTCATTGCGAGGAGCGAAGCGACGAAGCAATCTCTCTTTGTCCTTTCCCTGCGTCATTGCTCTACATGAAATAGATCTGTTGTCATCCATTAAATCACTCTTTTAGAACGGACCCGGATGGAACTTGACGACCTGATTAAAGATGATAGATATCAAACACAATTATGAGAAAATTTGAGATACTTGGAGAAGCAACAAAAAACATTCCAGATTGGATGAGAGAAAAATATTCCCAGATACTATGGAAGCGCGTGGTGGGGACGATAGATAGATTGGTTCACAGCTATTTTAGCATTGACTACAAATTAATATGGCACACAATAAAGATAGAGATTCCGAAACCAAAGCCGGAGTTATAGAAAATCTTAGAGGAATTGGAAGGTGTAAAAGAATGAAAAAACTTCCCATACCAACAGTTACTCAATCCTAGGTCTTTTCACAATAAAAT
>CAZWJX010000023.1:0-15262 GCA_964634695.1 uncultured Syntrophobacterales bacterium | reverse complement strand
TGAAGACAATTGAGGAAATCATAAGAACATTAAATACGCAGGAAGAGTTACTGAAAGAAAGATATGGTATTACTACCATAGGTATCTTTGGCTCTTTTGCAAGAGATGAGCAAACTGAAGTAAGCGATATTGATATCTTAGTTGAATTCGAAAAACCGATAGGGCTTAAGTTTTTTGAGCTTGCAGATTATTTAGAAGAAATCTTAGGAGTAAAAGTAGATTTATTTACACCGAATGCTCTAAAGCAGAAGCCTTTATTATGGAAAAGCGTAGAAGAAGACTTGATTTATGTCTAAGAGAGATTGGAAACTTTTTATTATTGATATTTTAGAAAGCATAGGGAAAATTGGAGATTATATAAGAGATTTCTCACTTGAGGAATTTTTGAGCGATTCAAAGACAAAAGATGCTGTCATTAGAAATCTTGAGATTATTGGAGAAGCTGCAAACCAGATACCTAAGCATATACAGCAAAAATATGAAGGAATACCATGGGCACAAATTATTGGAATGAGAAATCGTCTGGCTCATGGATATTTCGTAGTGGATTATGAAATCGTTTGGAATATAGTAAAGAAAGAACTACCAGAGTTAAAGGAAAAAATAAAAAAATCTTGAAAGAGAATCAAATCATATGAAGATTTATGCAATTCCACAAGTAACCCAATCTTCTGCTACATCTCTTCACTATCCAGACAATTAATTTGTTGCCAACAGTTGAAAGCTTCATAATCTCCTCCTCTCCGGAATGCGGGTTAATCATAAAGGGGATAAGGCTTTGAGCTGTTTGTAATAAATGAAATCCTGGAAAAAGTAAATTACCAAATGAACCTTTCCGAGAAATGAATAACTGGAGGATGTGTTTATTGTGTCATTGCGAGGAGCGAAGCGACGAAGCAAGCTCTTTGTTGAAACTAAGAGATTGCCACGGCTGCCTTGCGGCAGCCTCGCAATGACGTAAACGAAGGTGTCATTGCGAGCCCGAACGAAGTGAGGGCGAAGCAATCTCTCTGTTGTCCTTCCCCTTGTCATTGCGAGCGAAGCGAAGCAATCTCGTCATTGCGAGCCGAAGGCGAAGCAATCACCACGGCTGCTTCGCAGCCTCGCAATGACTCGTTCGGTGGAGATTGCCACGGCTGCTTCGCAGCCTCGCAATGACGGTGGATGGAAAGGAATTGCCACGCTTCCTTCGGACGCTCGCAATAGCAAAAAACTCATCATGGTCAACACTTGTGGTCATACTGAATGGGCAGGCACAGGGCCTGCCCCTAACCATCATGGTGTTACGGTCAGAAAGACCTCTTCTTACTTAACTCCGGCAAAAAACGGATCCTGTTTGCAATCACCGCTTTTTTCTTTGACTTCACAAACAGGACATAGTTTCCCGTATTCCGGTTTTGAATGACGGGAAGTCACGTCCTCTCCCTTTGGATAATCAGGACAATTTGCGCACCAGTGCCATGTGTCAGATCCCTCTTTTCTCTTGTAAACCGGCATAAAGCACCTCCTGATAAGAATCCACATTACAAAGCCGAACCACTCGTTAACCTTATAATAAGTTTACCAGATCAGGCCGGATAGACAACAGTTCTGAGGGAATAACCTTAGAATTCGATGCCTTTTTGGGCCCTTATTCCTTTGTCCCTGAAATGATGTTTAATAACCTTCATCTCTGTCACCATATCGGCAGCATCCACAAGGCTTTCCGGGGCGTAACGTCCGGTCAGAACAATGTGCATTTCCTCGGGACGCTTGAAGACGACATCCAGAACCTCCTGTTCACCTATAAATCCCCGATGTATGGCATAGTTGATTTCATCGAGAATGATCATGTCGTAAAGATTTTCCAGAATAGCCTTTGTCGCTTTTTCCCAACCTTCTCTTGCCATTAAGGAATCTCCGGAAAGATCTTCTTTATTTCTGGTAAATCCACCGCCGAAACGGACGACCTCAACGTTGGGCAGATAAGAAAGAGCCGTCAGTTCGCCCGGGTGCCATTTCCCTTTGATGAACTGGAAGATGCCAACTTTCATGCCGTGACCTGCGGCTCGCAAAACCATACCCAGAGCAGCGGATGTTTTGCCCTTGCCTTCTCCGGTAAAGATGATCAATAATCCTCTGCGGTTTTTTTCCAATTTCTCCTCTCCCTTGATATGTTTCGGCTGTGCCGAAAGTTTATAGGCGTATGAGGAGCAAAGTTCAATCTTGAAATGGGATCAACTCTTGGGGAGTAAAGTCAATGACACACCGGGAAGCCTATGAAAACCTTGTAAAGTGGAGCCGTGAAATTTACATGCTTCAGAATATTCTTGACCTTCTGGAATGGGATCAGCGTTGTTATATGCCGCCGAAAGGTTATGTCCATCGACCGAAACAGATAGGCTTTATTACGGCGGAAAAGCACCGGCGTTTGAGAGAACCGCAGATTCCCGAATGGATCGAACTCGCAGGCGAAGCTTTTAAAGACTATGATCCTCACAGCCCCGAACGAGCAAACCTGAGAGAATGGCACAGATGGTCGTCAAGAGCACGTAAAGTTCCCGTGGAACTGGCGGAAGAGATCGCTCGAGTCACATCAGAAGCTGGATCTGTCTGGGAAAAGGCCAGAAAGGACAACGACTGGAAGGCTTTCGAACCGTACTTACGAAAAATATTCCGTCTTAAAACTGAAGAAGCAGAAGCGCTCGGCTATGACGACGAAGCTTACAATGCTATGCTCGATGAGTTTGAACCGGGTTTCAGAGCAGAGGATTTCGACGCTATCACGAAAAATCTGGTGCCTGCACTCAAAGAGCTTCTCGACGCCATACTGGGAAGCGGAAGGCAGGTAGATTCATCCTGTCTTTACAGGCATTTCCCGGTGCCTCTTCAGGAAAAGTTCGGCCGTCTTGTGGCACGAAAACTAGGCTACGACCTTGATGCGGGGCGAATTGACGTAACGGCCCATCCCTTTACCACTTCCCCGGGGCCGGAAGATGTGCGAATCACAACAAGATATGATGAACATGACTTCTCTCTGGCTTTTTTCAGCACGGTTCACGAAGTCGGCCATGCCCTCTACGACCAGGGACTGGAAAAAGAACACTGGGGGACTCCAGCCGGTATGGCCGTATCGCTCGGGATTCATGAATCTCAATCTCGCTTCTGGGAAAATGTTGTGGCCAGATCCTACGCTTTCTGGAAGTTCTGGTATCCATCCCTGCTTCAGCATTTTCCGATCCTTGTGGACGTGTCCCTGGAAACGTTCTGGAAGGCTGTAAATCGCGTTCAGCCTTCTCTCATACGTATTCAGGCCGATGAGCTCACCTATGCTTTCCACATAATTATTCGCTATGAAATTGAACGGAACATGATGCGTGGTCACCTCACGGTGGAAGACATACCCCAATTCTGGAATGAAAAAATGGATCAATACCTCGGATGCAAGCCATCATCTTTTGCCGATGGAGTTTTACAGGACGTGCACTGGAGCGCAGGACTAATAGGCTATTTCCCGACCTATCTTCTCGGAAACATTTACTCAGCACAGTTTCTTGAAAAGATGGAAAAAGACCTGGGCGGGAGTATTGACGAATTTATCGGTTCGGGACTATTCGGAATTATACTCGGCTGGCTCCGGGAAAATATACATTCTAAAGGATGCCGCTTTACGCCCAAACAGCTTGTATGCGAAGTCACCGGCTCGGAGCCCGATGCAGAATATTTTGTTAAATATCTTAAGAAACGACTCAGTGCGGTTTACGGTCTTTAGAAGGTGGTGAGAAGTTTTACCTGAAGGCGACCTTAACCAGGTCGCCTCTATTACTGCCAATTGTTGAGCTAATCTACATAGCTTGAGAGAGCGTGCCTTATGGCGGCTTCTCTGATTTTTTCCAGATGCTGTCTCTTCTTTTCCGCTGCTTCCTGAGCCTTTTTTACCAGATCATCTATCTCGCAAGGCTTCATCAGGTAATCAAAGGCTCCGAGTTTCATACCCTGAACGGCCGATTCCACGGTTGCATAACCGGTCAGCATTATGACTTCCATGAGGGGGTAGCGCTGTTTGATTTCTCTCAGAACCGTGATTCCATCCATGCCGGGCATCTTTACGTCCAGAATAACAACGTCCGTATCCTGGTTACTTTCGAGTATTTTCAGGGCTTCTTCTCCACTGAAGGCTGTAAGAACCTTAATATTCCGCCTTTCCAGCCGCCTTGCCACCGTCTCTACAAAAAGCTCTTCATCATCGACCAGAAGTAACTTTATGCTATCCATGTGGTCACTCCTCTTTATGTGTCATTTTCATTTATTACCCGATTTGATTTTTTATTTTACTACCGACGGGTGGCCGTGAAAAGGGGGGACGACCAAAACACGGCCACGGGTCGGTAGTGACTGCCGCTATAAAAGTAGCTTACTTCATAGCGGCAGATTCTAAAGCTTTTCTTGCGGTTTCCAGAATGCCGGCCGGGAAACCAACGATATTGTAAATCACCATGAACCCAAGAACCCAGACAACAGCAAGGGACAGAATCCACAGCACGAATCCGTACTTGACGAAGTCTATGGGGCTGATGGCCCTTTCTCCCGTGTCGGGGAAGGTTCCAAGACCGTAAACGATGGCGTTGTTGGGTGTTCCGACTATCAGGAAGTGAGCAAAAGAAGTAGCGAAAGCCGTTGCAAGACCTGCCGCCCAGGGCTCCCATGGATGGCCGGACATAATGGCCATCGGCACAGCAATGGGTCCTATGAGAGCCGTTGTTCCGGCATCTGACATGAAGTTAGTGATCGTTCCGGAAAGGAGCGACAGAGAGATCCACAAACCGAGCCCCTGAGTGAATCCGAAGGTGTTCTTCAGTATGTCAAGGAACGAGGAAGCTATCCACAGAGCCGCTCCCGAATCTTTCAGGAGATCACCCAGAGTCAGAGCTCCACAGTACATGAACCATGCATCCCATGAAATACCCGAAAGTATCTTGCGCCAGTCGGTAACCCGGAACACAACGGGAATAACCAGCGCCAGAAGAGACGGGCCGCCAAGCCCGAGATCGTGGCCGCCAAAAATCCAGAGGGCAAGAATCAATATAAGCATTCCAAAGGTGACCCATTCACGGTATTTCATTGGACCGATTTTCTGGGTTTCTTCTTTTATGGCGCTCAAACCCGGTGTTAAGTCTCGAACCCTTACCTTTCTTCCGAATATAAAGAGCATGTATAAGGCTACCATCGCACCAAGGACAGGCGATAACGGAAGACCGTATTTAAGCCAGGTGAAGAAGTCCATGGGAACCTTGTAGGAGTCCCATATACCCATCATAATGACGTTTCTTCCGCCTGCTGCAGGGGAGCCCACACCTCCCACGTTCAGAGCGTAACATAGAGAAAAGAGCAAGAACTTGGCAAGAGTTCTATCATGTTGAATGGGTCCGGACGGCGGGCTCGCCGCAACAACAGACCCGTAGTAAATTGCCATCATAACAGGGGTCATAAAAGCACACATGGCATGCGCTGAAATGAAAGATCCGATGATCGACATGCTGATGCATAGCACGACTATTGGCACGGTAAACCCCTTGGTCCATCCGAGAATCCACGTGGCGAGCCTTTTGTGAAGCCCAACATCAATGACAACAACGCCCATAGCGAGGACTCCCAGAAGGAACATGGGAGCATCACCGGCGAAGGTTTTACCAACGAGCTTACTGGGATAGAGTTGCAGGAAATAGGCAAGAATCGGCATTAAAATTCCCGTGAGACCAATCGGGATGGCTTCAGTAGCAAATAGTATGATTGCCATAGGAATAAGCCCGACAACGATCATCGTTTTACGGGCCGCTTCCTGAACGTTATGGGCTATGTGCCAGTCTATCATCTGTTTTGCAAAGCCCTTTTCCTGCACGATGTTCAACATTGACTGTGGCACCGGCAGAATAAATCCAATAATTACAAACACGCCCAGTGCCACGCAAAGCCATAAAAGCTTGTTCGCTAAGATACCTCCACCAGCTCCACCATGATCGATCTCATGACTCATAGCCGCATTCCTCCTTTTCTTAATGCAAAATAATTGCTCTATTGAACACAAACTTCGTAGATGCCCAAATTTACAAGTCCATGCATGGAACTCAAAAATAATTCTTATACATTTCTCTTGTGTTGAATCGCACAATCATTGTAGCAATGCTCATACCACTTATTGAATTGATGGTGCGATCCTGTAACGTTTCTTTATGTTTCGATATGAATCGGACTGATAAGCAAATTGGCAAGGTGATTATTTCATTGTGAGATATAATGAAACAATACGTTTGTTTCATCAAGTAGTATTGTGTTAAGATCCGAGTTTGGTTATTACAATGCCGTAAACATCTAACCCACAGGAGGTTTCCCCCGTGATTTCGCTCCAGAATGTTTCTCGATGGATAGGCGAAGAAAAATTATTTGAAAACCTTACCACCACCATACGTAGAAAAGACCGGATAGGACTTGTGGGTAAAAACGGTTCGGGGAAAACGTCGCTTTTTAAAATCATTGCTGGTGAAAGTGAACCGGATTCGGGAACCATAATCCGTCCACGCTATCTTCGCATCGGCTATCTTCCTCAGGAATGGTCACCACAGCGAGATGCTCCGCTTATCGATTACGTTACAAACGTCCATGATGAAGTGAACGCTGCCAGAAACCGGCTTGAAGAAATTACCTCGGCGCTGGACCAGGCATCATCGCCAGAAGAAGCACATGAGCTTGCCGTTGAACAGTCGGAACTGATTGAACGGCTTGAACACCTTGGCGCTTACGACCTTAAAGCTCGAGCAGAAAAAATCCTTACAGGGCTGGGCTTTCATCCTTCGACCCACTCCCGGCTTCTCAGCACTCTCAGCGGCGGGTGGATCATGCGAGCAGAACTTGCCCGGATTCTTCTGGCAGAACCCGATCTTGTGCTTCTCGATGAGCCCACCAACCATCTCGATCTGGCTTCCCTACTCTGGCTTGAATCCTTCATAAAGGATTCAAAAGCGGCCTTTGTGATCATTTCTCACGACAGAGAATTCCTCAACCGGACCGTTACTCGCATCTGGGAGCTCGAAAACGGGGCTTTCTACGAATACACCGGAAACTACGACGATTATCAAAGGCAGAGGACTGAACGAATTGAACATCTAAAATCTATGGCTAAACATCAGAGGGATCGCATACGGGAGATTGAAGAATTCATAGCCCGGAATAGAGTGAGAAAGGATCGAGCCCGGCAGGTTCAGAGCCGGTTGAAGATGCTCGAAAAGATGGAACTCATTGAAGTTCCCGAAGAAGAGCCTCCTCCCAGTTTCTCATTTCCCGAACCAGAACGAGCACCGAAAAGGCTTGTGGAGCTTCGTGGTATATCAAAGCGTTTTGGCGATACGGTTCTTTATGAAAATCTCTCTCTTACCATTGAACGGGAAGACCGCATAGCCTTCGTCGGAGTTAATGGCTCCGGGAAAACGACTCTTCTTAAGATCATTGCCGGTATGGTCGAGCCTGATTCGGGTGAACGTATCGTCAGCCCCAACGTTAAGATTGCTTACTACGCCCAGCATCAATGGGAACAGTTAAACGGGGAAAACTCGGTTTTTGAAGAAGCTCGATCGGTTTCAGGCAATTTGCCCCAGAGCACACTGAGGCAGATTCTGGGAGCCTTTCGCTTCAGTGGCGATGATGTGGAAAAACGAGTAAGTTGCCTCAGCGGTGGTGAAAAAGCTCGACTGAGCCTTTGCAAGAAAATACTTGAACGCCCGAATCTGCTACTCCTTGATGAGCCAACAAACCACCTGGACATTGCGTCTCGTGAAGTTCTGGAAAAAGCCCTGAAAGAGTACGGGGGAACGGTTTGTTTTGTGAGCCATGACCGGCGTTTTATCAATGCTATCAGCAACAAAATTCTTTTCTTCGATGAAGGTAGAGTCGAGCTGTTTCCCGGAAACTATGATGATCTCGAAAAAGTCTGGCTCCCAAGGATCATAGGTGCCGATGAGCCTTCGTATGATAAAGACATATCGAAGACGCAAAGAGCGTCGTCGGTTTCTGGACCATACCGGGAAGGCCGCAGAGATGTTCAAAGAAAACGTCTTGAAGCGCAGTGGCGTAACGAGCTCTATCGCATCAAAAAACCTGTAGCCGACGAAATTGAAAAGCTGGAAAAGGAGATTGAATCTCTAACGGCAGAACTTGACGCATTGCAGGAAATACTAAGCCGGCCTGAAACATACAAAAACGGAGGCGATAAGGCCCGGGACTTAAAAATAACCTATCAAAATCTTAAAGACAGAGTTAAAATGCTTACGTCCCTGTGGGAGGAAAAAATGCTGTTTCTGGAAGAACTGGAACAGCGCTTCTGGGACGAAAAGAAGAAAACAATGGAGAAAATGGCTAACTAACCGTAGGAGGAAGAGAATGAAAAAGATTGTTTCGTTGATGATGATTGTGACGCTTACAAGCTTTGCTTTATCATCCTGTTATGCCCCCGGGCAGCCAACTCAGCAACATTACGAAACCGCCACATGGCTCGGAGCTGTAGGAGCAGGCATAGGAGCTCTTCTTGACAAGGAAAACAGGTGGCGAGGAGCCGTTATTGGTGGCAGTTTAGGGGCTGTTACTGGCTATGGACTTGCGGAAATCAACCAGAGAGCCGCTCAGGAGGCGGCTTATCGGAGAAACACCGTAACCTATTACAATCAGCGCACGGGTGAGTGGGTTCAGGCGGATCCTGTGAGTTATGGCCCCGGTTATGCAGATGTCAGGGTGAGAACGGGCTACGGGCAGCAGGTCCAAAACGAGCGATACGAAAGAGTTCCCTTGAGATAAACTGACTTGAATGAAATAAAGCCCTCAGGCATGCGGTTACATGTAAATCAGCCGCATGCAATTGAGGGCTTTACTGTGCAATGTGTGTTCAGGGCTTACCGGCTATGAGTTCTAACCTCACGGAAAGTGTTCATTTCCCATCACGGCTTGATGAATACCCGACCGTTAAGCTTGAGAAAGGTCGAGAAAAACGTCTGCTTTACGGCTACCGATGGGTTTTCAGCAACGAAATAGTTGGTTCGATTCGAGAGTTCGAGCCCGGCAGTTGGGTAAGAGTAGTAAGCCACAATGGAGATCATTTAGGACTCGGGTATATAAACCCCCATTCCCTCATTGCCGTAAGGATCGTCTGTCCCCCCGGAACCAAGCCGTCACGGCTTTATTTCAGAAGGCTTCTTGAACAGGCCGGTGAACTGCGCAAAAAATTGTATCCCGACTCAAACTGTTACAGGCTTTTCTTCAGTGAATCCGACGGGCTGCCCGGGCTCATCGTGGATCGCTATGGTGATGTTCTGGTCTATCAGATTACAACTCTCGGCGCATCAAAGCTTGAGGCTCTCATAAAGGAACTTCTGGTTGAACTTTTCAATCCCGTTGCAATAGTTGCCCGAAATGATTCTTCTTCCAGGCTCCTGGAACAACTCCCGCTGGAAAAAGGGGTTGTGTGGGGGGAACTTCCGGCAGAGCTCTGGGTGAAGCTGGACGAATTGTTTTTTATCATCGATCCTCTAAACGGCCAGAAAACAGGTCATTATCTTGACCAGAGAGAAAACCGCAAGGTGTTGAGACGTTTCGCTTCTGATGCTCAGGTTCTCGACCTGTTTTGCTACGACGGCGCATGGGGGCTTTTTGCCGCTCTTTACGGAGCCAGGGAAGTGGTGTTTGTGGATCAATCTGAAGCGGCATTAGCCAGAGCCAGAATCAATGCCGAAAGAAACGGTTTTTTCTCCCGTTGCACGTTTATCGAGGCTGACGTTTTTGATTTCCTGAAAACCACGGAAAAGAAAACATTTGACGTTGTGATTTCCGATCCCCCTGCTTTCGTTAAGAACAAAAAAACCCTTCCGCAGGCCGTAAAAGGTTATACCGATCTTAACAGGCGCGCTCTTCTAAGTCTTAGAGACGGCGGAATTCTGGTGAGCTGTTCCTGTTCTCACCATGTATCAAACGAGCTTTTTGAAGATATACTTCGCAAAGCTTCTTTAGCCAGCGGAAGGGATCTTATAATTCTGGAAGCCCGGGGACAGTCTTCCGATCATCCTGTACTGCTTGCCATGCCGGAAACGCGGTATCTGAAGTGCTACGTCACAAAGATTATTTAAAAAGGCTCCTGAGGAATCATTAACGTCGAGTGAGGCGACGGGTGAAGCCGGTAAGCTTCCGTATTTATCTTCCGTTGCTCAAACCATGTTCAAATATGACACGGTTTGATTCCTGCTTCGTTGAGGACGTTTCCGTCCTCTCCACAGGGGTAACTTCCCGTGCAACTCACGGTAGCCAGCGCTGAACGCTGGATATTTAAAGCCTCATTCACGTCACGATCGTGTTCTGTTTTGCACGATGGACAAGTTACAGGCAAACATATTTTGATGCCTGTGCCAGTACAATTGTCAGCAGTTAAAGCCCCACCCGTCGCACATCACCATAAGTTACAGTCTCACGGTCCAGCTTTCGTCTTCGCTCAGTTCGGATATTTCTCGCTTTCCGCGATAGGCCTCCAGTTTATTAAGAGCATCGATGAGGGCGAGAGCGCTTGCCATTACGATATCCGTGTTAACGCCCCGACCATCCACGACCGTGTCTTCTTCCTGGAGTCTCAGCAAAACCTGGCCCTGAGCATCCGTTCCCATGGTGGCAGCGTTGACTTCATAGCGAATAAGTTTTGGGAAACGCTTAACCATTCGGAATATAGTCTTGAAAGCAGCATCAACAGGCCCGTGTCCAAAACCTGCGTCCTGAACAATTTGCCCGTCAATTTCTAACTGCACGGTAGCATGCGGGACGGGGATAGAGCCTGCAGAAACGTTGAGGTAAAGGAGTTTGTAACGTTCGGGAATCTGGGAGAGAGTCTGATGCACGATAACTTCAAGATCTTCGTCAAAAAGATACTCCTTCTTTCCAGCAACGTCTTTAAAGAGGTCATACGCTCTTTGATAGTTTT
Organism: uncultured Syntrophobacterales bacterium; assembly: GCA_964634695.1. Lineage (GTDB taxonomy): Bacteria > Desulfobacterota > Syntrophobacteria > Syntrophobacterales > Thermodesulforhabdaceae > JAOACS01. The sequence goes on along the minus strand of CAZWJX010000023.1, from coordinate 4,281 downwards.
CATCGGAAAGAGAATAGCCGATGGATTCAAGACGCTTTTTGAAAGTGTCGAAATCTGTATCTCTGTTAAGAGGCTCACCAGGTCGAGGAATACCGATCTGTTCGGGTGTGATGACAGCAAAGGGCGGTTTTTCGGTCGTATCGCCTAGCTGAGGTGTGGTGACATCGCAGATAAAGGCATTTGTTCCAACGAGAGGTTTCATAGCGCTCAGGGAGACCCCTGTGTAGCGTTCAACTACTCTGCTTAAAGGATAGAGCCTGTTCATCACGACGGAACTGGAAAGTCCGGCTTCAGACCCGTATAGATGTATAAGAACGGCAAGTTCTTCAAGAGGCGTATTCCCTGCTCGTTCACCAATGCCGTTAACGGTGCAGTGAACCTGTTCGGCCCCGGCTTTGAGGGCTGCAAAGGAATTTGCCGTAGCAAGTCCAAGGTCGTTGTGGCAGTGAATGCTGATCCTAAGACTGTCTCCAAAACGTTTTTTTAATTCACCAACCAGAGCCTCAACCTTCCATGGAGTGGCACAGCCAACGGTATCAGCATAGTTTATTATATAGGCTCCGGATGAAAGGACCTTTTCGGTCATTGCGAAAACATCGTTGATATCGGCCCGGAAAGCATCAACGAGGGAAAACTCAACCTCAGGAGCCACGTCCATAGCCCTTTTTACCGCTTCCTGAGCAATGTTTAGCGAATCTTCGAAGGATCTTTTAAGAAAATGGTCTCTATACATGGCTGATACGGGCAAAAAAGTATGCAGTCGTCCCTTAGATGTTCTGGAAAGGACATCTTTAGCTATGGAAAAATCTCCGGGATTGGTGGCCCTGGCAAGCACACAGAAGGTAACCGGCTCCTTGATGGCATCAACAATAGCACAGCAGCTTTTGTATTGATCTTCGGAAGCCGCCGGAAATCCGACTTCAAGCACCGTTACACCCGCATTCACAAGTAGCTTTGCGATATGAATCTTTTCATCGTTTGTTAAGCAAATGCCGGCAATTTTTAGACCATCACGGAGTGTTGTATCGAAGACCGAAACCTTTCGCATATCTTTCCCCCTCTGGTAGAAAGTGACAATTAAACCTGATATCCATCATTTCTAATAGTGACGGTATACTGACTGTGAGTCAAACAAAAACGCCGTAACAGGCTGACGATTCTGTGGTAAATGCATCAAAATTGCAGTTCTCAGGAGATTTAGCCGCTTAAACACGTGAGCCTGTTCGAAAAATTCATAACCGGAGAGTGTGTTTGTTGTGTCATTGCAAGCCGGAGCGAAGCGATCCTCTTGAGTCATTGCGAGGAGCGAAGCGATCCTTTTGAGTCATTGCGAGGAGCGAAGCGACGAAGCAATCTCTCTATTGTAACAAATAAGAGATTGCCACGCGCCCTCCGGGTGCTCGCAATGACGCCCTTGGTAGCGATTGCCACGCGCCCTCCGGGCGCTCGCAATGACACACTCATTCGTCATTGCGAGCGAAGCGAAGCAATCATCACGGCCACTCCGTGGCCTCACAATGACTTTCCTCTACCCATCTCTAAGCTCTATATGAAATACACCTTTGTCGTCCACCAAATCAGTTTTTTGAACAGGCTCTATACACGTTTACAAAAAGGGGTCTTCTGTAGTACAACCTGTCTGGTAGATAAAGGCTTAAAGCATCATTAAGGAGCACATTTCGGAAATGGAGAAAAAACTTAATACGCTGGGGACTCTTCACACTCGACATTTTACGGCCTATCTTGACGAGGTTGAACTCCGGACGGGCAAAACATCGCGAAGACTGAAAATTGATCATCCCGAAGCTGTCGCTATTGTTCCGTTTAAGGATTCCGAACATATAGTCATGGTCCGTCAGTGGCGCTATGCCATAGGTGAGGAAACTCTTGAAATTCCGGCGGGGAAGATAGACCCGGGCGAATCCATAGACGATGCCGTCCAGAGGGAGCTCATGGAGGAGACCGGATACAGGGCCGGCGTTGTAAGCCCGCTTATTTCCTATTTTCCGGCTATTGCCTATTCCAATGAACTGATACATATATTTATCGCCAGAGATCTTAAGCCTCAGGAAAGCATACTTGATGAAGACGAGATATCGGCCATTGACATAGTGCCCGTAACAAGAGCTTTAGAAATGGTCAGGAAAGGCATCATACGTGATGGTAAAACTATCATAGGAATTTTATGTGCGCTGATGCCATAAGACTGAACCAGGGTGTTATAAAATGGATGATTACCCGTCTATCATATCCAGAAGAGAACACATAAGGCTTCTTGACAAACTGTCCTATCTCTACCACGTGGTCAGGCCGAAGATTCTTGAAGAGGTTCAGAATGCTCAGGCATGGTGTCACAGAAAAGACAACTCGGAATATATAGAAGCCAGAAGGAGGCTCAACAGGTTATATGCCACAATAGAAGAAATAGAAGCCAGAATTGCCCGCAGTGAAATTCTTGTTGGATGCATATCCTACACTCAGAGAGTTTCAATAGGCGCCACCGTGACCGTGCAGAATATGGAAAGTGGCGAGATCTCTCGTTATGTGCTGGTAGGTCCGCACGAATCTGATGTTAGCAACGGATACCTTTCGGTGGTGTCTCCCATGGGAAGTGCGCTGCTCGGACACAAACCGGGCGATGAAGTTATTTTTGAAGCTCCTTCCGGCATCAAGACCTACCGTATAATTTCAGTTGAATGGCGTTAGGAAACCGGCCATACGAAGTCTGAATTGGCTTAATAAGCTGAAGAGGATTTGCACTCACTAAGCCAGAGCATTTTTGCCATACTAATCCGATTCCACTTTCGGTGACAAAGAAGCGAGTAATGGGCACAAAGTGGCTTGCGTAGAAAGAAGAAAACATCCTGATAAAACCAGACTGCTTTGGGGATGATTTTCGACAATGGAGGAAAGAGTGACGGCCCCCGGAATTTCAGGAGTTAAACATTCAACTACGCACCGTTGCGTAAGCCTATGTCCGCGCCTTGTGAGAGAATCTCGGTGAAAGGCTTGTTTCCGTGGCCTTGTTCGGTTCCGTTGCGCGAGGGGAAGCCGGGCCGCACTCTGATATAGACCTGTTTGTTGTGCTGGAGGAGACTCCACGCGGCATGACCCGCCGCCGCGCTCTGCTCCAGCCAGCACGAGAAGCTGTAACCCCTTTGCTGGAGCAGTTGTAGGATCGCGGAATATATACCGACCTGTTAGAAATTACCCGTTCTCGTAAAGAGGCCCAGCATTTTCATCCTGTCCATCTGGATATGACGGAAGAGGCTCTCCTGTTTCACGATAAAGACAGCTTTCTTGCCGGGTTGCTGGAGCAGCTCAGGAAGCGACTCTGCGAACTGGGCGCTCGGCGGAAGTATCCGGGAAAGATTCACTTTTGGGATCTCAAGCTGGACCTCCAGCCGGGAGATGTGATCGAACTATGACGAACCACGAGATTGTCTACGTCATACTGGAGCGTGCTGAGGCGATTTTAGGAAAAGGTGGATAGGCTGAATGAAGCCCAATGGGTTCTGGACGAGTGCAAATCTTTCATAAAAAGGAAACCTCAAGGATAAGTCCTGCCATATCGCCCACAGGTCACCCACTTTGCACCTGAGTCCTTATTACAGCGTCGCCGGTTTATGCGCCGGATTCCCATCTTCGGCCGGCACTCGTAATCTCCTGACAGGCCAAGGTTTTTCGACTGTATTAATGAGAATTTGCAGGGGCAACTGTATTGATGAAAATTCGTATTCGTAGGGACGCCCCGGCGGGCGTCCCCAAAGGATCACAGTCCCCTCAAGGCGGGGCGTTTTTTCTGACGTTGGAAGCTGAAACGCTAAGAAAATGGCTCCCGAAAGGGTATCGCAATCCCCTCGAAGTGGGGCGTTTTTTTCGACAGCGCATTATTATGAAATAATAGAAGTGCTAGAATGGAGTATCGCAATCTCCTCGAAGCGGAGCGTCTTTATCATCCTCCAACCAAAGGAAGTAGCAAAGGTCTGCGTATTAGTCAAGAGAAGTCGCAATCCCCTCGAAGCGGGGCAGCTTTTCCGACGGGGAACCCACCGTCGCCCCACAGGCCCATGCCCCCGAGTCGCAATCCCCTCGAAGCGGGGCAGCTTTTCCGACAATGTTACTCTTACAATTCAAGGTGAATTCAATAGATTAGTCGCAATCCCCTCGAAGCGGGGCAGCTTTTCCGACCCAGGAATTGAAGCAGTTGGCGGGGCTGAACCTCCTTGTCGCAATCCCCTCGAAGCGGGGCAACTTTTCCGACATAAAGATGAGGATAAA
>CAZWJX010000022.1:20411-21827 GCA_964634695.1 uncultured Syntrophobacterales bacterium | reverse complement strand
TTCGCTCGCAATGACAGGAAAAAGCCATCGCAATGACGAGATTGCTTCGTCGCTTCGCTCCTCGCAATGACGGTATAAGAGAGCTCGCAATGACGCGGGAAAGGACAATGAGAGATTGCTTCGCCTTCGCTTCGCTCCGGCTCGCAATGACACAATAAACACGTTCTCCGGTTACGCATTTTTCGAACAGGTTCACGGTCAGGAAGTGGCAACTTTAAGAGAGGGGGGTATTTCCTGATCAGTTTGGTAGTAGAGGAACCTGGTCGGTCGCGAGTCTTTCATTGATCGTTTAAATAAGTAGCGTGGTTTTCTGGTAGTAAAAGACGGGGGCAGGTAGAACAGTCAGGGGCTAATTTAAAAAATACTTAAATGGGGTGGGGGATGAAGGGACCTTTCTTAAGTAACAGGAACTTGCTTCGATCACCTGAAAACGCTCAGAAGCTCAGGATGAAGCGCTTCCTCCTGGGAGCTCTATCCTATGTGGTGATCTGGGGAATATTGCTCTGCTTTTATTTCTGGGGCGTGTTCAGGTTGTCTCTTAAAGGAACTATTTTGCTCATCATTTCTAGCGTGATAGTGAACATGATCTTTTACATCATGTTACGAACGGGCTTTAACAAGCGTTTCAAAGATCCAAGCCTTACATCTCTACAGATCGGAGTTGGGACTCTGTATGCCACGACAGTAATCTACCTTTCCAACTCGTATCGTGGAATTCTCCTGATTTTGTATTTTATCGCTCTAATCTTCGGAGTGTTTCGTTTCGACAGGCGTCAGTTTATCGGGATGGTTATCTTCGCAGTTTCAGGGTACGGGCTTGCAATATGGGCACTGTACAAATTTCATCCGGAGGTAATTAATCTGAAATTTGAGATTCTCCAATGGCTTGTTTTTCTATTTACTTCCATGTGGTTTGCTTTTATCGGTGACTACATAAGCAGTCTCAGGAAAAAGCTTATGCGAGGTTATGCGGAAATAACTGTGGCATACAGCAGAATGGAGGAACTTGCCAGGCGAGATTATCTTACCGGTGTTTTTAACCGGATGGGTATTATGGAGTTTCTGGAAATAGAAGTAGAGAGAAGCAAGCGTTATGGAACTTCGTTTTCGGTCTGTATAACGGATCTGGACAACTTTAAGCACGTAAATGATACATTCGGGCATGCCGTTGGGGATGGTGTGCTGAAACATTTTGTTGAGATTCTTTCATCCTGTAGCCGAAAGACGGACGTAGTAGGACGCTACGGGGGCGAAGAGTTCATAATGATTCTGGCAGAGACTCCACTTGAATTTGCGCAGGTTTGCCTGGATCGATGTCGAAGGGAGATTGAAAATTCGATTTTTCCCGGTCTGCCGGAAGGTTACAGGATTACGGCGTCCTTTGGTGCGACAGAATATCGGCCCGGAGAAACAATA
>CAZWJX010000022.1:19946-20401 GCA_964634695.1 uncultured Syntrophobacterales bacterium | reverse complement strand
TTCTTTCTAGGGCCGATAAAGCTCTTTACATGGCGAAAACATCGGGCAAAAACAGAGTTGTTGCAATATTTGATGGTGAAAGATCAAAAGAAGAAATTTCTGATGCGGTGGAGCGTCCTTCATGACGGAACATGCCAGAACCGTCCTTAGCTACATCGAGGAAATCAGCTCTGTCCTGACGGAGCTTTCCCGGGCCGGCATTATTCAGGAAAAGGAAATATCGCTCTGGCGCCAGCAACTCCATGCGATTTCCGACGCCATCCAGGGGCGCACATTAAGAATAGCAGTTGTCGGGGCTGTAAAATCGGGAAAGAGCACGCTCGTGAATGCCTTCCTCGGCGATGACTTGCTCAGAAGAGGAGCCGGCATTGTAACGTCGTGTGTGACGAGGATCAGGTCAACCGGCGGCGAAAAAGGCGGCTGGATTGATTTTAAGTCCTGGAAAGAAGTAAACG
>CAZWJX010000022.1:17297-19936 GCA_964634695.1 uncultured Syntrophobacterales bacterium | reverse complement strand
TGCCAGCCCAGAACAACACGACGATATTACAAAAACTCAACAGGAGCTTTCCAGGCTTGATGAAAAAGATTTTCCTTCAAGGGACAGGCTGGACATAAGATCCGAAAAGGATCGAGAGCTTCTTTTCAGGCTTATTGAAAAAGTCAAGCAGGATTACGGCGTAAGAAGACCAGATTTTGATTCCCGGCTGTTGCTTCTTGAAAGCTACCTCAAGGGTTATGAGCATTTTTCAAATATGCTCGACGTTGATTCTCCGGTAAAACGGATCTTCAACGAAATTAGCCTTCCGGAACACAGACTTTACGTTGGGTCGGAAGACCTCTGGGCTTATGCAAGGGATGTAGAGCTCTTTTTCCCGATACCGTGGCTTGGGGAAGGTGTGGAAATTGCCGACTGCCAGGGTTCAGATTCACCAAATCCTGCTCATTTTGCTCAGATTCAGGATTACCTTATCCGCTGTCACGGCGTGGTTTATGTAATCCAGAGCAGGGTAGGGCTCAGAGAAGCCGATTTCCGCATGCTGGACGTTATAAAAAAGTTCGGCCTCCTTCCCGTAACTGTAGTTGTGCTCAATGTTGATATTGGGGAACACGAAAGTGCAGATGAGTTGAGCCGGTTGCTGGATAGAGTCAAGAGAGACCTGGCCTGGTTTGGTGCGAATATCCCCGTCTATACGGTTTCGGCCATTGCCGAGATGGTGAGGGCTGTTGAAGATAACGATACGTTAAGGGAAAAGGAAAAGAATCTGGTTCATTTCTGGGCGCAAAACTCTCCTCAGCTAGATGAACTCTCGGAAAGAAATTTCTTCGCTCTCAAAGATTACATTCGGGACAATATCCTGAACTCGAGCGAACAGGAGTTCTTGAAAGGTTGCCAGACGAGAATTGAATTTCTGGCTTCCCAGATACGTCATAATCTTTACGCCTTCCATGAAATGCTTGACCTGGATGTTGAAACTATCAATGCCAGAGTGAAGGATCTACGCATGTTCCAGGAGGTTTTGAAATCGACGCTGGATACTTTTGATAAAACCGTTACGGAACTTTCAAGTTCCATGGTTGCAGAAGCCAGGCAGGGAGTTTTAAGTTTTTTTGATTCCTCGAGCAGTCCTCTCGTAAGAGAAATTCTGGATTCCATCGAAAATTACCAGCCTTCCGGTATTTATGAAATCGACGATTTTAAAGCTGTTGTTAAAAGGCTTTACGAATTTTATCTGGATGTGAGAGAAGAAATCGGTCGGATAATTGCTGAAAGAGCGAATGGAAAAATCTTTGAATTTGCGAAGGCTCAGGAGAAATTTGTTTCGGAAAAGCTTTTCCAGACTTTTCAGACCTTCATGTCGATGTTCAGAGTGGCGCTTGAGAGTTATCGGGTAAGTCTTTTGGAAAAGATGGGAGTTCGATTGGATATACCATCATTGGACGTAGCTGAATTCTGGCTTCCTTCGAGTGAACTTTTTCCGCCATCGTTTTCAGGTTTTATTCAGCAACAATCACTGGGACGTGGCGCTCTTATCATGAAGTTTGCCCTTGGAAAAACTATAGAAAAACTTTCGAAACTCCGGGATGCCCTTGGGCGTAAACGCTACAGAAAATCGGGAAAATCTCGACGGCTTGATACTCGTGAAGAGGCGGTCTATCTGGTGAAAAATGAAATCAGAGCAGAAGTCGAGGAAGCTTTTGAATGGTATGGAGAAAAATATCTTCGTGAATATCTTATGCCTCTTATTGATAACGGTATAAGCTGGCTTATCAGGGAAATAAGACTTAGAGCTGAAACTTCGGTTGTTGATTTCCAGCGAGTGGTTGATCTTATAACATATGAAGGGGAAAAAGTTGGTGATAAGAAACTTTTGCTGCAGATTTTTTATCCTGTATGAAGCCTTTTCACTTTCTCAAAAAAACATGCGGGTTATAATCCGGTGGGAGAAAAAATCATGAATAAATTTTTTGTTACAGCAGGTTTATGTGGATGGACATTACTTTTGATCGTTCTAGGGGTTAAACTTTCGCAATTTGTAACCGCTCATGCGGCCGTGATCTTATCCGTAGCTGTATGGTTTTATGGCATAGGGCTTTTTGTCCTTGGAATCTGGAAAACAGGGAAAGACAGGATAAATAAACGTGCTGTAAAGAGCGAGTCACTGCTGGATGCGGTGTTTAAAAGTGTAGAGGATGGAATCAGCGTTTTGGATAAGAATCTTACAGTGCTCTACGTAAATCCCACGATGGAAAAATGGTATTCCCGAAATATGCCGTTAGTTGGAAAGAAATGCTTCACAGCTTACCACAGAGCTACAGAACCATGTGATCCATGCCCATCTCTCAGAGCTATAACGACGGGAAAAAAGGAAGTTGAAATAGTGAAGGGTCTTCCCGATTCTTCTATCGAGTGGCTGGAAGTTTATGCTTACCCTGTGCTGGATCCAGGGACAAATGAGATCATTGGCGTGTCCGAGTTCGTTAGAGATATTACAGAATCCGTCCGCAGAGAACAGGCTTTAAAGAAGGCGACAGATCAGTTGAACGCTCTTTTCCAGACCATGATAGAAGGGGTTGCTTTCTGTCAGCTTGTTAGGGATGCCCAGAGTATTCCGGTAGATTACAGGATCATGAAGGTAAACCCGCAATACGAATACA
>CAZWJX010000022.1:8996-17287 GCA_964634695.1 uncultured Syntrophobacterales bacterium | reverse complement strand
TGATGGGACTTACGGACAAGGAAACCATCGGAAAGCTGGCAACAGAGGTTTATAATACCGATATGCCGCCTTTTTTTATGGAGTATCTTGGAATTGTGATGTCGAAAAAGCCCATGGAGTTTGAAACATACGTCGATACTTTGCAGAAATATCTACATATATCTGCTGTGCCGTGGGAGGATGATGGCTTTTTTACCGTAATTTCAGATCTAACAGAACGTAAAAAGATGGAGCTGCAAATACAGAGAGGTCAGAAGTTAGAATCTCTGGGACTCCTGGCAGGTGGTATAGCCCATGACTTTAACAATATATTGCAGATCATAAATGGTTATGCGGACCTGGCTATGCAACAACTGTCTTCACAACACCCTCTCTGGGAATATCTGGCTTATATCAGAAATGCCGGAAATAGAGCGGCAGAACTTGTACAGCAGATTTTAACGTTCAGCAAACGTGGGCCTTCTAATCCGAAAACTGTTAATGTAAACGATGCCATCAAAAATCTTCTTTCCATGCTCAAAAGGATTATTGGGGAACACATTGAGCTTCAATTCCATCCGACCGAAAGTATAGCTCCTATCGAGATTGATCCAGCCATGTTTGACCAGTTGATTATGAACCTCTGTATCAACGCCAGAGATGCCATGCCCTATGGTGGAAAAATTATAATTAAAACCCAGGAAATAACAGTAAGGGAAGACTACCTTGAAAAATATCCATGGGCTGTTACTGGTGAATATGTGAGCATATCTATTGCTGACACCGGTGTGGGCATTTCCCCTGATTTGATTGATAGCATTTTTGATCCTTTTTTTACCACCAAAGACCAGGGCAAAGGAACCGGTCTGGGGCTTGCGACGGTTTACGGAATTGTAAAGCAGCACAACGGTTTGATCAACGTCTGTAGCGAAGTAGGTAAAGGAACCACTTTCAAAGTCTTCTTCCCTATGAGCGATAAAATAATTCAGGAGAGCAAAACAGGTTCGGAGCTTAGAGCCTTTCGTGGCAAGGAAACGATCCTGTTAGCAGACGATAACGACGAGGTAAGGCTATTTGTGAAGACAATAATGGAGAACGCTGGATACAAGGTTATTGAGGCAAAGGACGGCGTTAAAGCCTGGGAGCTTGCGGTGAAATACAGAAATTCTATTGATCTTCTTATCCTTGATGTTGTTATGCCAGGATTGGGAGGGCTCGAAGTTTATAAAAAGCTTAATTCCATGAACTTTGTTAAACCTGTCATTTTTGTAAGCGGCTATAGCGAAGATACGCCTTTTTTGCGGGATCTTCCAGAGATGGATCGTGTTGTTTATATGTCAAAGCCATTTAGCAGTGAAGCATTACTGGTAAAGGTAAGAGAGCAACTTTCCTCAAGCGAGTCTTCTGCTGGCAGGCAAACTTGAAATAAGAACAACCTATCTCCTAAATAATATCCCCCAACGCCTATCAGAGTGTACCATGACACGGACCGCAATGCTTACCGCTGCTTCCTTCCGGACCTGACGGGGTTCACATCCGTCCGTTACATGGTGTCCGATAGGGTTGAGGGACAGAACTAAAGTAAAGGTTTGTTGCGGAAAAATCAACCTAATTTTTCGCCTTCCACCAGAGCCCGAATAACTCCCGGCCAATTTCCTTGACAGTGTTTTTTTATGCATGGTATCGGATGCTTGATTTCCTGAGCCAACAATAACGGGGAGAACAGGAGATGATCAAGAGAAAAGAATTTAAGCCACCGGAAGAGGCGGATAAGATACGAACTGAATTAGATGAGGAAGATGAAGAAATAATAGAGCTTGAGGAAGTTGTAGAGGAGCCGGATCTTCTACCTGTAGGTGAGGATCTGGATGAATTGTTAAAGGCTAGTGAGCATGAGGATTTTGAATTTGATATTGAAAAGTTAGACGAAGAATTGGGCGGTGAAAGTGTCGAAGAGGAATTGGAAGCAGAAGCGGAAGAATTAGAGGATATAGATGATCTCGTGAAAGATATAGAAGAACTCGACGAGGAGCCTGGTATAGAGGAAGATGATCTGTCGCCTGCAGAATCGGTTGTTTCCAAATCTGTCGAATCCAGACCCGAAGCCGAAAAAGTAACCGGAAAACCGGTTACACCCCCATCTCCGACATCGGCTCAGGATGCCATAGACAGTCTCTTCCAGGAAGCTTTACTTGAAGTCGAACCGGCCGATAGTGGAAAGACGGTAGAAAAACTGATCGAACCTGTAAGGGCCGTTGTTCCCGAAACCTTGCCCGCTAGCGGGCCGGTCATATCCAGAGAAGAACTGGACAAAGCCATAGAAGAGCTGGAAACACGTATAATGTCAAAATTTGAGGCTTTCGTTCAGAACCAGTTACCGCTAATCGTTCTTGAGGCTGTTCGAGATGAATTGAGAGCTCTATTGAAACAACTGGAGGAGCAGTAAAAGCCATGAACAGAGAGGTTCTACCAAAAGCGTACGATTTTAAAGACGTGGAGCCCAAGTGGTATAAATTCTGGTTAGAAAAGGACTTCTTTCACGCTAATGTAGATAGTCCCAAGCCGTCCTTTTCCATTGTAATTCCCCCGCCAAATGTGACCGGTCAGCTTCACATGGGTCATGCCTTGAATAACACTCTTCAGGATATTCTGTGCAGATATAAAAGACTGCAAGGTTATGAAGTCCTGTGGGTGCCCGGCACGGATCATGCCGGTATTGCCACGCAAAACGTGGTCGAACGGGAGCTGGCGGCGGAAGGGAAAACCCGTTACGATCTTGGGCGTGAAGCTTTCGTTGAACGAGTCTGGCAGTGGAAGGAAAAGTACGGAAATATTATCATAAATCAGCTAAAACGGCTGGGAGCATCCTGCGACTGGAAGCGACAGCGCTTCACAATGGATGAAGGGCTGTCGAAAGCTGTGCGCATCGTTTTTGTCAGACTTTACGAAGAAGGGCTTATATATCGGGGAGAACGCATGATAAACTGGTGCCCCCGATGCCATACGGCTCTTGCTAACATTGAGGTAGAAGCCGAAGAAAAGGATGGCGCCTTTTACTATATCAGGTATCCTCTTGAAGACGGATCAGGACATCTCACCGTTGCTACCACACGACCGGAAACGATGCTTGGCGATACCGCTGTCGCCGTGCATCCCGAAGATGATAGATATCGTCAGTTTATCGGGAAAAAAGTTATCCTTCCCCTTGTGGGACGTGTGATTCCTGTGATTGCCGACGAATACGTTGATAAAGAACTGGGAACGGGCGCTCTGAAAGTTACCCCGGCTCACGACTTTAACGACTTCGAACTTGGACATAAACATGGACTGGAATTCATCCGGGTTATCGATGAGCACGGCAGGATGACGGCCGAGGCAGGGCAGAAGTACGCGGGAATGGATCGCTATGAATGCCGCAAAGCTGTCGTTGAAGACCTTCAGGCTCAGGGCTTTCTTGAACGCATAGAACCCTACCATCATCGAGTAGGACACTGCTATCGGTGTAGAAGCGTGGTAGAGCCGATGATCTCGCTCCAGTGGTTCGTCCGAACTAAGCCATTAGCTGAGAAGGCTATGGAAGCTGTTAGAAAAGGACGGACACGAATCATTCCTCAGAAGTGGGAGAAAGATTATTTCAACTGGCTGGAAAATATCGAAGACTGGTGTATCAGCCGTCAGATATGGTGGGGACATCGAATACCGGCATGGTATTGCGATTCCTGCGGTGAGATTACCGTTTCTCAGGAAGATCCGACAGTATGCTCTAAGTGCGGAAGTAAAGATATACACCAGGATCCGGATGTGCTCGACACCTGGTTCAGTTCCGCCCTCTGGCCTTTCACCACTCTTGGTTGGCCGGAAAAAACTAAAGAGCTTGAGCGGTTTTATCCCACGTCCGTTCTTGTAACAGGATTTGATATCCTTTTCTTCTGGGTCGCAAGAATGATGATGATGGGAATTCATTTCATGGGGGACGTGCCCTTCCGTGACGTTTATGTCCATGCGCTCGTGAGAGATGCTCAGGGACAGAAGATGAGCAAATCCAAGGGTAATGTCATAGATCCGCTTGTGATGATTGAACGCTATGGAACGGACGCCTTCAGGTTCACATTGACCGCTTTTGCCGTTCAGGGACGAGATATTAAGCTTTCAGAGGAGCGGATCGAAGGTTACCGCCATTTTGTCAACAAAATCTGGAACGCCTCCCGTCTTGTTTTGATGAATCTTGATGATTTCGATCCATCCACACCTATCCCTTCTAAACCTGAGCAACTTTTCCACAGGTGGATTCTTGGAAGACTTCACGACGTCATTCTGGATGTTAAAAATGCAATGGATGAATACCGGTTTAACGATTACGCTCAGACGCTCTACCAGTTCTTCTGGCATGAATACTGCGACTGGTATCTGGAAATGATCAAACCGGAGCTTTACGGAAACGACCGGGAGCGAAGAGCCAAGGCTCAGGCAATCGCTTCCTTCGTTCTTAAGGAAATTCTCATAATGCTTCATCCTATCATGCCCTATGTCACGGAAGAGATCTGGCATAAGCTACCCAATACAACCGGAAGCATTATGGAAACCTCATTTCCTGTTGAAAACCCCGAATGGAAAGACGAACAGGCTGAAAAGGATATGAAGTTTCTCCAGGAACTGGTCACTGCCGTCCGTAATATTCGTGGTGAAATGAATGTGCCTCCGGGTGTTGAGGTTGAAGTGGTTTGCCGCTATCAGGATGAGCGTGAAAGGGCTGTTGCGGATAACTATAGCTATCTTGCAAAGGAACTGGCCCGGATTAAGTCCTTGGAAATTCTTCCAATGGCGGCGTCTCAGAAGCCTAAATTCGCCGCAAGTGCCGTTGCGGGATCATGTGAAGTGTCCGTGATTCTTAAGGATCTTCTTGATTTCGATGCGGAACTCAAGCGCATTGATAAAGAGCTCGGAAAGCTGGAATCGGAAGTCACTTTCATACAGAAAAAGCTTCACAATGAGGATTTTCTCCGAAAAGCTCCTGAAGATGTCGTTGAAAAAGAACGGGAAAAGCTCCAGCGACTTACGGACAAACTTCAGAAGCTTCGTGCTCATAGGGAGCACGTCCTGAACATACGTGGAGAGGGCTAAAAACCGACAATGCATGCGGGCTATACCGACCTTTCGCTTGACCATCTTATTGATGCAGCTCTCCGGGAAGACCTTGGTTACGGCGACATAACAACCAATGCCATTGCAAGTCCTGAGCTGCGAGGGCGAGCGGAAATAATTTCAAAAGAGTCTTTTGTTCTGTCCGGTCTGGAAGTAGCTGTGAGGGTTTTTCGGAGGCTCGATCCTGAGGTTCAGATTTCGGTTAATTATCATGATGGAAGTGAGGTGCCCGGAGGGGCGGTGATATGTAGCCTTACGGGATACGTTAGGGGACTTCTCAGCGCGGAGCGGGTAGCTCTCAATTTTCTCCAGCATCTATCAGGAATTGCTACTCTTACAAGGCGTTTTGTCAGGGAAATAGAAGAGGCTTTTAAGGAAGAAGGACTTTCCGAAATTACCTGCTGGATACTGGACACCAGAAAAACAACACCACTGCTGAGAAGTCTTGAAAAGCAGGCGGTCAGGCATGGAGGCGGTAAAAATCATCGATTTGGTTTGTGCGACGGTGTGTTGATTAAGGAAAACCATATTGTAGCGGCAGGCGGATCCGTTAGTGAAGCAATTAGAAGAGCTAAAGCCGCAACCCATCATCTTGTAAAGATTGAAGTCGAAGTGGAGTCCATAGAGCAACTAAAAGAAGCCATAGAGGCGGGAGCCGATATGGTTCTTCTTGATAATTTCGAACTAAATGAGTTAAAGAAAGCGGTCGCACTTTGTAAGGGGGTTATTCCCTGCGAAGTCTCCGGTGGAGTAAACCTCAGCAATGTGCGGCTTTTTGCAAAAGTTGGAGCAGATTTTATAAGCACCGGGGCGATTACTCACTCCGCTCCGGCAGTTGACGTAAGTATGAAACTCAGGGAAGTATTTTGAAACTACAAACTTAAATTCTGGGAGCGAGAATAAGTCTCGACTCTACATCGGTGCAGGAGGAGAGAGGATGAGTATTATGACGATGCTTCATTTGGCAGGAATTGCTTACGCACAGCAGGGAGGGCAACCCGCAGGAGCCGGTAGTGGACTGGCAGCGCTTATCCCTCTTGTTTTTATGATTCTCATTTTCTACTTTCTGATTATCAGGCCTCAGCAGAAGCGTCAGAAGGAACACCGTAATATGCTTGCCAACCTGAAAAAGGGTGATCAGGTGCTGACTCAGGGTGGTATAATAGGTGTTATAACCGGGCTTACGGATTCTGTGGTAACTCTTGAAGTAGCCGATAACGTGAAGATAAAAGTCTCACGCCCCTACATCGTCGGTGTTATGAACCCGAGCAAGGAACAACAGTAAGCAAAGCAAGTATAAAACCACAGACAGAGGAGGCGGAAGGTTGATTCCCCTGAGATGGCGCTTGGTGCTGGTTCTTGCTATTTTTTTTGTGGCGGTTGTTTATCTTGTCCCTTCTATAAGCCCGCAGCTTCCCTCGTGGTGGAAGGGAATTCTTCCCAGAGAAAAAATCCATCTGGGACTTGATCTTCAGGGTGGAATGTACCTGATTCTGGAGGTTCAGACGGACAAGGCCGTTGAGAGCTTCGTTGACAGGCAGATAGAGGAACTGAAGAGTATTTTCCGTAAAGAGTCTATTCCCTTCCAGAAGATTGACCGGCAGGGACTTTCTGAAATTGTAGCATTATTCCCGCCAAACACTTCTGTAGCCAAAGTGGAAGATGTTGTCAAAAAACAGCTTCCTTTGTTCACGATCAGGAAAAGCGAAGTAACCGATGATGGAGCGACGGTTTCCCTTGCTCTTGCCGATCAGGAAGTGGCGCATATCAAGCAGATGGCCGCACGTCAGGCGCTGGAGACCATAAGAAATCGAGTGGATCAGTTCGGCGTTAGTGAACCTGACATACGGCCTCAATCGGGAGACAGGATACTTGTTCAGCTTCCCGGCGTGAAGGATCCTCAGAGGGCGATAGCAGTAATCGGGAAGACGGCACAGCTCGAATTCAAGCTGGTGGATGAAAGCGTTCGTCCTGAAGACGTAAGGGAAGGAAAAGTTCCGGGTGGCTCTAAGATTTATCCTATGAAACGTGTTGATCCTGAAACGGGAAGAGTTCAACAAACAAATATTGTGCTTAAAGATCGAACTCTTCTTACCGGAGAGTATATAACGGATGCACGGGTAAGAATTGATCAGCAAACCAATCAGCCTTACGTGGCTCTGGAATTTGACCCTCAGGGAGCAAGGATCTTCGAGCGGATAACCGGTGAACACGTCAAAGAACGGCTTGCCATAGTTCTGGATGGCGTTGTCTATTCTGCGCCGGTTATTCAGGAAAAAATATCCGGCGGTAAAGCCAGTATTACGGGTTCTTTCACGATGGATGAAGCGAGAGATCTGGCGATAGTGCTTCGAGCCGGAGCACTTCCGGCACCGGTGAAAATACTGGAAGAACGAACCGTCGGACCGTCTCTCGGACAGGACTCAATTAGAAAAGGAATAATCGCCGCCATTATTGGCGGGATTGCGGTCTTCTTATTCATGGCTTTCTACTATCGTTTTGCCGGTCTTATTGCTGATCTGGCACTTGTTATGAATATCTTCCTTATTCTGGCGGCGCTTTCGGCTTTTCAGGCAACGTTGACGTTGCCCGGTATAGCCGGAATAATTCTAACGATAGGTATGGCTGTCGATGCCAATGTGCTCATTTACGAACGCATAAGGGAAGAACTCAGGCTCGGGAAAACACCTCGTGCGGCCGTGGATGCGGGATTTAGCAGAGCCACCATAACTATTATCGATTCCAACTTAACAACTCTCATAGCGGCTGTGGTGCTGTTTCAGTTTGGAACCGGTCCAATTCGGGGTTTTGCCGTTACGCTTTCGATAGGAATTCTTTCGAGCATGTTTACGGCAATTATTGTGAGCCGCATGATTTTCGATTACTGGTTGCTTCGCCGGAGAGTTACGGAGTTGAGCATATAACCGGAAAAAGGCGGCAGTTCATGCTCTATTCACGAATGCTTCCCATCAGGAGGAAACAGGAATGCGCCAGATAATAAAGCCCGACATTAACATAGATTTTGTCGGCAAACGTTTCATCGCTCTGGCTTTCTCAATTGCCCTTACCCTTGCGGGTGTTCTTGCCATAGTCTTTCGTGGCGGCCTGAACATGGGTATTGACTTTGCCGGAGGAACCGGGCAAAATTTTGATGTACAAAATCTGAATGC
>CAZWJX010000022.1:0-8986 GCA_964634695.1 uncultured Syntrophobacterales bacterium | reverse complement strand
TGGCTCGCCGTCTGATCATGAGTTCATAATAAGAACCAGTCTTCAGGAAGAGTCTGAAAGATCGGTAAGCGAAAGGATTCATGCCGAACTGGAAAGAACCTTCGGAAAAGAGAAAGTGGAAATACGTCGTGTGGAAATGGTCGGTCCCAAGGTCGGAAAAGATTTGCGTCAAAAGGCACTTCTAACGGTTTACTACTCGCTTCTTTTCATGGCTATTTACATAGCAGGTCGCTTTGAATCGAAATGGGTAAAAAGTATTATCTTAAGTGCCGGGCTTTTTGGTGGCCTTAAGCTGCTGGAAGCTTTCGGTATCGGATATGGCATTCTTTCCATTGTGGCTCTTGTTGTAACCATTATTCTCTTCTGGGTTTTCCATCTGCCCTACGCCCTTGGAGCCATTCTTTCCCTGATTCACGATGTCATGATGACGGTCGGAATATTTGCGCTGCTGAACAAGGAATTCGATCTTACTATAATAGCCGCTATTCTTACAATCATCGGTTATTCTCTTAACGACACGATTATCGTTTTTGATAGGATTCGAGAGAACTTGCGAAAAGAAAGGGGTGGAGATTTTAAAGAAATAGTGAACAGAAGTGTAAACCAGGTCCTCAGCCGAACCATTCTTACATCCGGAACCACACTTCTTGTTGTTTTAGCGCTTCTGATATTCGGCAGTGCCGTAATCAAGGATTTTGCTTTTGCCCTGTTTATAGGAGTTCTTACGGGCACATACTCATCAATTTTCATTGCTATTCCGGTTTTGATTCTCTACGAAGAAAGATTAATGGCAAATAGTGGAATTCGTGCAGAACTTGCGAAAAAACCGGCAAAGGCTTAGGCGTTTGTCAGGTGGGATGGGGGGTTATTATTGGCACAACCAGTTCTTGGCAGGAGAGAAAGAATTTCCGGGCAAACAGCACTCTTGACAGTTTAATGATTATTTGACATTTGAAAAAGGAAATGCCGGAGTGGTGAAACTGGCAGACACGCTGGACTCAAAATCCAGTGGACCTCGCGTCCGTGAGAGTTCGAATCTCTCCTCCGGCACCATTAATTTTGTGCATCGAGGAGAGCCGTAAGTCTTACGGCTTTTATTTTTCTAATAGGAGAGTAAAGGTATGGCACGTATTACAATAGAAGATTGCATGAAACGAATTGATAGCCGTTTTGCTCTTGTTCACCTTGCTGTTCGCCGGGTGCTTCAGCTTCGCAAGGGAGCTAAACCCATGGTTAATACTGATAACAAGGAGATAGTTACTGCGCTTAGAGAGATTGCGGCCGGCAAGGTGACGCTCGAAAATATAGACCTTCTTGAAAGATCTCTGTCTGCAGAGGGGCTCTTGACTTCTGGCAGGGATCAGGATCGTTTAGAAAGTCTACAGGCAAGTTTTGAAGAGGAAAGCAAGAGATTTAGTGGTAGAGAAGTAATGGAGCTTGATGAAGAGTCATTCCACGAATATGACCCGTCTGAAGAATCCAGGGAATAACTTCAATGAAGAATGGAAGCCTTCCCTATCTTAAGAAGCGGGATATTCTTAATAATCCTCAGGCCGATCCCCATAAGCTGAAAACGCTCGGAGATGCTTATTTCTCGATGGATCTCCTTCATGACGCTCTCTCTTTCTATGAAAAGGCGAAGGATTTTCCTGGAGTTGAATCGATTTTCCAGAAAGCTTTTGAAGAAGGGGATACTTTCCTTGTAAAACAGGCCTGTAAGATTCTGGGGAAAAATCTTTCTCGAGAAGATTGGATAAAACTTGCCAAAATAGCAGAAGAAAAAGGCAAGTTTTTCTTTGCTCTGGAAGCTTATCGTGAAGCGGGTGAAGAGAGTGAAGCGGGAAGACTTAGCATAACGACCAGCGCCCTTCTTAATGAGCAGACACAATCTCTTGACATGACAGAAGATGGTGCTTAGAAAATCATCGTTCCAAGTAAACATCAGCTATTTTTGAGTCGTCCTTTATTGATGGCTTCTTCGAACATACGAGAAGGATTACATTTATGGGGATAAGATCTTATGAAACGTGATTATTATGAAGTTCTTGGTGTGTCGAGGACGGCAACCGAGGAAGAAATAAAAAAAGCCTACCGCAAGCTGGCCTTTCAATACCATCCCGATAGAAACCCCGGAGATAAAGAAGCTGAAGAAAAATTCAAGGAAGCTGCCGAGGCCTACGAAGTGCTTCGTGATCCTGAAAAACTCCGTCTGTATGATATGTTCGGCCATGACGGTCTGAGGCGAAGTGGTTACGAAGGCTTCCGTTCCTATGACGATGTGTTCAGCAGTTTTAGCGATATATTTGAAGAGTTTTTTAAGACCTTTGGATTTGAGACTCGTGGCAGGAGCTCAGCTCGTCCGGGAAACGATCTTCTTTATAAGCTGAAGATAACATTCGAAGAAGCCGTATTAGGCACAGAAAAAGATATAGAGATTTACACCTACGTGGTTTGCGATCAATGTGGTGGAACCGGTGCCAGTCCCGGGACTCATGAAGTGACCTGTCCTACCTGCAATGGAGCAGGTCAGGTTTACCAGACAAGAGGTTTTTTCCGTATTGGGACTACATGCCCCAGATGCAGAGGAAGCGGTCGTATTCTGAGGTCGCCTTGCAGTTCCTGTAATGGCGAAGGCAGAGTGGAAAAAACCAAAAGACTTCATGTTCGTATTCCCGCGGGTGTTGACACCGGCACAAGAGTCAGAATCCGCGGAGAAGGAGAATGCGGTTACAGAGGTGGTCCGCCCGGCGATCTCTATGTTCAGGTGGAGGTGGAACCCCACGAGTTTTTTGAACGTGATGGAACCATGATTTATGTGAAGGTTCCAGTCCATTTCGTGGAAGCTATACTGGGAGCGGAAATTCAGGTTCCAACCCTGGAAGGAATTGAGACCATAAAGCTTGAACCGGGAACTCCTCCGGGATACGTGGTCAGGCTTCCGGGAAGAGGCGCTCCCGATCCCCGTTCAGGGCGGCGAGGAGACCTGCTTGTTGAGATCGTGGTTGAAATTCCTCAACACGTGACCAAACGGCAAAGAGAATTACTGGAAGAATTTATAAAAATCGACAGAGAAAAGGGCGAGAAGAAACATAAATGGTGGGGATGGGCAAGAAGCAAGTCCAAGGGAAAGGCTGCTTCAGCTAATTAAAGTCAGACCCACCATTGCGGGGGAGGCAACCCCCTCAGCGTGTTACTGGGAAACGGCCCTTTTGGTTCATTGCGAGGAGGTCGTCATAGCGGACGATGAAGTAGTCTTGTTATTGTCCTCCCCTCGGGTCATCGCGAGGAGCGAAGCGACGAAGCAATCTCTCTGTTGTAACAAAAAAGAGATTGCCACGCGCCCTTCGGGCGCTCGCAATGACGATGAGAGAGGCGTCGTTGGGAACCAGAGTCGAAGCAATCGCCACGGCCACCTCACAGCGGCCTCGCAATGACATTTACTATATATTTTCAGCTAACAAGCCCCTTAAGTCATTTAGGGGCTCATATTTTGTTGGGAGGTTGTCCACTTTATGATCGAAGTTGAGGGACTGACGAAGTATTACGGATCCATTCCTGCTATTGTGGATGTCAGTTTTAAAGTAGAAAAGGGCGAGATTGTAGGTTTTCTGGGACCGAATGGAGCCGGAAAATCCACAACCATAAAAATTCTCACCTGTTACATAGCTCCATCTTCAGGGACGGCCAAAATAAACGGCTTCGATTGCCTCGACGATTCCATAAATGTTCGCCGCCAGATAGGCTATCTTCCGGAAAATGTCCCGCTTTATAAGGAAATGACCGTAAAGCGCTTTCTCGAGTTTGCTGCATGTGCGAAGGGACTGGATAAGGCAACAACAAGGCGTGAAATTAGCCGGGTTGTTGAGCTTTGCGGTATTGAGAACGTGATCGGAAGGATAATAGGTCATCTTTCAAAAGGCTATCGCCAGAGAGTAGGCCTGGCTCAGGCACTTCTGGGAAATCCCCCTGTGTTGATCCTTGACGAGCCTACAATAGGGCTTGACCCGGCACAGATCATCGAAATGCGAAATCTGATAAAAAGTCTGGGAGCAGATCATACGATTCTCATGAGCAGCCATATTCTTCCCGAAGTGGCTCAGACCTGTAATCGAGTGGTGATTATCAATAAAGGTCGAGTGGTGGCAACCGATTCACCTGAGCGCCTTACCAGACAGCTCCAAAAGAAAGCCCAGATAACGGTGGGATTTGAAAAACCCGTCAGCGCAGAGGATCTCAGAAAAGCTCTTGAAGCTCTTACAGGTGTAAAAGATGTCACCCCTGCCGACGGGAACGGGATGAGATGGTACGTGGAGACGGATCAGGAAAAGGACATCCGGGCAGATGTTGCTCAGGTTCTTGTGGAAAAAGGGCTCCGTCTTGTGGAACTCAGAAGCGTTGACATGACCCTTGAAGAAGTCTTCATGCACCTTGTCACAGAAGAAGAATACTCAGAAACAGCGGAGGTAGCATAAAATGCGGGGGTTCTGGGCTGTTTATACAAAGGAACTTTATGCCTTCTGGGCGTCGCCTATTCTGTACGTTGTGTTGTTCGTATTCTATTTGCTATCGGGTTATTTTTTTTACAGCGCTCTGGCTTATTACAACGTTCTCAGTTTTCAGGCTACACAGAACCCTTTCCTGGTGCAGGAACTTAATGCCATTTCTATGGTTGTAAGACCTTTTCTTCTGGATACAAGCATAGTTCTCCTCCTGTTATCGCCGCTTCTGACTATGAAACTTTTTGCCGAAGAGAGAAAAACTGGGACGATTGAACTGCTGTTTACTTATCCTCTGACCGAGGTGAGTCTTGTTCTGGCAAAACTGGCATCCGTCGTAACCGTTCTTATCGTGTTACTCGCCGGGACCCTTCCTTATATGGTACTCCTGGGGTATCTCACGAAGCTCACGGTGGGAGCCGTTATAAGTGGTTATCTGGGAGTTATTCTCATGGGCACAGCCTTTCTCTCCATCGGGCTTTTTACCTCAGTAATAACGCAGAATCAGATTATCGCCGCTACCCTTTCATTTGGCGCTCTTCTGGGATTCTGGATCATATCCTGGATGAAGTCCATAAGTTACTCAACCGTCGGCAAAGTGTGCGAATATCTTTCTCTCACCTATCACTTCGATCCATTCGTTAAAGGGCTTATAGACTCAAGGCACGTGGCTTATTATCTGATTTTTATGGCCTTTTTCATCTTCCTTACCGTAAGGCGTCTTGATGTAGAAAGGTGGCGAGGATAGCGACACCTGTTGCGACTTATAAGCTGTTATCGTATTGAGGAGGCTTATTATTATGAGCGAGCATATTCGAGGAAAGCGTTTATGGTCTCAATGGTTACACACGAGTCTTTCAATAATAATTGTAGTAGCAATCCTTGTACTTTTGGGTCTTATAGCGGAACGACATCCGATCAGGTGGGATTTAACGAAAAGCAAGAGTCACACCCTGTCAGAACAGTCCAGAAAGATTGTGGAAACCCTGAAGGAACCGGTTAAAATTCTGGGATTCTTTGGCGACGATGAAGCCAGGTCAAAAGCGCAGGATTTGTTTGAGAGCTATCGATATGTGAACAAACTCATATCGTACGAATTTGTGGATCCCGACAGAAATCCAGAGCTTGCGAAAAAATACGACATCAAGACTTACGGAACGGCTGTTATAGAAGGTTATGGTCGTAAGGAGACGGTCACAACCGTTTCTGAAGAATCCATCACCAATGCTGTGCTGAAGCTTACAAGGACGGAAAAAAAGAAGATTTATTTTGTGTCCGGCCACGGTGAACATCCTATAGAAGACTTTGGAAAAGATGGTTATTCAACGGTCAAGTCCTCACTGGAAAAAGACAACTACGAAGTGGATAAACTGGTTTTGCTTGAGAAAGGTGAGGTGCCTCAGGATGCGGCAGTCGTTGTTATAGCTGGCCCTAGGAAAGATTTTTTGCCGGAGGAAGTTAAAGCGCTCGAAGCCTATATTAACAGGGGCGGGCATCTGCTTGTTATGCTGGATCCATACTACGATGCGGGACTAAAAAAGTTTCTTAATTCCTATGGTTTTGAACTGTCAAATGACGTGGTGGTGGATAAACTCAGCCGTGTGTTCGGCGGAAGTCCATTAATGCCTGTCGTAACCCAGTATGGAATACATAAGATCACAAACAACTTCAACGTTCTTACCTTTTTCCCAGAAGCTCGCTCTGTAAGGGAATCTCAGCAAAAGCCTGACAATATCGTCACGACGGTGCTTGCTCAGACAAGTGAAGCCGCCTGGGGGGAGACAAACCGTAAGCTTCTGGAGCAAAATCAGGCAACTTTTGACGAGAAAGAAGATATTCCGGGTCCTGTGACCATTGCCGCTATAGCGGAAATAAGCCAGAAGAAAGAGGCGGATCAGAAAGATGAGTCGGCTTCTAAAACTTCGCCGCCTAAAGCCATTATCGCCGTTTTTGGTGATTCGGACTTTGCGTCGAATACCTATTTTGGAATCGCTGGAAATGGTGACCTGTTCCTTAACTCTGTGCATTATCTGGCCGAAGAGCAGACTCTCATAACTATTGAGCGCCGTGCCAAAGAAGGCGAGCCTCTGGTGCTGACAACGACCCAGATACGACTTGCCTTTTTGATCAGCATGGTCCTTATGCCGCTTCTTGTAATCTTTGTCGCCTCTTATGTTTACATGGTCAGGAGGGCTCAGCGATGACCAAGAAGTGGCGCTATCTTATTGTTTATGCCGTTATCTTCGTGGCTCTTGCGACCTATTTCTTTGTCTTTGAAGTGCACAAAAAGCGTAAGGAAACAGAAGCGAAAGAGGCCGAACGTAAAGTCTTCAGCATGAATCCGGATGAAATAGGCGAGATTACTATTCTCAGGAACTCCGGAAAAATAGTGCTCGTAAAAGAGGGAGATCAATGGCGAATTACTTCCCCTCTGGAAACGGAAACCGATCGTCCCTCAGTGCTGGGCTTTGTCAACACGCTGGCAAGTCTTCGGGCGAAGAAATGGATCGGGCATGAAGGCGACCTCTCTGCCTTCGGTCTGAAAAACCCGACCATAACAATCTCGGCAAAGGTAAATCAAAAAGAGCATCGTCTGCTTATCGGTGACAAAACCCCGATAGGTGACGGTGTCTATGCTATGGCTTTTGTCGATAACGCACCGGTCGGCAAAGAACCGGTGTTTGTTATAGATACGGGAGTGTGGGGCGTTCTCAAAAAGGAGCTATACGACCTGAGGAAAAAGGAACTCGCTTCCTTCGAAGATCCGCAGGTGAAAAGCATAGAAATTCGCTGGCACGGAGACAAAGAAAACCAAATAACCATCGTCAGGGAAGCACAGGGCTGGAAGCTCCAGGATAACCCTGACATCAAAGTAAAGAAATCCAGGGTGGATCATATTGTTGACCAGATCAGATGGCTGCGAGCTATCAAATTCGTCGGAGATTCAAAGGTAGACCCCGAATCCTACAAACCCGGTAATCCCATTGTAACCATATCTCTGGACCTTTCCAACCGCAATCCTTTGAAGATTAAGTTCGGCAACTACGTGGAGCAGAAACAGGAAGGAGAAGCTCAGAAAGAGCCGGGTTCTTCGGTTCCAAGACTGGAAGCCGTCAGTTCCGATCTTCCCTTTGTTGCCGTGGTTGATCGTTATATCCTCAACGAGCTTCCTCATAAGCCCGATGACCTTCTCGACCGTTCCCTTATGACGTGGAAGGAAGATGATATCGGGAAAATAGTATGGCGTCGTGGAAACGATACGATGGAATTCGTAAAAGAAGGCGACAGGGACTCACACTGGAAATGGAAAAAGGGCTCGGATAAAGGTTACAATAAGCTGTCAGAAGGATGGAAAGTAAGGTCTGTTATATGGGCGGCGAATGACATTGAATACGAGACAAAAAAAGAACCGGTCAAATCCTTACCGGATAAAATTGGAGAATCTGTCCAGTTTTACGATACCGGCGGGAAGCTGCTGGCAGAACTTGCATGGCAAGAGGTAAGCGCCAACCAGAAGGATTCTTCAACCGTGTGGGTAAAAAGCGGTGATACTGATATGATTCAAGTGTTTACCGTGCAGTCGTCAAAGCTAAAAAATCTTTCGGACAGGCTCAAATCTCTGGATACGAGTCAAGATAAAAAATCCTGATTTATCGAGTCCCGGAGGAATCCAGACATGCTCAAGCTCGATATTCCGGGAAGGGGGAGCTATACATTAGAGCACCTTGTGCTTGATTACAACGGCACCATTGCTCTTGATGGAAAACTCCTTCCAGAAGTAGCCGTCAGGATGGAAAGGCTCTCCGAGATACTTCAGATCCATGTTCTTACCGCTGATACCTTCGGGACGGTGGAGAAGGCTCTTTCCGGTTTGCCTTGTTCCGTTTCTGTAATCAAAGCAGGTGATCGAGAAGACGAAGAGAAGCTGGCTTATATTTCGAGGCTCGGTCTGGAACGATGTGTGGCAATCGGAAACGGTGCAAACGACAGACTTATGCTTGCCCATGCAGCCATAGGGATATGCGTTGTTCAGCATGAAGGCGCATCGCCGGGAGCTATTGAGCAGGCGGATGTCGTATGCCGATCAATATCCGATGCTCTGGATCTTATTATTTATCCCGCCAGACTCGTTGCAACTTTAAGAGGATGCAGAGCATCGAAGCCCGTTGCGCCATAGAAATTTTACTAATCCGGGGATGCTGACCGCTTGTTGTCCGGTACCGGGATATGCGAACCTGTTCGAAAAATGCGTAACTGTGTTTATTGTGTCATTGTGAGTTTTTTATACCGTCATTGCAATGACGGCATTGAGTGTCATTGCGAGGAGCGAAGCGACGAAGCAATCTCGTCATTGCGAACGAAGTGAAGCAATCTCTCATTGTGTTCTTTTTGAGATTGCCACGGCTGCCTTGCGGCAGCCTCGCAATGACGGCATTGGTTGTCATTGCGAGGAGCGAAGCGACGAAGCAATCTCGTCATTGCGAACGAAG
>CAZWJX010000021.1:21105-21827 GCA_964634695.1 uncultured Syntrophobacterales bacterium | reverse complement strand
TTTGACCCACACTCAATGATTTCAATAACTTACAAAACGCTTTGACAAACTCGGGTTAACCTGTCATTGCGAGCCGGAGTGAAGCGAAGGCGAAGCAATCACTCAGTGTGTCATTGCGAGGAGTGAAGCGACGAAGCAATCTCGTCGTTGTTTTTTATGAGATTGCCACGGCCACTTTGTGGCCTCGCAATGACGGAGAGGGAAACAGCGGCCTTGCAATGAAAAGCAAAAACTTCGTTGCGGGCATGCGCAAGGCCTGCCTTCTACATGCTATTATTTAGCTGACAAAATCATCACTTTGTGAGACTCTCCCATGCCTTCGGGAAGCATCAGAGTTTTGAACTGAATCATGTGAGCCGGGTTTTCCTGGTAAAGGTTTTCGAGAAGTTCTTCATCGGCGAGCGACAGTAGGTAACGATGCTGTGTAGTGTAATCGAGTACAGCAAAGCCGGCCTCTTCAGCCCATCTGGAAACGGCTGTAAAATTTACGTGAGCTGTTATGTCCTGTTCGCCAACGTTGACATAGGGCGATTCAATTACCCGGTGTTTGAAGTAACATAACAGAGTGCCGCGGTTTCTTGAATAGTCGTAATAATCTTCAGCATCATAACCGTAATCTATAATTAGAACGATGCCCTGTTTAAGAACTCTTCTGACCCCGCTAAGCCAGTCTTTTATGCGAAGGTTTGCTTCGGATCGGTAGCGGTCAAAGAGCTTTACCC